>JBCCTX010000122.1:0-20533 GCA_039197765.1 Bacteroidota bacterium
CGATCCTTACCTTATTACGTGTTTTTGTCTAAGCATATATTTCTTTTTCGAATACCTTCAAGTAGGGAAAGCCTGGGCCTTGATTGGCTTTTATCTCATGATGGGACTCGGTGTACTCACAAAAGGACCCATTGCTATTGCTTTACCGGGGTTAATAATGCTTTTGCACCTAATTTCCTCGAAGCGCCTATCTTGGAAAACTATTGGGCAGCTGAAACCCTGGTGGGGTACACTAATTGTTTTGGGTGTATCCCTCCCTTGGTTTATACTGGTACACCAAGCAACCGATGGCGTTTGGACAGAGGAATTCTTCTTCAAACATAATTTTAGACGGTTTTCTGAACCGATGGAAGGTCACGGAGGAATATTTTTGTTAAGCTTTGCCTTTGTCATTGGGGGTATGCTTCCCTTTTCTGTTTTTTCTCCCCAAGCGTTAGGCTTTAGTTGGAAACAACGAAAGGAAACACAGGCCTTGGACATCAGCTTGTGTGCAGTGTTAGCTGTTATTGGCTTTTTTGCCCTTTCCTCTACCAAACTTCCTAACTATACCGTTCCCTGTTATCCTTTTTTAGCTATTCTCATAGGGACCTATTTTGCAAAGAACATTGAGGTAAAGAAGGTCGATCGTTACAGCCTATGGTTCTACCTCATTTTATCGCTAGGGATAGTCCCTGCCGCATATTTTGGACTTCGGGCGGATCCGATTATAGAAAATCTAGCTTATTTATCTTCTGGACTTTTATGGGTACCTATAGGAGCGATACTCGCAACCTTTCTACTGTGGAAGCAGCAAAGGTTTTTTCCCATGGTTGTTACTTTGACGCTCTCCTGGGTAGTAACAGCTTTCCTCTTTTACTTTTTCCTATTTCCTAAAATCGACCAACGCAATCCTGTGTTACAGACCCAGCACGTATTTGAGGATAATCCCCCGGTAGTTCAATACCAGTTGATCAATCGTGCCTTTATGTTTGCCCTTCAAAAGCCGATTCCCGTATTAGCAGAAGAGGAGGACATTGTATCTCATTTTCGTCAGTATCCAGACGATTTACTCATTATCCGAAAGGCCTATTGGGAGAAGTTGGATTCGGTTCCTAAGATGGAAATTGTGGCAGAAAGCCCCGATCTCTTTGAAAAACATACAACTCTTATCTTAAGACTAGATAAATCCACAAAATAGCCCTAATTTCGCGGACAAAATTTAAGGCTCATGGGTACCTACAACTTTCAGGAGATTGAAAAAAAGTGGCAGAAAAAATGGAAAGAGGACCGTGTTTTTGTCGCAGAGAAACTTTCGGATAAACCTAAATATTATGTAATGGATATGTTTCCCTATCCCTCAGGGAAAGGGCTACACGTAGGGCACCCACTTGGATTCATTGCAACGGATATCATGGCTCGCTATAAACGTGTGAAGGGCTATAATGTCTTATACCCCATGGGCTTTGATTCTTTTGGCCTTCCTGCGGAACAGTATGCCATAAAAACAGGTATACACCCTGCCATAACAACTGAAAAAAATATTAAACACTATTGGGCGCAGCTGGAAAATGTAGGCTTTTCATACGATCCAGATTCCATGTTTTCGACAGCGGATCCTGAGTACTACAAGTGGACCCAATGGATTTTCATCAAAATGTACCAGCACTGGTACAATAAGACGGAAGAATGTGCTCAACCCATTGAAGAGCTAGTTAAAGTCTTTGAAAAGAAGGGAAATGCGGGTGTGCTAGCTGCAACTACGCAGGAAGAAGCTTTTACCCCAGAGGAATGGAAGGCTATGCGTCCTCCTGAGCAGGAAGAAATATTGATGCGGTATCGCATTGCCTATTTAGATTATGCCACTGTGAATTGGTGTCCTGCTTTAGGAACCGTTTTGGCCAATGAGGAAGTCAAAGATGGAAAATCCGAGCGTGGAGGCCATCCAGTAGAGCGTAAAAAGATGCGACAATGGATGTTGCGTATCACTGCTTATTCAGACCGCTTGCTCAAGGGCTTGGAAATCTTAGACTGGCCTGACTCGCTGGAGGCGATGCAAAAGAACTGGATAGGCAGGTCGGAAGGTGCGAGTATTCACTATGAAATTGTGGGGCATGAGGAAAGGCTAGAAGTATTTACTACCCGGCCTGATACCATTTTTGGAAATATGTTCATGGTGATCGCCCCAGAACATCCCTTGGTAGAGAAGCTGACCACTAAAGAGCAGAAAGCTGAGGTAGAAACCTATGTGGATTGGGCAAAAAATCGCTCAGAGGTTGAGCGTATGGCAGATACAACGAAAACAGGGGTATTCACGGGAGCATATACCTTAAATCCATTCACGGAAGAAAAGCTTCCCATTTGGATTTCCGATTACGTCGTCATTACCTATGGAACAGGAGCCATTATGTGTGTACCCGGCCATGATGATCGAGACTACGAATTTGCCAATAAATTTGATATCCCCATTCGAGAAGTAATTGCGGGAGGAGACCTTAGCAAAGAGGCCTACACCTCAAAGGAAGGAAAAATGGTCAATTCAGGCTTTTTAAATGGTTTATCTCCTATGGAAGCCATAAAGGCAATGAATGATGAGTTGGAAAATCGAGGGATCGGGAAAAGGAAAATTACCTACCGCCAGCGCGATGTGGTCTGGTCGCGTCAGCGCTACTGGGGTGAACCTACCCCCATTATACATAAGGATGGAGTTACAGAACCGGTGGCATGGGAGGACCTACCCTTGGATCTGCCGGAGGTAGACCAGTATAAACCTTCTGCAACGGGAGAACCCCCCTTGAGCCGTGCCCAGGATTGGGTAAATCTTCCAGATGGAGGCAAAAGAGATATGAATACCATGCCCAATTGGGCAGGCTCTAGCTGGTATTTTCTTCGCTATCCAGATGCACATAATGACAAAGCATTTGCAGATCCCAAACGAATGGATTATTGGTTGCCTGTTGATTTATACATTGGAGGAACGGAGCACGCGGTTGGCCACTTGATGTATTCCCGTTTTTGGACCAAGTTTTTGAAGGATCTCGGTTATTTGTCTGTGGAAGAGCCCTTTCAAAAGCTGGTAAACCAGGGGATGATCCAGGGTACCTCACAAATGATGTACCGACATAAGAAGACAAACAAATTTGTCTCCGCCGATCTTATCCCAGAAGGAGAAATAAATGAGTATTCACAGCTCCATGCGGATGTGAACCTCGTGAGAGCGCAGGTATTAGATGTAGAAGGATTTAAGAAATGGACAAAGGACGAGAGCGCACAATTTGTCTTAAATGAAGACAAGGAGTTCCGCACGGTTCCTCGGGTGGAGAAGATGTCAAAGTCCTATTACAATACAGTAGACCCAGACGACATGTGTGCCCAATATGGAGCAGATACCTTTCGAATCTATGAAATGTTTCTTGGGCCGATCGAGCTATCCAAGCCTTGGAATACAGATGGCATCAACGGGGTGATCTCCTTTATGCGACGCATGTACAACCTTTTTATCAATGATGCGGAGCAATTTCAGGTCACAGATGAGCCGGCAACAAAGGAAGAGCTCAAGGCCCTCCACACCATGATCAAACAGGTAGGGGAGGGTATTGATCGAATGGCCTTCAACACCTGCGTTCCAGCTTTCATGGTTTTTGTAAAGGAACTGGGGCGAATGAAATGTTACAAGCGTGAGGTATTGGAACCTTTCTTAATATGTCTTTCCCCCTTTGCCCCCCATGTGTGTGAAGAATTGTGGGAGATGCTTGGGCATGGAGATAGCATTACCCTTTCCTCTTTTCCAGATTGGGAAGAACAATATTTAGTGGAAGACACGGTGGAATATCCCGTTCAAATTAATGGAAAGGTTCGCTTCAAATTATCTGTCCCTGCCGATATGGGCAGAGAGGATATCGGTAAGGAAGTATTAGCTCATGAAACGGCACAAAAGTGGCTGGAGGGTAAAGAACCCAAGAAGTTAATTGTCGTGCCTGGGAGAATTGTGAATGTGGTGATTTAACCATTCTTCTTTTTAAGGAGGAAATACCCAAATTGGTGGAAGGTTACAGAATGGAAGTACGCGAGGATACCAGATTATCCGATCAACAAAATACTCGTACTCCGGCTTGCCCTTAGGAATGCAGGATATAATCTGCAACGAGCGAAGCCAAGGGCAATCTCTACACTAGCTAAACATATTTAATTTTGTCGAGGAGGACGCTGTCCCCTTTGAGGCTTGGGAGCATTTTCCAATTCTGCTTCTGTGATGAATCCATCCCCATTGCTGTCTACGCGGGAAAAGTTTTGTTGAAGGGGACCTTTTACCTCGCTTTGGGCCAGTTTGCCATCTTCATTTGCATCCATTTGAGACAACAATTGAGCAAAACTAGGAGGACTATTTCGCTGGCTAGAAGGTCTTTGCGTATTGCTCACCTGATTTCTCTGTGAGGCACATGAGGCCATTACAAAAACGAGGGCTCCTAAAACGAGGGTTTTGATTATTTTTTTCATATGGATTGTTTGCTATGTATTTCTCCCTTAGACTACGCCTGATTATCAATCCTTCGGGAGCTAGGAAAATTTTTTCATAGCTGGGATGAAATCAGTTTAAAATATCAGATAAACCATTCCATAAGATAATTAGAGAAAAGAATAAGGCGGCTACCATTATCGCATTTATAATAATGCGCTTGGTGGGCAAACCCGCATTTTTCCGGTTCCAAAGAATCAGAAAACTGAAGACTACAAGTGGAAGTGCAAAAACATTAAATACCTGGGTAAAAATCTGTCCCTGAATGGGGTTGAACCCGAATACAGGAATGCATAAGGCAAGAATACTCGCAATTCCTGTGATTACCTTAAAGCGAAAAGAAGTAACATCCAGCTTGCCAGCATTGAAATCCCCTAACATTAAAGGCACAATCATTAAACAAGGGAAAATCGAAGAGAGACCGGCACTCAAGGTTCCTGCAAAAAATATGCTCACTGCAAATTTCCCGACAGACGGCTTCAAAGCGCCAGACATATCCAGAACATGGGTGATTTGGTTTCCTTTCCCATATAAACTTCCACTAGCAACAGCCATTATGGCTCCGCTAATGGTAAAAATCAACAGTGCTGCGATGATTGAATCGTATTGCTGAATGTTTAAATCTTTCTTCGTCCAACCCTTTCCCTGAATAAATAAGGGCCTAGACAAAAAAGTAGCTGCCGCCATGGTCGTCCCTACAAAAGCAGCAACGAGAATGCCTGCTCCCTCAACTTGTGGGATTTTTGGGACCATTCCCTGAATTATTTCAGAAGGTAGGGGAAATACAAAAAGGAGTGTGAAAACAAAGGATAAGCCCATCAAACTCACAAAAAGGGCAAGTACCTTTTCAAACAGGGAATAATTACCCTTGATTAGGAGGAGATAGAAAGTCCCTATAATCAGGAGGGCCAGCCCGAGCACCACTCTATACTTTTGCCCTTCAAGTCCAGGGAAATTGATGACGAGGATTTCATAAATTACATTAGAGGTAATACCCAAAATCCCGATCAACGAATTCCATTGTCCGATTCCTACAGTTAGAATAATGGCGATGGCCAAGAATTTCCCCCAAGGCAAATGATTTTTTATGGCATAAAGCGCAGTTTCGCCTGTGCTTAGGTAATACGTCCCAGAAACGTATATAAGTACCCCTGAAAAAAGACAGCTAACAAACAACACCCATAGTAGGTCCATTCCAAAAGAATTACCCGCCACGATCATTGAAGTTACACTACCTGTGCCTATGGTATACCCTATAGCGAAAATACCTGGGCCAAAGGATAAGAGGAAGGTCAATATTTTTTTCATCCGTAGCAGCTTAGAAGAAGAATGCCTGCTATTTCACAGGGAAATATAGGCATAAAATAAATTGGTTAACCGGTAATTGGTATACCAATATAGGTTTTTAATCCATGAAATCAAGGAAAATCCTCCTTGACCAAACGCTTAGACGGATATTCTAATCTTTGTAAAACGAAAAAAATTTTGAATTCCTTAGTATTCTACATAAATTGGTTAACCAAATAATTGGTCAACCAATCTAATGCTGTTCGTATGTTAGACAATTTCCATGAGATCAGGGTAGAAAACACTTCCGACAAAATTATACGGCAGATTCGCGGTCTCATCATTTCAGGTCAACTCAAGCCTGGGGATAAATTACCTCCAGAAAGAAAACTTTCAGAGGCTTTTGGAGTAGGAAGATCTCATGTCCGCGATGCCATTAAAAAGCTTGAATTTTATGGAATTCTTAGAACCCTTCCTCAATCTGGAACCGTCATTTCAGGTTTAGGAATCAATGCCTTGGAAGGACTCATCTCGGATGTCCTGCAAATTGAGGAAGCGGATTTCAAATCTCTTGTAGAGACTCGTGTACTGTTAGAAATAGATGGTGCGGGAAAAGCTGCTGAGCGTAGAACTACTGAGGATATCATGGCTATGCAAAAAGCACTTACTGCCTACGAAGTCGAGGTGGCCCGAAATTCTGTGGCTGTTGAGGAGGACTTATTATTCCATTTGAAGATAGCTGAAGCAAGTAAGAACAAAGTACTTCACTCTCTCATGTTAATCATCACTCCTGACATTATTAAAAGCTTTGTAGACCTACAAGTCTGTAAGGACGATACCTTGGATAAAACCCTGAAGGGACATCAAGATATTCTAGATTGTATTGTAGCTCAAAATGTGGAAGGGGCGCAATCAGCTATGCGACTCCATTTAAAAGATGTAATAGATTTTAGTCTATCTAACCCTTAACTACTATATCTATGTAAAAATGAAAATAGACTGAAGAAAAAAAGGATCGGCAGCAATTTGCCAATCCCATGTCATTCTGTCCTTAAGGACATCCGTTTAATTTCACGCTTTGAGGTGGTACTACCCATACTCACTTCAGAGGAAGTTCCCGATTTGAAATCCATCAAATCTTGGTGGGAAGGTCTGTTCCTTCGCAAAAAAAACTTTCTTCCATATAAGAAAGGACTTTCATACAATTAAAAGTAATCATTTTAACATGAAACTCAATTACTACTACTTGAAAAAGTATAAGTCATATACTTTTCTGGCCCTTTGGATGGCTATTATAAGTATGCCTCAAAGGTCTTTGGCAAATTTCGAAGAAATTTACCTTCCTACTTCCGAGCCTTTACAAATTGTAAGCGGTTCTGTTGCCGACGAATCTGGTAACCCACTTGTCGGCGTTACCATCTTGAAAAAGGGTACCACAACAGGAACAAATACCGATTCGGATGGAAACTTTTCTATCGAAGCATCTCCAGAAGATGTGTTAATATTTAGCTATATCGGATTTAAAACCTTAGAACTAAATGTTGGAGGTCAAACCAATGTTTCCATAACACTCGTCCAGGAAGATAATGTTCTCGACGAGGTAGTTGTAGTAGGATATGGAACACGTAAAAAATCGCATAATACAGGGGCAATCGCCCAGGTAGATGGTGGAGATATAGCATCCATTCAGGCAAATCGCGTAGATGATGCCTTAGCGGGTAAATTAGCAGGAGTATTGATCCAAAATCAAAGTGGAGAACCTGGTGCAGACCCCAGAATCCAGGTTAGAGCAGCTTCCTCACTTTCAGGCGATTCCAATCCACTAATTGTTGTGGATGGCTTTCCAATCTCAGGGAGTTTAGCCACAGTGAATCCCAATGATATAGAAAGTTTAGAGGTATTAAAAGATGCTGCTTCAGCAGCTATTTATGGATCTAGAGGAGCAAATGGCGTTATTCTCGTTACTACCAAAAAGGGGAGATCAGGCAAAGCCAATTTTAGTTACAATGCTTTCGTGAGTACCTCTAGCAAGTATGTAGATGACATTGAAATGCTTAAGACCGCCTCAGAATGGGCTGCTGACTTACAAACAGACGCTTATGACCTCTCTGAGATTGATCCTGCTTTACTGGCTTACAGGCTAAATGCCTACGCAAGTGCACCTGATGTAGTGAGTATGGAAGATTGGCTTTTTCAATCAGGTACGAGCCATAGCCATGACTTCAGCGTGAGGGGAGGAAGTGAAGATGTAAATATCTTTGCCTCATTGGGTTATCTAGACACCGAAGGAATAGTTAGAGAGCAAGGTTTTGAAAGATATAACGGTCGTCTGAATGTCGATGCAAAACTAGGGGAGAAGTTCAAGACGGGCTTATCTATCAATGGATTTTACAGTCAACAGGAAATTGTGCCTCACGATATGAGAGACCTCTTAAGGGCTTATAGTATTCATCCCATTTATCATACAGATGCTTCCATTGCTTTCGTCCAGCAATTAGATCAACAAGCACAGGGCTTGGGACTTGCTCCCTTTGACAATGGATACAGAGGGGTAGGGCTGATCACCTCAAGTATCTATGATTTAGTACCTGGTGATATTGCACATGAATGGCACTATGGAAGAAGCCAAAATGGTATTGGTGGCTCTGGTGATGCTGGCCCTGCGGCGAAGTTTGACAACGCACGTAGATTTCAAAATACCTATTTCGCCAATGTAAGCTCATACCTTCAATTCAATATCATTGATGGCCTGAATATAAAAACAGTTCTGGGAGCGGATATTAATGATAGCGAAGCTTATTACTATCAAGGAGTTTTGGCAGATTCTCGTGAACGCTCTAATCAATCTGATCTGGATCAAACAACTCTCAAAAGATCTTCTGTTTTAAGTGAGACTACGTTGAATTATGCAAAAGTATTGGGTAAACACGACGTATCAGCAGTAGCTGGTGTTGAATTCCAAAACTTCTACATAAGAGGAACTTCTATAGTAGGAACCAACGTACCCGTAGGTCAACCGATAAACTATTCCTACTTAGAGCCTGAAGATATTAACACCAACCTGAGAGACGAAACTGTTTCAAGAAGAAGTGTTTTTGGAAGAGTAAATTACGCATTCGACAATCGTTACTTAGCCTCTATATCCATAAGAAGAGATGGTGATTCTCGATTTGGAGAAAATAACAGATTTGAAACCTTTCCTGCGGTTTCTTTAGGATGGAATGTGCATAATGAAGCTTTTTACAACTCGGCTTTTCTGAGCAATTTAAAACTGCGGTTTAGCACAGGTACCTTGGGAACAACTTCCTTTTTAGGGTCTTATGATGCCTTGAGCCTTTTGCAAGCCCAGCCAACCATTTTTGGAACGGGATTTCTTATTCCCAGTAATGTATCCAACCCTGATTTAACTTGGCAATCCAATACGGAAACCAACTTCGGAATTAATTTTGGCTTCTTGGAAAACCGATTCACACTAGGCGTAGATTATTATACCTCTGATACGGAGGACATGTTGATTAATCAAAGCGTTTCTGAAGTATTAGGTACACCTTCCATCGTACTTAATCGCGGGGATGTAACGAGCTCCGGATGGGAATTTGAAATAGGTGCTGTTGTGATCAATCAAGGAGATTTCCTATGGAATATTAGTGCAAATTTATCTACAGTTACTACAGAAATCACCAGCTTAGGGGATCTAGAGGCATTGCCTAACGTAGTTTATGGGGGTCCTAGTGGTAGAGGTCCTCAGTTTAGAAATTATGTGGGAGGAGAAATTGGAGAAATGTGGGGATATGAAACCATAGGACAGGTGGAAACCATCCATATTGCAGATCCATCTAGAAATATAGGATTCAGTAGCTCTGAATATTATGTAGTAGATCAAAATGGGGATGGTTCCATTGATCCTGAAAATGATTACGTAAAATTAGGCTCAGCTACTCCGGATTTTTACTGGGGATTGAACAGCCAGGTAACGTTTAAGGATTTTGACTTATCCCTACAGTTTCAAGGATCTCAGGGAGCAGAAGTTTATAATATTGACCCGATTTATTGGGAGTCCCAGTTTGGAGGAAGACTTCGTTCAAGTTTTGATACCGAGGGCAATGGAATTGCCGATCATAATGGACTGCATTATGAGCAGACCAGAAATGCACACGGAGCGTTGGTCCAAGATGCTTCTTATATAGCTTTGAGGAACCTCACCCTTGGGTATAATCTTCCCAACATAGCGGGCCTGACTTCTGCTAGGGTATATGTTGCCTCCACCAATTTGTTGTATCTAATGGCGGATAATTATACCTCATTTAACCCGGAAGGAGTAGAGATTACCAATTCTGGATACCTAGGTCCCACAACATACGGATACCAAGAAGGAGCAAGCCCGATTGTAAGAAGTTTCACTTTGGGTGTAAATGTTAATTTCTAATTAAAAAATAATGAAAATATTAAATATAATCTTGGGATCTCTGCTGCTAATGAGCATAACAGCATGCGAGGATTTGGACCAATTTCCAGAATTAGAAGCAGAAGCTAGTTCACTGACTTCCTTTGAAGGAGTTTTGAATGCGGCCTATTATTATCAGCAGGCCTCAACTACACCCCTGGCAATCATGGGTGATTTTAGGGCCGACAATATGCTAATGGATGAGGAGCCCTATCCTGCCTTTGACCGGTTCAATGCCGATTTAGCAGGTGGAGATTTGGTTGAGCAATTTTTCCGCCCTTTCTACAGTAATTTGTACAAGTCCATTCTAAGTGCGAACAATGTAATTGAAAATTCTGTAGACCCTATTGAGGTAGGGGAAGCTAAATTCTTACGGGCTTTATCTTACTTCAAACTCGTGAAGGTTTTTGGAGATGTAACCGTGAACTTAACTCCTTCACCAAGCGTATCAGATAAATCCATTTTGAATAGACAAGCGGCTTCGGATGTATATAATAATGTGATCATTCCGGATTTTCAAGCGGCTATCACTGCGTTAGATAATTCAGAAATTGCAAATGGTCGAGCCTCTCAAATCGCAGCTCAGGGAATGTTGGGTAAAGTATATATGCAAATAGGCGATTTTAGTAGCGCAGAGGGACAATTAGCTGCTGTGGTAAATGGAGCTGCTGGCGCAGGGATTAGTTTACAGGAAAACTTTGCAGATATTTTTGGTGAGGAGAATGATTTGAATTCTGAAATCATTTTTGCCACCCAGTTGTCAACTTCCATCAATGATGAATACGGGTTTACTTTATTTTCAGGATGGTTTAGTGGAGGCGATACCAAGTCTCTGAATCCGTTAGATTCTGACTTAATCAATGCTTTTGATGCCATAGAAGCAGCTGACGGAGGAGGTAATTCAGATTTAAGGAGAGCACTGACACTCGATGAGGACAATATGACTGGTATAAAATGGGGCGGTCTTGATCAGGATTGGATTGAGCTGAGATTTGCAGATGTGATTCTCTTGTATGCAGAAGCCCTAAATGAGAATGGCGCTACAGCTGAAAACGTCCTGAATTTACTGGATCCAATAAGAACAAGGGCTGGACTAAGTCCATTGGATCACTCGGTCCTCAATACGCAGGCCTTAGTAAGACAGGCTATCTATGATGAAAGAAGGATAGAGTTAGCTTTTGAGGGACAGAGATGGTTTGATCTGGTCAGAACAGGAACTGTGGATGCTGAAATGGGAGAAACGATCAATAGTAATTATCATGTATTTCCTATTCCAAACTCTGAGGTCCTAGCAAGTAACGGAGAAGTTTCACAAAATCCGGGGTATTAGGATCAACTTTTTCCTTCGAAATAGCTATTGCAGCTATTTCGAAGGAATACTCACTACGAAGAAAACACTATGCGTTTACGGTATTCCATCAGGCTATATAGTTCCTTCAAATGGGGGACTTATCCTCAAACCAAACTGGGCTTTGTACAGCCATTTGTTGCGATAGCTTTCGCTTTTTTCACTTCATTCTTACTCAATTCCTGTGAAGCCCCTTATCAAGGAATACGAGTCTCTAGCATAGAAGACTTTGACAAGGCTGTAGCACAGGCCAAACCCGGAGATATCATTATCCTGGCAAAGGGACCCTGGAAGGATGTCGAACTCAACTTTAGCGGAGAAGGAGAGGAAAATGCCCCCATTACTTTGACTGTTGAAGAAAAGGGAGCAGTATTTTTGGAGGGAAATTCCAACCTGAGACTTGGAGGAAGCTATCTACATGTGGAAGGGCTGGTATTTCGCAATGGCTATACCCCCACCAGTTCTGTGATTGAATATCGAATAGGGGAAGACCTGCTTTGCAATAACTGTCGAGTAACTGAGTGCGTAGTTGACGATTACAATCCCCCTGAGCGCTTCGATTCAGATTATTGGGTGGCTATTTATGGCAAACGCAATCGCTTTGACCACAATTACTTGGTGGGTAAACGCAATCAGGGAGTGACCTTAGCTGTTAGGCTCAATTCAACCGAAAGCCAGGAAAACCACCATCGAATCGATCACAACTATTTTGGCTATCATCCCATTTTGGGCTCAAATGGAGGAGAAACCTTCCGGATCGGAACCAGCCATTATTCCCTGTCCAATTCCAATACCCTCGTAGAGGACAATTACTTTGAACGTTGCAATGGAGAGCACGAAATCGTCTCCAACAAATCCTGTCAAAATACCTTTCGAAACAATACTTTCTACGAGTGCCAAGGTACCCTTACCATGCGCCACGGCAACGAAACGCTGGTAGAAAATAACTATTTCTTTGGGAACCAAAAAGCCAATACCGGTGGAATCCGCATCATCAACGAAACCCAGACTGTACGCAACAATTATTGTGAAGGACTGACAGGTTACCGCTTCAGGGGAGCATTGGTCATCATGAATGGAGTACCCAACTCTCCTTTGAACCGGTATTTCCAGGTGATAGATTCAAAGGCTTCTAATAACCTCATTATCAATAGTGATTACATACAACTTTGTGCTGGTAGCGATGAAGAGCGAAGCGCAACTCCTGTCAATACGGAAGTAGAAAACAATATATTTTACCACTCAGACGATAAAGATATATTCACCATTTATGATGAGGTAAGTGGGATAGCATTTTCTCAAAATTACCTTAGTTCGAACCTTCCCTTTCCCCAATACAGGGATCAATCAATTACCAGAGGCTTTGAGCAGAAGAATATTGAACTGGAAACTGTAAATGGGGTAAAGAAAGCAAAAGAGTACCCTGAGATCGGCCCTGATTTGAGTAAAGAACGTCCCGGACCTGATAATACTGGGGTAAGTTGGTATCCGAAAAAAGAGTACCGAATCCGCTTCAATACCGGAAAAATTCTATCTGTTGGCCCCGAAGAAAATGGATTGTTTGATGCGGTAAAAAACTCCTCCCCAGGAGACATCCTCGAACTGACCCAAACAGCCCATTATCACCAGACCAAATCAATTGATATAGTTCATCCACTAACCATACGGGCGAGCAGAAAACTGACGGAAAAGCCTATGATCACCTTTGAACGGACCTCGCTATTTAACCTAGAAAATGGAGGTTCTCTCAAACTGGAGGGCCTTGAGATTTCCGGGAAAAAAAGCGACGATAAACCGGGGAATACGGTGATTCGAACCAGTCGCTATTCCATGATCAACAACTACAAATTGTTGGTTACAGATTGCGATATCAAAAACCTCGACGTCAATCACAGCTTCGAATTTATTAAGGTGTATAAGAATACCTTCGCAGATTCCATCGCATTGGTCAGTTGTACTTTTGAGAATATTACTGGGCATATCCTTGCTGCAGATAAGGAGTTTGATGATATCGGAATATACAATGTAGAGAATGTGCTGATTGACCAAAGTACATTTAAAGATATCGGAGGAGCTGTATTGCACTTATATCGTGGAGGAAGGGACGAAAGTACATTCGGACCCATATTAGATCTTACTCATTCCTCCTTTGAAAATGTAGGACATGATAAGCGAAATAAATTCCAGGCTACGGTAGCGCTTCACGGCGTACAATTGGCTGAAATGAATGAGCTAATCTTTGTAAACAGTAGGAAACTGGATTTGCATCTGATCGTTGGAGAACCAGTTATTCGCTTACGGAACTCTCGATTTGAAAATTCCGAAGGGGTAACATCCAATGACAATGCCTGGATACGATCTAACAATACTGGATTATAGCCCATAGAATAAAGGTGAAAATATTTCTCTTCATAGTATGTATACTGGCTTGCTCCTTTCTCTGCGGGCAAGATCGTCCGGGGATGATCTTGACTGCAAAAGGCCTATCAGAAATCAAGTCCATCCCACCTGCTCCTTTGTTTGAGCAGGCCATTCAGGATGCAATTTCAGAACTTGAGTCTGTGGTAGATAAGGGAACAGACGTACCCATCCCCAAAGATATGGGAGGAGGCTATACCCACGAGCAACACAAAAGGAATTATAGATATATGCTCCTGGCAGGGGCCTTGTACCAGATTTTGGAGGAAGTCCGCTATGCTTCTTTTGTAAAGCGCACCTTATTTACTTATGCAGATCTGTATAAGAATCTACCTTTACATCCTGCCGAAAAATCCTATGCTAGGGGCAAGTTATTTTGGCAGTGCCTCAATGAAGCCAATTGGCTGGTGTACACTTCTCAGGCCTATGATTGTATTTATGAGTACCTAAGCAAGCAGGAACGACAAACGCTCGAAACAGAGCTTTTCAAACCTTTTGCTGACTTTCTTTCCATTGAGAATCCCCGTTTTTTCAACCGAATCCACAACCATAGTACTTGGGGTAATGCGGCTGTGGGTATGATGGGTATTGCCATGCGGGATGAAGAATTGGTACAAAGAGCTCTCTATGGCCTAGATCTTCCGGAAAGGGATTTAGGCGTTAAGGACAATGATGGTGGATATATTTACGAAGAAGGGAAAGCTACGGCGGGTTTCTTTGCCCAGATCGATCATGCCTTCTCACCAGATGGATACTACACGGAAGGACCTTATTACCAGCGCTATGCCATGACGCCTTTCCTGCTGTTTGCCCAATCGCTAGACACCTACAATCCTGACTTACAGATTTTTGCTTACCGAGATAGTTTACTTATCAAAGCGGTTTCTGCCTTGTTGCATCAAACCAGTGCTTCAGGAGCATTTTTTCCACTCAACGACGCCCAAAAAGGCATGTCTATTCATGCTAATTCTGTCATAACAGCGGTAAATATTGCTTTCGGTCAAGACCCAAACCCTCAGTTAGTCAGGGTCGCTAGGCAGCAAGGTAAGGTATCCCTTGACCAAAATGGAGCAGCTATTGCAAAAGCGATCCAAAAGGCCGAGGGGCTGGAAGTTGAAAAACCCTCTGTTCTTCTTCGAGACGGAGCAAAAGGGAAGCAGGGGGGCTTGGCTATTTTGAGAAGTAAAAATATCACAGTGCCTGTAAAGTGCACAGCACAGGGTCTGGGACATGGGCATTACGATAAACTCTCCATCAGTGTATATGATGGGGAAACTGAGGTCCTCCAGGACTATGGAGCTGCGCGTTGGGTAAATATAGATCAGAAAGCAGGAGGAAGATATTTGCCTGAAAATAATAGCTGGGCAAAACAGAGTATAGCTCATAATACCCTTGTAGTCAATCAACGCTCACATTTTGGGGGAGAATATGCCCTTGCCAGCGAGAATCACTCTGAGATCCTATTTACAGAGTTCCAAAGGGAGGAACTACAATTTGTAATGGCAAAAGAGACACATGCCTATAAGGGGATTGAGTTGTATAGAGGGGTTATTCTATGGACGAACGCACATTTTAAGAACCCCTTACTTATTGACCTCACTTATGCCATATCCGACCAGGCGCATCAGTATGATCTTCCCTTTCATCACGCAGGGCAGTTCCTACAAGCCAACTTTGACCTTGAAATGATTCAGCCTCCTGCTATACTGGGAGAAAGTCATGGCTATGAACATGTCTATCAGGAAGCTCTTGGGAGCATAGAAGGGGAGATGCTTCAATTCAGCTGGATGAAGGATAGGAGATTCTATACGATTAGCTCCATTGCCGAAGATAAAGACCAAGCCATTCTCGCAAGAATTGGGGCAAATGACCCTTCATTCAACCTGCGCAGAGATCCCTTTCTCATTCATCGAAAAAGGCATAGTCGGAATCCCATTTTTCTCACGGTTATCGAGGCACATGGTACCTATGATCCTGTGTCAGAACTACCTGAAGGCCTCTACACTAGCATACAATCTATAGACCTAATGTATCACGATGCAGATTATAGTCTGTTTTCAATCAGTACTAAGGAAAATAAAAAATGGACCTTCATGCTGGCGCACCAGGCTTCCAATCGCGAATCTCTACACCAAATTCAAATTGACAACCTGCGCTACGAATGGCAAGGGCCTATCCACCTATTTTCTCAACCCTAAAATCCTAAAAAATCATCTATTATGGATATCAAACCAACCAAAGAATTCTTTTTCGGAGATACGACTCCTTGGGAGGAAGTAGGCCCCGGGCTCAAACGACAAATGATGGGCTATGATGGAAAAATCATGCTAGTAAAAGTAGCCTTTGAAGTAGGGGCTGTTGGCAACCTCCATGAACACTATCATTCTCAGGTAACCTACGTGGAAAGTGGAGAATTTGAGATGACGATAGGAGATCAGATCAAAACCATAAAGGCTGGAGATTCCTATTACATACCTCCTCATATAAGGCATGGTTGTGTATGCAAAAAGAAGGGCGTTCTCATTGATGTTTTCAGCCCTGCCCGTGAAGACTTTTTATCTTAATCCCAACCATCATGAAAATCAAAGGATTAAGATGGTGGATCATTGGGTTAATTGCACTGGCTACCGTTATCAATTACATTGATCGTCAGTCCCTAGGAGTTCTCTGGCCAGAAATGTCAGTCGAATTATTTCCTGACAATACCGCCGATGAGCGCAAGGCATTTTACTCCTGGGTTTCTATCGTTTTTGTGTTTTCCTATGCTTTTGGACAAGCTATTTTTGGAAAGATCTTCGATTGGGTGGGAACGCGCATGGGCTTCGCCATATCCATTGGCGTTTGGTCCATTGCCACAGCCCTTCATGCCTTTGCACGCGGGGTAGTTAGCTTCAGCATTTTTCGCGGCATTTTAGGCATCGCCGAAGCAGGAAACTGGCCGGGCGCCACAAAGAGCAATGCCGAGTGGTTTCCCATCAAGGAAAGGGCCTTTGCCCAGGGGTTATTTAACTCTGGGGCTGCTATTGGGGGAATTGTGGCTATTCCCCTTATTGGGTTGCTAACGATTTATTTCAACTGGCAGACTATCTTCATTTTGGTGGGACTGACAGGCTTGTTGTGGTTGATTCCTTGGATAATTTTTGTAAAAGCACCCCCACACTCTCATCCTTGGTTAACGGAACGGGAGCGAAAGTATATTCTAAGTGGACAGTCAGACCTTGAAGCACCGGTAGAGCCGGAAGAGGAAGCAGGATATAATCCTACGATCAGCCAAATGTTGCAACATAAGGAAAGTTGGGGGGTAATTATCGCTTCGGCTTTAATCGATCCTATCTGGTGGTTATTCGTTTTTTGGATTCCTATTTATCTCTCTGAGGTTTATGGAATGGATGTGAAAACCATTGCAATTTATGGCTGGGTACCCTATGTAGGGGCGATGTTAGGCGCTTGGTTCGGAGGGCTACTGGCACAAGATCGTATTAAGGCCGGGTGGACAGTAGATAAGACGCGGAAATTAGTTATTACACTGGGTTGTGTAATCATGTTGCCAGCGCTATTGGCCATGTCAGATCCAGGAGGGCCGACAATTGCGGTTCTGATCATGGCGGTCATTCTATTTGGCTTTCAAACTGCCATTGGCAATGTACAAACCTTGCCAAGTGACTTATTTGGCAAGAAAACGGTAGGTACTTTGGCAGGACTTGCTGGAATGGCTGCCAAGTTAGCCGTGGCGGGTTTGACTTACCTAATTCCGGAGTTGACTTCTGGAGGAAATTATACCCCTGCCTTTATCATTGGAGCGGCTTTAGCCCTTATAGCCATGGCAAGTATATGGATACTATGCCCCAAAATAGAGCCATTAAGCCCCAAGTAGAAGTACGAACATTTTTTTCAACAACAGTAAAGTGAGTTAACAATTAAAAAATATATAGTAATGAGCAACAATAGAATAGCTATAGTTACAGGTGCTACAGGGGGTATTGGCTTCGCAGTAGCAAAGCGATTAGGGAAAGATGGGCTTACAGTGGTGTTAAATGGTATTGACCATGAAGAGGGGGCAAAAAGGATTGAGGAGCTTGCTGCTGAAGGAATTGATGCGGAATATTGTGGTTTCGATGTTACACAAGAGGACTTGGTTACGGCACATATCACCCAAATTGGGAAAAAATATGGGAAAATAGACGTACTTGTGAACAATGCAGGAGGCTTAGGAGGAAGGTCTCGATTTGAAGATATGACAACAGATTTTTACCGTTTTGTCATGGCATTAAACTTAGATTCTGTATTTTTTGCATCAAGAGCGGCTATACCCTTCCTGAAAAAGGGAGACCATCCAACCATAATAAACTATACTTCTAATGCAGCGTGGAATGCAGGAGGACCTGGTGCTGGAATTTACGGAACTTCCAAAGCTGGGGTTCATACAATCACAAGGGCTTTAGCAAAGGATTTGGCTGAATATGGCATTAGGGTAAATGCGGTATCTCCTGGCACAATTGATACCCCCTTTCATCAGCAAATTAAATCTACGAAACCAGAAGTCTTTGCCTCATGGGCCAATAACATCATGCTTGGGAGACTGGGTCAGCCAGATGATGTCGCAGGAGTGGTCTCCTTTTTAGCAAGCGGTGATGCGTGCTTTATTACAGCGGAAACCATCCAGATTGGGGGGGGCCAAGCACTGGGAATCTAATTGTCAAGAAGGTTTAAAATAGAAAAATGAATTTACTTAACGGAAAAGTAGCTATAGTAACAGGGGGAGCAAGAGATATTGGTAGAGCCATATCTGTAGGTTTAGCAAAAGAAGGAGCCAAAGTAGTGGTGAATTACTACAATTCGGAATCTGGGGCCAAAGAAACGGTTGAAGAGATAAATTCTTTCGGAGGCAAAGCCCTTGCAGTTAAAGCAGACGTATCTAAGGTTACGGATATTAAGCAGTTAAGGGCAAAAGCGGTGGAGGCGTTTGGAGATAAGATTGATATCCTGGTGAACAATGCCGGAGGCTTGTTTGCACGTAAGACTTTACAAGAATTGGACGAGTCTTTTTATGACCTAGTAATGAATGTCAACTTTAAAGCTACCGTTTTTGTGATGCAAGTATTTGAACCACTCATGCGTGAAGGCAGCTCGATCATAAACATCTCTTCTCAAGCGGCAAGAGATGGTGGAGGGGGAGGCTCTTCCCTGTATGCTTCTTCTAAAGGAGCTGTAACTACATTTACCAGATCTATGGCAAAAGAACTCGGACCTAAAGGGATAAGGGTTAATGCCCTCTGTCCAGGGCTAATTGCTACGAAATTCCACGATGACTTCACCAAAGACGAAATCCGGAAAATGGTCGCAGGGAAAACCCCTCTACGGAGGGAAGGGAGCGCAGAAGAAGTCGCAGACTTAGTGGTCTATCTGGCATCTGGCAACAGCTCATTTGTTAATGGTGCCAACTTTGATATTAATGGAGGCTTGGCCTTTTCCTAAGGCATTAATAGGTATTACTAAATATAGAAAAGTGAAAAAAGTAGTAACGTTTGGAGAAATAATGCTTCGTCTTACGCCTCCAGGGCTCAGGCGTTTTTCTCAGGCTTCGAGCTTTGAGGTGATCTATGGGGGTGGAGAAAGCAATGTCGCTATGACTTTGGCTACCTATGGAGTTCCTGTCTCCTTTGTAAGCCGTATTCCAGGTAATGACATCGGGGATTGTGCACTAATGGAGTTAAGAAAAAGAGGGGTGCAAACACAAGATATTATACGAGGAGGTGAGCGGCTCGGAATTTACTTTTTGGAAATTGGGGCTGTATCAAGGGGTAGTAAGGTAGTGTATGACCGTGACCATTCAGGTATGGCAACCATTTCAAAAGGTATGATAGATTGGGAAAAGGTGCTGGAAGAAGCCGATTGGTTCCATTGGACGGGAATCACACCTGCTCTTTCCCAAGGGGCAGCAGATGCCTGCTTGGAAGCTATACAGACGGCTAACCGTTTAGGAGTAACCGTTTCTACCGACCTGAATTACCGGAAAAAACTATGGAAATATGGAAAAGAGCCAAGTGAAGTGATGCCAGATTTGGTCGCAGGCTGTGATGTCATTTTGGGTAATGAGGAAGACGCGGAGAAACACTTTGGCTTACATCCCGAAAATGTGGATGTTACCCAAGGCCATTCCGTAGATGCGAAGTCTTATCTATCTGTCTTGAAACAGCTGATGGAAATGTTTCCTCGAGCTAAAAAGGCGATTACCACCTTGCGTGGCTCTATCAGTGCCTCCCATAATACTTGGTCAGGTGTTTTATACGATGGGAAAAAACTCTATGAAGCACCTACCTATCAAATCACCCATATCGTAGATCGGGTAGGAGGGGGGGATAGCTTTATGGGTGGACTTATCTATGGGCTTCTTACCTACGAAGACGATCAAAAAGCACTGGATTTTGCAGTTGCGGCTTCCTGCCTCAAACATACTATCTATGGAGATGCGAATCTTGCAACAGTTCAGGAGGTAGAAAAATTAATGGATGGGGATGCATCGGGAAGGGTGAGTAGGTAGAAA
>JBCCTX010000123.1:0-20315 GCA_039197765.1 Bacteroidota bacterium
AAGAGCGGGAAGCCTCAACAGACCTTGGAACGGGTTCCATCGACTATCCTCAAATCTTGAAAGTAGCCGCAGACAATGGCATGCAATACTATATCCTAGAACAGGAGCGATATGACAATTCCACCCCATTGGACAGTGCTAGAGTAGGAGCAGAGTATTTGAGTAAGTTGGTATTTGCCTAGAGAAAAATAGTCCGTAGTTGAGATTTTCGAAAAATGCGCTCTGTCTCCTGAAAACCACTGATGACAGAGAAAGGGTTAGTGGTTAAATAATCGGCAGTCCATAGTTTGGGCTTTGGAAGACCCTGAAGTTAATCAACTCTTCAAGTCTAGACTATCGACTATGGACCTTCAAACAATCTACCCCTAAGGACTAACTCAATTATCCCCTTGACCTTCTCCGAATCCATACTCGCCTTTCATCGCCAGTTGAAACCCGACTGGAAACTGCCAGAAGGGGTCGAACTCCTCTTCCCCTTTGACAAGGCTGAAACTTGGTCGGTGATGGAGGCCTTTTTTCAGAAATATTATAGCAGTTCCAATACAAGAACCTTGATCTTCGGGATTAATCCTGGACGTTTCGGTGCAGGTATTACGGGCACTCCCTTTACCGACCCCAAAATTTTAGAAGAGGTATGTGGCATTAAAAACCCCTTTAAAAAGCGCTCAGAACTATCGGCAATTTTCGTGTATGACTTTATCAATGCCTTTGGAGGCCCAGATACCTTTTACCAACAATTTTACATTACCTCTCTTTGTCCTTTGGGGTTTGTTAAGGAAGGGAAAAATTATAACTATTACGATAGTAAAGCCCTGACGAAAGCAGTGGAACCGTACATTCTGCACAACATACGCTACCACTTAGAAATAGGATGCAATACCGATGTGGCCTTTAGCCTAGGAAAAGGGAAGAACTTCGCCTATTTCCAGCAGATTAATAAGGAAAAGAAATTTTTCAAAAAAGTAGTCCCCCTCCCCCATCCACGATGGGTTATGCAATATCGTCTCAAGCGCAAAGCAGAATTTGTGCAGTTAGTTGTGGATAGCCTAAACAAAGAAACAGCCTAATACTCTTTCAAAATAGCCCCCTAAACCCCCCGTTTCCCCAGACCCTATTTCACTTTGTCAGGCACCTTACCAATTGATAAGGAGATTCAAAATGGTTCAAACTTTTTTCTGGGAGATCCGTCTTGTAACTTGGCCACGTGCAACTATCCAAACGATTCATGAGACATCCCATCTCCATCCTGCTCTTAGTACTAGGTATAGTATCTCTTCCCCAAACCAGCTTTTCTCAGGAATTTGTAGAAAAGATCACCAATTTCTTTGAGTTCTCGATAAACAAAAAAGCAGTCGCTCAAGATAGCACCTTGTTTCCGAATAAAGTTGTGCTCGCACCTGTAGCGAACTATGAACCTGCGACAAGCTTAGGCTTTGGTATCGGGGCCAAGTTCCTATTCAAGCTCAAAGGTTCTGGACCTGAAACCCGAACCTCAAACCTCCCAGCATCTCTTGTGTATACGTTAAATAATCAATTCATTTTCTTTTCGGGGTATACCGTTTTTTTCAACCAGGAAAAATACCTTCTCAAAGGAAACCTCATCTTCTCCAAATATCCAATCAGTTATTTCGGGATAGGAAGTCGCTCAGAAGAAAGGGGAGCTTTGGAAATATCTTACGACCAAGTGCTGGTTGAGCCATTATTGCTGAAGAAAGTAGCCAAAGACTTATTCATAGGGGGAGGAATCCGATACAATGCAATCGTAAATACTCGACTCAATGAGGCATTTGGTAGTCTCCCTGAGGGAACCTCTCTTCAGGATTCCCTGGGCTCTACTTCTTCTGGCCTAGAGCTCGCCATTACCTATGACAGTAGGGATAATGTCCTCAATGCCTTCAAGGGAAACTTTCTGGAATTTACCCATGGGTTCTACGGAGAAGTAGCCGGGGGTACCAATAGGTTTATGCTGAGCAAGTTAGACTTTAGACAATATATCCAACTACATCCTCAGAAGCTGAATTCTCTTGCCCTACAATGGTATACGCGGTTCTCATGGGGAGATACGCCACCTTTAGAATTGTCAGCCCTAGGAGGGCCTGAATTACTACGAGGCTTCCAAGAGGGTAGATTTCGAGACAAAATTGCCTTCTTTGCCCAAGCGGAATATCGTTGGCAAGCCCTAGAGCGAATTGGGTTTGTTTTTTTCGGGGGAATGGGGGATGTGGTAAATGACCTGGGGGATACTCAATTTAGCAATATGAAATATTCTGTAGGAGCAGGATTTCGACTCAAGATTGTTAAATCCGAGAACCTCAATATCCGTTTTGATATTGCTCAAGGCCTAGGTCCCAACCGGGACCGAAATTTTTATTTAGGAATTGCTGAATCATTTTAAGTGGTATTTTCCATTTCGTAAAGAAGCACTTTTGTTTCGTCTATCTCTTCAATAAAATATAGATTTTTAAGGCTCGGATAATGAATAAGGTCAAACCTTATTATCCTATTTCCAATACCTTCCTTACCCATAATAACCATATATAGCACAATAAAAATCATTTGAAGAAGATCCTTCTTCAAAAAAAAATCAATTTATTGTAGCTCGTTTACAGCAGGAGTTATATGGGCCATTCGATTATCACCCATGTGTACTTCTTCTACTCTAATTCTACCCTCATGAAATATGTATGTATCCTTATGGTTTTCGCTGTCCTAAGTGGATGTATCAACAATGCACAGACGGAATCCAGTCCAAGCACTTTTTCCTATGAAGCCAACTGGGAATCCCTCCATCAATATGAAATTCCGGAATGGTTTAATGATGCTAAATTGGGCATTTTCATCCATTGGGGGCCTTATGCAGTCCCTGCTTACAGGAGTGAATGGTATCCAAGGCTGATGTATATGGATACCGCAACCTTTTCGGCCCAACTAAAATTAGGAGCGGAAGGTCCCAATAAGGTGTATACCCACCACAAGGCAAATTGGGGAGACCAAAAGCAATTTGGCTATAAGGACTTTATCCCTATGTTCAAAGCGGAGAAGTTCGATGCACAGGAATGGATCAAAATCTTTAAAGAAGCTGGAGCACGGTATGTTGTCCCAGTCGCAGAGCACCATGACGGATTTGCCATGTATGCTTCTCAACACACGCGTTGGAATGCAATAGGTATGGGGCCCCAAAGAGATATTTTAGGGGAGTTATTCGAGGCTGGAAGAGCAGAAGGATTAAAAATGGGAGCCTCTACCCATTTTGCCTTTAATTGGGCCTATTACAATAAAAAACCGCATTTTGACACCTCAGACCCAGAATACAACGACCTTTACAGTAAAAAAGGACCCGCAGTAGATGAACCTGTTTCGGAAGCTTTTAAAGAGCTGTGGTGGAACCGAACCACGGACATCATAGACCAATACCAACCCGACCTGATATGGTTTGATTTCTTTTGGGACCAACCTGCCTTCGAACCCTATCACCCTAAATTGGCTGCCTATTATTACAATAAGGGCTTAGAGTGGGGCAAAGAAGTCGTTCTGCAGGACAAGAACTTTCACCATGAATATTTCCCTGAAGGAACTTTTGTGCATGACTTAGAAAGAGGGAAAATGGCCGGAATCAAAAAGTATCCCTGGCAGACAGATACTTCTATCGGAAAAAACTCCTGGGGATACGTCACAGATTGGATCTCTAAAGATGCCAATTCCCTCATCGATGACTTGATTGATATTGTGAGTAAAAATGGCTGCATGCTCTTGAATGTAGGGCCAAAGGCTGATGGTACCATCCCCAAGGACCAACAAAAAATTCTCCAAGAAATAGGTTCATGGCTTAAGATGAATGGGGAGGCCATCTATGATACACGCTGTTACAAGGTATTCGGAGAAGGACCCACAGAGGTCTCTGAGGGATACATGTCCGAGCGCAAAAAAGACAAGGCTTTTTCAGAGAAAGATATTCGGTTTACCACAAAAGGTAATACCTTATATGCCTTCATATTGAAAGCACCCTCTTCCGGTGAGGTACTAATTACCTCCTTGAAAAAGGGAGAAGAAAGTCTACAATCAATTGAAATGCTGGGGAGTGGAGCAAGTCTTTCCTGGTCTCAAGAAGAAGATGGGCTTCATGTAATCCTTCCCCAAGAACTACCTGGAAAACATGCCTGGGCTCTTGCAATGCGTATGGACTAAGAACTTCTCATCCAACAGCCTAATACCTACTCTAATTCGCGCAGAAATCATTTGTACTAGCATTAGAATCATATGTAGCAGCCCTTTCAGAGATAGTTTTCTTTATTCATAGTAGTCTTTTTTAGCTGTATTGACTTACCTACATACCTAAAATTAACTACTTATGAAATGTATTATGCTACTCAAGAAAACAGGTGGACAACACATTTGGCTGTTCACCTTGTTTTGGATGATGCTCTTTTCAACAGGTTATGCCCAAGATGGCACAGTCCAAGGGCGAATAACCAATGAAGAAAATGAACCGTTGCCTTCAGCAACTATTCAAGTGAAGGGATCTCAAACAGGGACCTATACAGACAGTGATGGAAATTTCTCCATACAAGCTCCAGGAGATGGTGTATTACTCGTCAGCTATCTGGGATACATACAGCAGGAGATTCCTGTAAATGGCCAGTCTAGAATTGACATATCTATGGAAGAGGATATTCAGCAATTGGACGAAGTGGTCGTTGTAGGATATAGCACCCAAAGAAAGAGTGATCTCACAGGGGCAATTTCGCAGGTTAAAGCAGACGATATTGAAAATTATCTATTCACCGATGCATCCCAAGCCTTACAGGGAAGGATGGCAGGCGTAAGTGTTCAAACGCAGGGTGGAGCGCCTGGTGCCAATGCGGTCATTTCTATCAGAGGCTTTGGCACCCTATCGGACGGTGGACCCCTATTTGTAATTGATGGAATGCTGACAGGGAATATGAGTACCCTCAACCCAGCCGACATTGAATCTGTATCTGTGCTTAAGGATGCCTCAGCCAGCGCCATCTACGGATCTAGAGCAGCAAATGGGGTAATTATCATTACAACCAAAAAGGGGACTCCCGGCTCTCTCAATATTGAGGCTGATGTCAGCACCGGGGTACAAAGCGTTATCAATACCTATGACTGGGCTAATGCACGTCAATATGCAGACATTGTTAACCGTGCAGATGATAATGATGGCGCACCTCGCTCTCCTGCGAACGATACAGAATTCAATCCCAACAATACCAGCGATCTATATGGGGAATCCTTACAAGATGCCCCCATCCACAATGCAAACCTCAGAATATCTGGCGGGGGGGAAAACATCCTGTATAACCTTTCTTTAGGCTACTTTGACCAGGAAGGGATTGTGAAGTTCTCTGATTTTGAGCGAATTACCGCGAGAGCCAACGGAACCTTTACCAAGGGGAAGTTCAAATTAGAGAATACGATTGGCCTCACCCGTACCGTCAATAATCCTAATCCTTACTTTAACAAGGAAAGAAACCTTTTACCCACAATTCGCCTTAAAGACGACAACGGCGATTGGAGCGCCTCCGATATTCCCGATGTACCAGGTGCCCCTACTCCGGGGTCCTTTTACGGGCAGGGAACCATTATCAATGAATTGGGTCTTGCAGCCTTAGAGGAGCGTGAGGTTACTCGGAATTCTTTCCTAGGTAACCTTGCTGCCTCCTACGAAATTTTCAACGGCCTTACCTATAAATTGAACCTTGGGCTGGATTTCTTTGACAACAACAACTTCCGATTTACTCCTTTACATCCTGTCATCGTAGCAGGCGGAAACAATGATTTTGCCATTCTTCGAGAAACCAATACCCGATTCTTATCTACTTTGATTGAGCATACCCTCAACTACAAGCAAGTATTTGGTGCGCACAATGTAGATGTATTGGGAGGATTTACTGCGCAGGAGTCCAATACGCAATCTTTAGGGATAGAGGCTAGAAGGTTCCCATCCAATAGCATCCGAGTAGCTTCTGCAGCGGAAGAACTCTCTAATGCTCCCTCTTCGGACTTGACGTCCACTATCCAATCCTACTTTGGGCGGATTAACTATACCTTCGACGATCGCTACTTACTGACGGCAACTGTCCGTAGAGATGGTTCCTCTCTCTTTAGAGAAGGCCTGAAGTGGGGAACCTTCCCCTCTATGGCTGTAGGGTGGAATATCAGCAACGAAGGCTTTATGCAAGGAGTTCAGGGAATCAGCAACATCAAATTGAGAGCCAGTTATGGAGAAATTGGCTCTAACAATGTTGGCGTATATGCGATTGATCCTTCCCTAAATCTATTTAGTGAATACATTGTTGGAGAAAACCCCTCTAGGGTAACGGGATATTCGATTACAAACGGAGTAAACTCTAACATTACTTGGGAAACTACTAAAACTACAGATATTGGCCTAGAATTCAGTGCCTTAAACCAGCGACTTAACGTAACCCTAGACTATTTCATCAAAGAGTCAGAAGATGTGCTGGTTGGCCTGAGACTCCCTCTCTACACAGGTTTTGGAAATGCGATTCCTTTTAATACCGCAAGTATTGAAAATACCGGCTTTGAGTTCCTCGCGGACTTTACCCAAGACTTTGGAGACCTTAAGCTGTTTGTATCTGGAAACTTTTCCATTTTAGACAATGAAGTAACCGCATTAGGAGATGCCACCCCCATTATCCAAGGTTCATTTACCTCTAATACCATTAATAGTACCCGTACAGATGTAGGACATCCTATCTCCTCATTTTATGGATACATTGTCGAAGGAATTTACCAATCAGATGAAGAAGCGACGGCTGCCAATGATCAAGTTGGAAATCCTCAAGCTGGAGACTTCCGGTTTAAGGACATTGATGGGGATGGAGATATTGATGACGAAGACAGAACATATATAGGAAATCCCACTCCAAACTTTGAGTATGCCTTAAACCTATCTGCGGAGTATAAGGGCTTTGACCTAAATCTGTTCTTCAATGGTGTCTCTGGAAATGATATCCTCAATGGGACAAAATACAGAGGTTACTTCGACTTCAACGGAAATTACTTTGCAGATGCCCTAAACGCTTGGACGCCTTCCAATACTGGGGCAACGATTCCTAGAAATACACAGGCAGACCCTGGTTTTAACAGGAGGATGTCCACGTTCTATTTGGAGGATGGATCATATTTTCGCTTGAGAAATGCCCAAATCGGGTATTCCCTACCAACGAACGTACTCCAGAGCCTTACACTGTCTCGGGTCAGAGTATACCTCTCAGCTTCCAATCTATTTACGATTACCGATTATACCGGCTACTACCCTGAAGTGGGAAGAAATGGACGCGGAGGAAGCCTTCGGATTTTCAATTCCGGTGTGGATGAAGGAGCTTATCCCGTACCCAGGGAATATCGTGCGGGTATTCAAATTTCTTTTTAACGCTACCAACGAAGAAAAAATGAAATCAATAACACTTTCGATAAAACGACTACTTATTTTAGTCCCTATCCTGCTCTTCACACTTTCTTGTGAAGATGACTTCCTCACACAGGTAAATCCCAATGCAGTCACCCCTGCCTCTTTCTGGACCTCAGCTGATGAAGCAGAAAAGGGAATCTTTGGCGCTTACAGTCCGTTTACTCACATATGGTATTACACCCGATTTGAAATCTTTGCCTCAGACTATCGGGATGATGTTGTAAATGGCTTCAATACCTCGGAAAGAACGGCTGTAGGATACTTCAGCGGTACTTCTGAGACAAATGCTACTTTCTGGGTGTGGAGTACAATGTATCAGTGTATCACCCGGGCGAATGAGGTACTAGCCAATGTTCCAGCTATAGACATGGACCCCCAACTTAAGGATAATATTCTTGGAGAGGCCCATTTCATTCGGGCATTCAACTATTTCAACTTACTCAACAATTGGCTAAATGTTCCCCTCATCACTGTGCCTATATCGGAAATAGAGGAACCCAATTTGATCTCACAGGCAGCTCCTGCAGAGGTGTGGGCACAGGTTGAGGCAGACCTACAGAGTGCCCAACAATTACTCCCTGCATCATGGCCTTCAGATGGAGTGGGAAGAGCCACTTCTGGGGCAGCTACGGGCCTCCTAGGTAAAGTGTTTCTCTACCAAGGAAAATGGGCAGAAGCTAAAGACGAGTTTGCCAAGGTTATCAATAGTGGGACCTATCAGCTTGTGGAAGATTATGGACATAACTTTACCGAAGAGTTTGAAAATAATTCAGAATCCCTATTTGAAATTCAAATGATATCGGATGGGAATGGTGCCTGGGGGGGAGATGCCCCAGGAAGAGGAAAAGGTTCTGCCTACCAACCTGATCTAGCACCTGCAGGCTTTACCAATCAGAACGGAATGCGGATAAATGATTGGCTTTTGGATCTATACATGGATGAGCAAACCGTAAATGGGGAAATTGATCCCAGAGCGTTTACTACTCTGTTTTGGGATACCAATGATTCAACCAATTACAGGGGTAATGTCCTCAAGTCCAGGACCTATGAAGGGAAATCATTTGCGGAAGCCTTCCCCAATGGAAATACCGCAATTTTCGCTAACAAGTACTTAGATTGGGAATTCAATGGCCACTCTGGTTCGCTAGATGGGGGTTGGCACGGTGCAGGAAATAACCTGCGAATGCTGCGCTATGCCGATGTTTTGCTCATGTTCGCCGAGGCAGAATTTATGCTAAATGGTTCGACCCAAGCAGCCCTAGATGCCATCAACCAAGTGAGGGCACGCGCCGATATGCCTCCATTTGAAAGCATTACTATGCAGGACATTGAAGACGAACGAATCAAGGAATTGACCCTAGAACGGACTCGATACTTCGACCTTCTGAGATGGGGTAAGGTAGTCGAGCGCATCGTGAACAATCCGGACCTTAAGTCGGAAAGTGCCGGCACGACTGCATATAAACCTGGAAGAGAATATATAGCCATTCCTCAAAATGAAATTGATGGAAATCCAAATTTTGTACAAAATCCCGGCTATTAAGAACGACGATTACGTGCAGTAAACGTAGTGGAAGGTTGCTAGAGCCTCTTTGAGGCTTGGCAGCCTTTTTTTATTTTCTTATATGAGAAATTTCTTCCTATTTATTCTCTTCTCATTCTTCTTCCTCTCTTGCTTGAAGGAACCAGAGGAAGAGATTGCAGCAGGGTTTTTCAAGCTAGATCCGACCCACTCTCATATCGATTTCTCAAACCAAATTTTTGAAAGCGATTCTCTCAATTACTTCAATTTTCCCTTTCTATATCTGGGAGGAGGGGTCTCTGTAGGAGATATCAACAATGATGGTTTACCCGATATCTACTTTACAGGAAACCAAGTTCCCAACAAGCTTTACCTGAACAAGGGAAACCTACTATTCGAAGACATCAGTGAGTCGGCTGGTGTTGCTGGGGATCGAAGGTGGTATTCCGGATCCACCATGGTAGATATCAACCAAGATGGGTGGATGGATATTTATGTAAGTGTAGGAGGAGTGTCTAACAATACGAATAATCAGCTATTCATCAACCAACAAGATGGAACCTTTACGGAACAAGCGAAGGCCTACGGAATTGCTGATTCAAGTATTTCTACTCAGTCTACCTTCTTTGACTACGATCAAGATGGTCTCCTAGACCTTTTCGTGGCAAATTACCCTATTGTCCGTGTAAGTGCAGGGAATGTATATTACAAGGATAAAATGGAGGAAAATAAGTGGGAAGACTCTGGGCATTTATATAAAAATAAGGGAGATGGAACCTTTCTGGAAGTGAGCAAAATTGCAGGAGTTCAACGCTTTGGTTTGAGCCTGGGTGTAGTAGCTTCGGATTTTAATCAAGATGGCCATACAGACCTCTATCTATCTAATGACTTCAATGTGCCCGATTACATGTATCAAAATCTGGGAGATGGAACCTTCGCAGAAATTTCACAGATAGCTACTGAGCATACTTCTATGTTTGGGATGGGGGTGGATGCAGCGGATTTTAATAATGATGGCTGGATAGACCTTTTTCAATTGGATATGACGGCAGAAGACCACTTTCGCTCTAAGACGAATATGGCCAGTATGCGTCCTGCCTCCTTCTACGAAGCAGTTGAGCTCGGCCTGCACTACCAATACATGCAGAATTCCCTTCAGCTCAATAATGGCCTAAGCCCAAGGGGACACCCTGTATTCAGTGATATTTCTCGGTTCGCGGGAATGGCCACCACAGACTGGAGTTGGGGAACCTTGTTTGCCGACCTGGACAATGACGGCTGGAAGGATGTCTTCGTAACCAATGGGATAAAGAGAGATGTCAACAATAACGATGTCAATGTCAAATACGAAACCGGGACCTTCTGGGGTTGGGAAGAGGCGCCCGATTACCAGCTTATGCCAAGTACCCCCATATCCAACTATGCCTTCTTGAATCAGCAGGGCTTGAATTTTACAAATGTCATAGAAGAATGGGGCTTACAGGAGAAAGGGTTTTCCCATGGCTTTGCGGTAGCGGACTTGGACAATGATGGAGACTTGGATATCGTAATAAATAATATGGATGCTTCAGCTTCTCTCTATATCAACCAAGCCCAACAAAATGACAACCACTACCTAGACCTTCAATTCAAAGGTCCCCCCAATAACCCACTAGGATTGGGAACTCGCGTAACCGTGCATACGAACTCCTTAAGTCAAGTACAAGAATTGACCTTGACTCGAGGCTACCTCTCAAGTGTAGAACCCCGAATGCATTTCGGTCTAGGCCAAGAAGACATAATCGAGCTTATTATACGTTGGCCAGATGGAGCTGTAGAAACCATCGATGGCCCCGCCCCAAACCAAACGGTCCAGGTTGACTATATGGATGCTTCTATTACTGACGAAAAGACCTATGGACCTGATAATCAGCTAGTAGAAGACTTCACATTAAATTCAGGAATCACCTTCCAACATCAGGAAGATGCGTTTGATGACTTCTTGATAGAACCCCTCTTACCCCATAAAAATTCTCAAATGGGCCCTGGGATTGCGGTTGGAGATGTCAATCAGGACGGCTATGAGGATTTTTTCGTAGGAAATGCTGCGGGTAAACCTGGTGCTATGTATTACCAGGACACTTCGGGTTCGTTTTCCCTCGTCAAAGGACCCTGGGAAAAGGATTCGTCTTACGAAGATACAGGCGCTTTGCTATTCGATGCTGACCTTGACTCGGACCTAGACCTATACGTGGTAAATGGGGGAAATGACAGTGGTAAACCCAAAGCTTTTTATCAAGACAGGTTGTATATCCAAACAGAAGAGGGATTTACAAAAAGTGAACAAGCCCTTCCTATCCTCACTGTAAGTGGGCGGGTAGTAAAGGCCGGGGATTTCGATGCGGATGGAGACCCAGACTTATTCATTGGGGGTAGGGTGGTTCCAGGTAAATATCCCTTGGCTGCTCCGAGTTATTTATTGCGCAATGAAGGAGGCCAAGATCAATCCCTGCGATTTGAGGAAGTAACGGAAGCACAGGCTCCGGAATTGTATTCAACAGGGCTTGTAAGCTCAGCCCTCTGGGAAGACTTTGACCAAGATGGTAAACTGGATCTTATCCTCGCAGGGGAATGGATGCCCATTAGATTTTTCAAGAATATGGGAACACATTTTGAAGAAAAGACACAGGACCTGGGATCCAACGAAAAGACGGGATGGTGGTATAGCCTCCAAGCCGCAGATCTGGATCAGGATGGGGATATGGATTTCCTTGCAGGAAATCTAGGCCTCAACTACAAATACCAGGCTAGTACCAAGGCTCCTTTCCAATTATTTGCCAATGATTTTGACGAAAATAGCCGCCTGGACATCGTCTTAAGCTATGATAAAAAAGGGAAACTTCTCCCTGTAAGAGGTAGGGAATGTTCATCCGAACAAGTTCCTGCTTTGGCTACCCGGTTCAAAACCTTTGAAGCCTTCGCTCAGGCTGATTTGGAGGAGCTATATGGTACCAATATGCTCGATGCTTCTTTACACCTCGAAGCAAACACCTTTGCTAGCTATTGGATTGAAAATAAAGGAGGGGAACGTTTTGAATGGCATCTCTTACCTGATAAGGCCCAACTGTCTTCTATCAACGCCATAGAGGTCTTCGACTACAACCAGGATTCTTTCCCCGATGTATTCCTTTTTGGCAACCTATATACCTCCGAAGTTGAGACCCCAAGAAGTGATGCGGGTATTGGATTGGTTCTTCGAGGAAACGCTCGTACTGAATTCGAGCCAGTTAGCCCGATGGAAAGTGGGATTTTTGTTCGAGGAGCAGTCAACGATTTAGGGCTCATACGATTGGGGCAAGCCCAAAGGCCTGCCTTTCTCGTTGCGCGAAACAATGAATCTTTGAAACTACTGCAGCTCAGGTAACCTATACTTCTCATCTACCTAATGGAACGATCCCACTGGCTGAGTTCGAAACCATTGAGCCATATTCCTTTTTGAGAGGCATTGGCTCCTTGTATCCTAATTTCTACGGGGGTTTCCCCATCCGAGTCAAACACCTTCTCAACGGTAGCAACAGCGTCAAATTGCATGTTTTTTCCTTCTGTTATCTCAGTAATCGAAGAAGTATCCTCTCCTCCGCCATAAACCGTTGTACTTAGCTCTAGTTCATAGGGAATCTTATCAATCACCAAGCTTTTCAGCTTTTCTTTGTTAGGATCCATATGATCTGAATTGGACTTGGGTGCGTGATTCCATGTTTTAATTTTATAGGTTCCTTTGGGTAGTCCTTCGAATGAGAGTACAATTCCTGATTCATCAATTCCCATGATCCCATCCCCATAAACATACCCATACTTCCCTATGACATTCATTTCTCCCAACCACCTCAGTATGCCTGAACCAGAACCTGATGACAATTTAGCTGTAAGCCCTCCAAATTGAGGGAAGGTAAAAGTAGAAGGTTGATTATCTACTCCATACCAGGGAGTCCAACCAAATTGCACCAGTTGATCTTTTGCACCGAGATCTACTCGGATTCTCTCAAAGTCATAGTAAGGAAGTTCGGCTTCTACAGCTTGAAACGGTTCAACCCTTCCATAAACTGTATCTGGATGTAAACCCTCTGCAGTCGCTGTGAGGCTGAAGTTTCCAGGCTGAGTTCCAGCACGAAGTAAAACGGGTGCGACTCCATATTCTGTAAACATGGGATTTGCATTAATATCTTCTCCTCCTCCAATGAGTGTAACAGCTCCAGTGTGAGAAAACTTAACTTGGGTTGATACGTCTCTGAGTGTGGTTCCCTGTTTGTCTACTACATGTGCATAGGCCAACAAGATATCTGAGCCATCCGCCACAAAGGTCCTCCCCATAGTATCCAATTCAATTCGAAGTGCATATGGAACACCAGGAGTAGTTCGACTATATTCCGCTAGTACCTGATCTCCTTTCAATGCTTTTGCTGTAAGCGTTCCAGGCGAAAAAGCGTCCAAATCAAAATGAAACGGTGGGTGTTCCAGGCCATGATAGGAAGAATCCTGGCTAGGGGCTTGCTTTGCAAAAGCGTTGCCATTGAGTAAAAGTTCTACCTCATCTCCATTGCTATACACGGTTAACTCTTCGGTGCCAGGTTTCCATTCCTCTTTGATATATACAAATGGCGAGGGATTCAACTCTGAGGGATACCACATAAGATCTGGCCTGGGATAACGGAAAATCGTCATTGCCCCACTCCGAGTTCTATCAATAGGATCATCGGCCTTGTCATGTGAAGGGTGAAACGTATAATAAGCGTGTGCCGTCCAGGAAATTAACCCTACCATCAGGGGGTCTCTCTTGTGTTTGGCAACTTCCACAGGACCCCTTCTCCCTTCCATGGCAAACATGGGTTCTGAGCGATCCCAGATAAACGGACCGTATAGCATATTGGCATTTATATCTGTCAATCCAGAGCTTTGCCAACCGGTCCATCGAGACCCTTGAGAGGCCGTTAATCGTTCGGGATCTTCTTGTTTTACAGCATTGTGAATCCGTGGTACATATCCTCGGTGATTTACCCCTCCTCCCCAAATTACTAGAGCAGGATGGTTCCGGTGGTTTCGAACCATTCTCCGAGTAGCCTGTTCTAAATTTTCCCACCACAGAGAGTCCGTTTCGACCCCTATCCAGGTGGGAGCTTCCTCATAAACGAGAATTCCCAATTCATCACAAGCCTCTATCAGGGCATTGTCCTGGGGATAATGCGCTGTGCGTACCATGTTAAACCCCATCTCTTTGAATTGAAGCATATCCTTGTAGTGAAGAGAATTGGGAACTGCATCTCCGACATAGGGAAATTGTTGGTGTCGATTGAACCCTAACAATTCTATGGGTTTTCCATTGAGGAGGAAGCCGCGCATGGGATCCAAGGCAAATGTCCGAATCCCCATTCGATTTTCTACGGCATCCATTGCTTCCCCTTCAGATAGAACCTGGGAGTTTACCCTGTAGAGATAGGGATGGTCAATACTCCATAGATTCACCTGATCTTCTATACTCCCTATTTGGTCAAATTCATATTCCCTGCCAGAAGGGATACTTGCCCTTTGCCTTAGTTTCAGCACAACCACCCCAGATTTGTCTATGACCCTTGTGATGAGCTCCACGGCTCTTTCTTCGGGATATTCATTCCTAACCACAGTTTTCATGCGTAGCGTAGCATTTTTATTGATGGGATCTACGGTGGGAGTTGTAATATATACCCCTGCCTTCAGCGCTTCCCAATCAAAGGTAATGTGGAGTGGAGAAGTCTCGACTAAATAGACGTCTCGGTACAAGCCACTAAATTTTACATAATCAAACGGCCCAGGATCTGGAGGTACGTGTTCATTTCGTCTGTTGTCAACCTTTAGGGTTATTTGGTTGGAAGTTCCTTTATTGACGAATGAAGTGATATCAAAATGGAAAGGGGTATAGCCTCCAATAGCGTGTTGTCCTACATGCTTGCCATTAACCCATAAATCCGTCACTTGATGGGCTCCTTCAAACTCCAGAAATACCTTTCTATCCTTTCCTGGACCCACAACCAGGTCCTTTCGATACCAACCCACATCCCGATGGAACTGCAACTGTGTCTTCTCATCCTGCAGGCCATCTAAGGTTAAAGAAGTAAGCGCTAGGGTATGAGGAATATGAACCGTCTTCCAGGAAGCATCTTCTCTCCCTATGGAAAAATAGGCGGAATCTGCATCTCCCAAATGGAATTTCCAATTTTGATTGATGGATTGCTTAGTCCTTTGCTGAGCCAAATGCTCATGGAAGGAAAAAACGAAAACTAGTAGTAGAAGGGGAAGTTTCCCCTGGGGAATGCTCGAAATCATTGTTACAGGAATTGGAGTATATCAAAGGTATCAGTCCTTTACACTCAATTTCTACATTTCTCTAGGGGAAGCATACCACAAATGGTTAATTCTGTGGCTGATATTGTTTAGCTGTGGTGGGGAGACCTTTTTTCACATACTCACTTGGCGAAATACCAAACTGCTTTTTGAAGCATTTAGAAAAATAAGAAGCTGTGTTGAACCCTGTTCGGTACATGATTTCCTTGACGGTTAAGCCTCCTCCATCCAAAAGTTGGACCGCACGTTTGAGGCGAACCGTTCGTATAAACTCACTGGTAGACTGATCTGTTAAGGCCTTTAGCTTGAGGTAAAGCTTACTCCTACTCATTCCAATTTCTTTCACCATCGTCTCCACATTGAAATCGGGATCTCCCATATGTTCCTCTATGATTTCCATTGCTCTTTTGAGGAATGCTTCATCAACTGAGGCAACCGTCACCTGCTCAGGTTCCATTAACAATTCCCGTCTAAATCGGCTTTTCAACTCTTGCCTTTGGTGTAGTATATTCTGGATTTGGACTTCTAGCACATCCATGTTAAACGGTTTCCGCACGTAAGCATCTGCTCCGTTCTTTAATCCTTCCAGTTCATTCTCCTCAGAGGATTTAGCCGTGAGAAGGATAAAGGGGATATGGCTGATTCGGCTATTTGCTCTTAACCTGCGACAGAGTTCCAAGCCATCCATTACAGGCATCATGACATCGCTGATAATCAGAGCTGGTAAGTGCTCCAGGGCCATTTCAAGTCCTTCTACGCCATCCGATGCTTCTAAAATTCGATAGTTAGCTCCCAATGATTGCCGAATATAGGTCCTAATATCTTTGTGGTCATCTATGATTAGAACCTGGGGCAGATGCCCTGACGTTTGCTCATCCTTTTTCCCTATCCCCACGTCAATGGGCTCTCCAGGAATATCCAAAGAGAACCAGGAGTAGGCCGTGGATAAATTGGGAAGGGAAATATCTGGTTGAGATTTGAATAAATCTTCTTTTCGGTAGGCGTTTTTCCCCGTGGGAAGGCTTACAATAAAGCAGGTTCCCTGACCTTTCTCGCTCTCTACTCGAATTGCTCCGCGATGTAACTCTATAAGGCTCTTTGTAAAAGCCAGTCCAATTCCCGTTCCCTGATTGGCATCTTTTTCAACTAGATAGGAGGTAAAAAAACGCTCGAATATCTTACCTTTCTTCTCCTCTGGAATCCCTGGCCCAGTATCTCGAATCCGCAACTCTATTCGGGGCTTACCCTTGGCTAGCCTGCCTTGAATATTCTGTTGAACCACCGATTCAATCTCAATCCCTACTGTACCTCCTTTTGGCGTAAACTTAAAAGCATTGGAAAGTAAGTTGTAAATCGTTTTTTCAAGAATATCCGGATCGAACCATATCGATATTTCTTTATCAGGGTTAGGTAATTGAAAAGCAATTTGTTTCTCTCTTGCAACAAACTGAAAGGGCTCCGTGACATCCCTAATAAAGCTTGTAAGGTCTCCCTTTCTTACTTGAAGGTTGATGATTCCTTGGTCCAATTTCCGAAAATCCAGTAATTGATTGACAAGCCGCAGCAAAAAATGGGCATTTTTTTGGATAAGGTGATATTGATAGGCTTTTTGACCAAAGTTCAAGGTATTCCCAGACTTTATTAAGTATTCCAATGGACCTAAGATCAAAGTCAATGGAGTTCGCAACTCATGAGAAATATTGGTAAAGAACTGTAATTTCATTTGGTGTAGCTCTTCAGATTTTTCTTTCTCCAAATGCTCAAGGACCAACTGATGCTTTTCTTTAATCCCTATTATGGTGTAGCGCCGAATAGCAACTAGCAACGAGATTAGAAGGACTGCATAGGATAAGTACGCCCACCAAGTACGCCAGAAAGGTGGGGCAATGTGAATGGTAATTCGGGAAGGATTTTCATTCCAAATACCATCGTTGTTGCTAGCTTTTACCAACATGGTATAGTCGCCAGGGCCTAGATTGGTATACGTAGCGATACGCCTTTCTGCACCCACTGAAATCCAGTCTTCGTCAAATCCCTCTAGTTTATATTGGTACTGGTTTTTTTCAGGGGCAGAATAGTGCAAAGCAGCGAACTCAAAGGAAAAACTATTTTCATTGTAGGCCAACTGTATATGTTGGGTATGGGAAATAGGCTGCTCTAGAATAGTCCTTCGGTTGAGTTTCTCACCAGGAGAAATGGTTTTATTTAGCACTTGAAAACCCGTAAAAACCACTTCAGCCAACTGGGAATTATCTCGAAAGCTCTCTGGCATGAAGGAATTAAACCCATTGACTCCGCCAAAGAGCATTTCTCCATTTTTACGTTTGAAGCAGGCAAGTTCACTAAATTCATTGCTCTGCAAACCATCATGTGTATCGTAGTTCTTAAAGGTTTCTGTCTGAGGATCAAACTGAGACAGTCCTTTATTAGTAGAAATCCAAAGATGCCCTTGGTCATCTTCCAGTATTCCCTTCACTACATCATTTGCAAGTCCTTGTCTTTCACCATATCGCTTAAAATGAGCTGGGGCATTTTCGTTTCCAGGGATGAAACGGTTTAAACCTCCTCCAAAAGTTCCTACCCAAATCTCTCCCACTGTGCTTTCAAAAAGTGCCAGAATATAATTATGGCTTAATGAGGTTTGATTTCCTTCCTGAAACTTGAATGAGACAAATTCTACTTGATCATTTTCTGTAGAGGAGTGAGGAATTTTATTTAACCCATTTCCTGTTCCGACCCAAATATTTCCTTTTTTGTCTTGCAAGAGACTTCGGACGATATTATCAGAAAGACTCTGTGAGTCTGAAGGATCGTATTGGTAAGTATTAATAGAAAGTGTCTCCCCCTCGGCCTGGAGGTCAATCACGTATAAACCATTATTATATGTTCCTACCCATAATCGACTGTTGTGATCATTCAAAATGGCAAACACTGCCCCTTCAATTTCATGCAAGGTATCAATTGGGACTTCTCCCATCGATTGGGAAGCATGGGGAATTTTTGTCCTAAACAATGAAGGCGTACTTTGTCCACCAAAGTAGAGCCACTTGGAACGGGCCTTCTGAACCTCCTCAATTGCAAAAATATTATTTGCCGTAAACAGGTGTTGAAAAGATTGGTAATTCCCTTCCTGAGAATCTGCATATAAAAAATCCATTCCTCCTCCCTCAGTCCCAATCCAAAGATTTTGCTCACTGTCTTCAAATATTGAACGGATTTTATTGTATCCTATACTTCCTCCTTTCAAGTTCTTTTTAAAATGACGAAAAGCCATTTTTTCTGGGTCAAATTTATTAATCCCGCCTCCATTTGTACCTACCCAAATGAGTCCATTTCTATCTACATAGAGCGTCCTCAATACATCCTTATTGAGACTATGAGAATCATCCAGATCATTTTTGTACCTACCTGTTAGACTGGGTAGAGAATTGGGAGAGGTTTTGGCATAACACCATAACCCTCTCGAGCCAGCTACCCAAATCTGGTTGTGGGTATCGACTACCAAATCGCTGTTTCCCATTGAGGAGATTTCCTTGAATTCAGGTATACCGTTAGATTTTGTACCTACTTGATACAAAATCCCTCTACTTGTACTCAGGACCAACTTTCCATCCAAATCCTTTACCAGTGAATTAACAACCAGAGCAGAACTTTCAGGATATGTAGTAATAGACACTATCCGTTTGTTATTTTCTCGGGAATTTTGGGGATCAATGTGAAATAATCCTTGGGTGTTACTTATCCATATAATGTGTTCTTTGTCTTGAAATATGTCTCCTCCGAATCCTTCTTGAAGGACCTCGGGTAAAAACTCCTCTGTCCGATCTTTTACAAAAAGTTTCTCATGGCTAGTTGTATCCTCCCGCTCCAATACAAACATTCCATCTTGGGTAGAAACCCAGAGCCTATCTAGGTGATCCAACATCATATTACGGATATGCGGGTTTATTTGACCATTGCCTTTATTTGCAAGGATTTCTACCGGATAAAATCGCTGTGTATTGGTATCAAAATAGTTTAGCCCCAATCCCGCAGTACCTATCCAAATTCCTCCTTTTTGGTCTTCAACAAGATCCATAATAAGGTTGCTTTTTATGGAATAAGGATTTTGGGGATCTGGTTTGAAAACTGTAAAGGCATATCCATCATATCGGTTCAGGCCATCATTTGTCCCGAACCACATGAAGCCTTTATGATCTTGGAGGATACAATTGACATCATTCTGTGAAAGTCCTTCCTGGGTAGTAATATGATCAAAAAAGATGTGAGGAGGTTGAGAAAAACCAATAGAAACCTGAATGAAGAGAATTCCCAAACCCACTATTCTCACCCAATTTTTTGGGTGAGCTGAATAGAATCGATTTTCAATGTGTGCGATCCAAGTCAATTTGGTACTGCTTTGGTAGTATAGGTCCTATTAACCAATATTAAAATAACTAATTTTGTACAATTAGCCGAATAATCCGAGGAGTTTTCAACTTTTTACGCTTTTATAAACATTGAGCGTGTCCGTAACAATGCCTTCCAGTGGTTTGACTACAATGGATATAGCCGTAATACACCGGGGAAAAGAATATAAAAATAGCCCCCCTCAGGTTATGAGACAGCCTTTCAGCAGAGCGTAAGGGATTCGAACCCTCGGTACCCGCAAGGGTACATCCCTTTAAGGGACCCAATCGACTGCTCCGACAACCTCTAACTTTTCCCAAATAAGGTAAGTAGATTTTAAGACTTTTTTTCTCCTGGAGGCATTGAATATAATCCTCACCCTTTAAAAAAGGCTACCCAATTTATTCGGATAGCCTTAGCAGAGAGTGAGGGATTCGAACCCTCGGTACCCGCAAGGGTACATCCCTTTAAGGGACCCAATCGACTGCTCCGGCAACCTCTTAATAGTATCTATATAATCCTTTTTTCCTTAAGCCATTTCCAGCCCGTGGAAGTCTTAAAAAACTTCTCTCGCTGCATAGCCTCAGAACG
>JBCCTX010000124.1:0-20301 GCA_039197765.1 Bacteroidota bacterium
CTCCCGTTTCTTGCGTTCCTGTACAATGCTTTTGGTTATGCGCCAGATATCGTGATCCGCAATAAAAAAGTCTTTCCTTTCTCCTAATTTGTGTTGCTTCTGCGCAAGCTTCCAATTCACTAATTCCCGAAGGTTGATATTCACATTTCCACGAGAAAGCTTAGTCTGTTGCATTACCTCTTCGGTACTCAATCCTTTCTCTGTTGCAAGTAGTAAGGCGTGAATCTGTGCTAGAGATCGAGGTACTCCCCAAGAACTTCCAAATGACCCCCAAGCCTGTACAAACTGCATTTTTGCGTCCTCTAATTTCATAGAGTATAAACTAAGTATACCGTTCTAAAGTTTCAAATAAATTTGAAAAATGAAAAAATTGCCCTTTTTAGTCAAAAAAAAACGCTTAACAAGAATTTGTTAAGCGTTTGGATTTCTTTCGTTGCAGGATCTATTCCGCTGTAGGTACTTCTTCTTTTTCGGCTTCGGCGGGTGTTTCTTCTGCTTGCACCTCTTCTGCGGGCTTTTCCTCTGCTGCAGGTGCCTCTTCTACAGGTTCTGTAACCTGCTCCGCCTCTGGAGTCGCTTCTGCTACCTCCTCTGTAGCTGCAACTTCGGCTTCAGGAGCGTCCTCAGCCACTGGCTCTACAGCCTCGGCAGGTGCTGCTTCCTCCACGGGTGTTTCCACAACTTCAGGAGCCTTATTAGCTGCACCCGAATGTTGCTTCATGGCAGCGTCGGGAACCTCTTCGAGCGGAAGTCCATGTACAGTTACCTGAATTACTTTCTTCTTCTTTTTAGATTTCTTCTCTTCCCACCATCTGTTAAAGATCCGGTCCATTTCCTCTTCCGACTTCCCTTGCTTAATCAAGGCAAATTTCAAGGTAACGCCAGCATGGCGTAAGAGCGAGCGAACTGTATGTGTAGGCTGAGCCCCTACCTTTAACCATTTTAATGCTAACTCATGATCAACATATACATGAGCGGGATCCTTAATCGGATTGTAGAATCCAATCTTTTCAATAAAGCGCCCATCTCTGGGAGCACGAGAGTCTGCCGCCACAATTGCATAGTGTGGGGCCTTCTTTCTTCCTTGTCTTCTTAGTCTTAGTTTTACTGGCATTTTGCTTATATTGAAATTCCCATTTAGGGTATCTCCTAATGATTATAGGCGCCAAATATACGGGTTTTTGCGAATTTTTCGAAATTTTCTTTCAGAAGATTAAAGGCGGCGTGGAAACTTACACCGCCTTTACCAATAGAGATTCAGGATAAGATTGGGATGGCTATCAAATGGTAAGGTGAGAAGTGTTTCTCAATTTACGCATGATCAACCGTTTACAAGCTCCCCATACTGAACCCCAACTAGACTTCGGTTAATTGAATAGCATGGGCTGTGGGAAAAAGGCGCTGTAGCCTGCGATCGATATCCCCAACTGTTACACGCCCATCGCGGTTCTCATCTAGCCCAGAATTTTGGCGGTAGGACTTTGAAGGTCGCGAAAACAACGTATAGCAGGACTCCTGACCACGGGCTTTGGGATATAAAATTCCCAAATAAAGATCTGTCAGGCTTTTGAAAGCCCCATTGCGCTGCTTTACCTTGTCCAGGTACATATATACATATTCCAGCTGCTGCAGATGGTTCATTTGGCTCAGGCGGTAGGAAGTGATATTCATATCCAATGCCGTAGAAGGCATAAACTGAATAAGCCCCACTGCACCACTGCCTTTGTAGTTGTAAACAGAAGCGTCGAATTTCGACTCCAGGTACATTACGGCCATAAGCCACTCTGGCGCTACGCCAAGCATTCCAGACACATCGCGCACTTTATCTGCAAATTGTGTTGCATCCGGTACGTGGATCTGGGCTTTGTCGAGCAGGTACAACTGCTCGCTAGAACTTCCAACGCCTTCGCTTGAGGTAGCAAGGACCTGTATGTGTGTATCAGCAGGTAAAATTCCTTGGGTCGCCAAGCGATAGGTCATAAAATTTGTGCCAGCTACTATAGCTGTCAACAGCCCTACCATTTTCAATAGCCTGGGAAACCCCATCGGAATGGATAACACCACATAGCGCTTCCCAGCCTGGTAGGGCCTGGGAAAAGGTCCATTGTTTTTCATTGGTACAAAAGGTTAATAGGTTTAGGTAATTCTTTGAACGAAGCTTTTTACTTCAAGTCACATATTTTTATCATAGTTTTGCTATTTTTTTTAACAAGTTGATTTATCTATAGTATAAGGCCGATATAAAAAAAGTATGTCATATTAGCGACATTTTAAACATTTTCCTTAAAATCATCATACTATTTGCCATACACTAGTTATTTTAATACTAGGAAAGTATCTAATAGGTTTCAAATTTACTAAAAAAAATAGCAAAATGTATTCCAAATAGGAGAATCAGCCAAATTTTGTTTACTTATATGAACATTTTGTACCCTTCACTTCATTTGTAACCCTTGTATCTTCACACAAAAGGCTTCAACAAACCCACGTATGAAACAGCTAAGCATTGAAAGCGAAGGCAGGCCTGTAGAGGTTCTGCAACTCATTCTCTCAGAAAATGGACAGGAACTCTCCCTAACGGGGATCTTTGATGAGGCAACGGATATAGCCGTTCGCCAATTTCAACAAGCTCAGAACTTGGTAGTGGATGGGATCGTTGGGAACAAAACTTGGGCAGCGATTTATGAGAAGGCTTATTCATTCAAACTAAAGGCAAAGAGTGATTTTTTGCCCGACCATGATTTTATAGCAGAATATTTCCCCAAAAACTGCCTATACCTCCACCATACAGCAGGGGGCGCACGCCCAGATTGGACCATAGCCTGGTGGAGAAATGACAATAAAGATAAAGACGGAAATTTCAGGCGTCGACGGGTGGGTACTGCTTTTGTAATAGGCAGGGAAGGATTAGATGGAGGTACGACGTTTGATGGAAAGATTTACCGAGCCTTTAAAGAAGCGCACTGGGCCTACCATCTCGGGGTTAACGAGGGACATACAGGCCATGGTGCCGACCATAATAAGCAACTCAACCAACAAGCTATTGGAATAGAGATTTGTAGCTACGGCCCTCTTACCCATGATGAAGATACAGGAAAATTCTTTTATGAATGGAAAACGGAAGCGGGTATTCAAAGGAGAGAAATTCCCGAAGACCAGGTGTGTACCTTGGAACAACCTTGGAGAGGATTTACCCATTTTCAAAAGTATACCCCTAAGCAAATTGAGGCCTGTAAAGAACTCATCCTTTCCCTTTCCTATTTATTTGCCATACCCCTCCCTGAAAGAACCTACACACCAGATTGGTTTGAGATAGATCAAGACGCAAAAGATGGCAAGCCCGGTATTTGGACCCATGCAAATGTACGGCCTGGCAAAAGCGATTGCTTTCCTCAGCCGGAACTAATTGACATGCTCAATAGCCTGCATGAGGCGGCTAAAGATTTTAAATTAATCCCCGATGACGTAGGCTTCGAAAGTACAGAAACAGAACTTCCGGATTTCCCTGTTGATATGCGGGCCATCCAGCATTACACCGTGGATTTGGATGATGCCGAAGGAGAGTAAAGCCAAATGCTTCTTTCGTGTAGCTACATATAATCCACTTGTATCATACAAGGGAAATGTTGACTTTATACTTGTAATTTGCAAGTGTTTATCGCACTATTTTCCTGGATACCTACAATAAGAAAGTCAACTTGTCCAATCAATTATGCCCTAGGGCTTTTCGGGGATAACATGATACTCATATTGCCAGAAAATATGGTATGGAGCGCGAGATACGAGGATAATTTGGAGGTAGACAAAAATTTCTCAGACGACATACCCGTAACCGAAAACAGATTCTGGCGGAACTGATGAACAAGTTGAAAAGGACTCATTGAAAACCCATGCATAATAGTCCAGGCATTTACCCTCGTAAGCTAAGCATGCAGCGTAGTGCTCCTCACATGCGTATGTAGAAGTGTAGATTCAACTCACCACTAACTACCTATAACATGAAAGCATTACGGTTATTGCTGGCAGTACTCCTTGTAGGATGCTTCTACAGTTGTGAAGAAGATGACATAGGATTGTCAAATTTCCAGGATTCCAGTTTAGGACATACCGGAGAGACTAACGTACCTGGAGATCAATACAATGAAATCGAGGAAAACCCCTTCATTACCGTCATTGAGCAACCCATTTCAACCTTTTCTACCGATGCGGATGGGGCTTCGTATGCAAATGTGCGGCGATTCATCCAGCAGGATCAGTATTTACCTCCCAAAGGAGCAATCAGAACAGAAGAGTTGATAAACTATTTCGATTTAGACTATGAATATTCTGACCGCACCCATCCAATCAATCTCAATGGAGAAGTGAGTGAATGTCCTTGGAATATGGATCATAAACTCATTCGTATCGGAATTAAAGGCAAACCAATCCCCGAGCAGGAACTACCCCCTTCAAATTTTGTGTTCTTAATCGACGTATCTGGCTCAATGGGTAGTGAAGACAAACTCACCTTATTGAAAGGTGGGTTTAAGAATTTTGTAGATGAACTAGAATCAACGGATAGGGTAGCTATTGTCACCTATGCTGGGTCTGCAGGAGTAGTGTTAGGATCAACCTCAGGAGACCAGAAAGCGACCATTAAGCGAGCCATTGACGCCCTAGGATCAGGAGGTAGTACAGCAGGCGCAGAAGGAATCATTACGGCCTATGAAATAGCCCAGGAAAATTTCCTTGAAGGGGGAAATAATCGGATCATCATTGGGACTGATGGGGATTTTAATGTAGGCCCCTCAAGCCAGGAAGACCTGGTAAAACTCATCGAAGAAAAAAGAGATTTTGGCATATTCTTGACAGTTCTTGGAGTAGGACGCGGCAATTTAAATGATGGAGCGTTGGAACAAATAGCTAATAATGGAAATGGCACTTATGAATACATAGACAACCTAGAGCAACTCAGAAAAGTATTCATTTATGACTTCCAAAAGTTTTACACAATCGCTAAGGATGTAAAAGTTCAAGTGGAATTTAACACAGAAACTGTGGAAGCCTATCGATTGATCGGATACGAAAATCGATTGCTAGACCAGGAAGACTTTGAAGATGATAAAAAGGACGCGGGAGAGATTGGAGCGAACCAGAATGTTACAGCACTTTACGAGATTATCCCTAAAAACGATCTTGCCTTAACATCCGCCCCAACCCTTAGATCCGTTCCAGTATTTACCATCGACTTCAGGTATAAAAACCCCCAATCAGACTTGAGTGTACCCATGAGTTTAGAAATATTTGACAACGGAAAGTCCTTTGAGGAAGCTTCGGATTTCCAACAATTCACAGCTGCTGTTGCGTCTTTTTCCATGCTCATCCGGGACTCTGAATATAAGGGAAGCAGTACCTATGAGGAAGTGTTAAATTGGATGGATAAATCCAGCCTGAATGATAGACATAATTTTAAAGCAGAGTTTCGACAAATAGTCGAGAAAGCAAGAAACCTGTAAAAATATAGCGCTTCAATAGAGAGGTACTACACCATAAAGATTTTCAACTTATTTCTTCTTAAATTGATAGGTATAGAGCTATACTACTGACCAATTTATGAACATACAGGACTACTTTCGCAAGGTACGTGCTGACATTGCACAGCAGGATTACAGCAAATTACGCTCATACGAATTAGACAAGCCTGAGCATTTCAACTGGGTAGAAGAAATATTCTACCCACTCAATGTACAAGCCTATCCAGATAGCCCTGCATTGATTTGGCGCTATGGGGATCTGCAACGCACGTATAGTTTTCAGGAAATCTATCAATTATCCAATCAGTTGCTCAATTTCCTTCGGAGAAAGGGCTGCAAACAGGGAGATCGTATTTATTCTTTACTTCCCCTTGTTCCTGCCAATTGGGTCAGTTTCCTTACCACAATCAAAGGGGGCTTTATCCTCATGCCTACGGCCACAAATCTCAGCACAAGAGACCTACTGTATAGGTTTGAGACGCTATTTCCCGAAATTATGATTTCTGATTCGCACAATGCGGAAAAGATTGATGCGGCGGAAGCTAAATTTGGAAAAGCCATCCAGGTAAAAATCCTCACAGATGGAGAGCGTCCGGGATGGTACAGTATGGAGGAAATTGCAGGGGAAAGTCAAGCGGCAGCAGGAGCTGCCACCCAAGCAGATGATCCCTTTCTCTATTTCTTTACCTCAGGTACTACCGGATTGCCTAAAGTAGTCGTTCATACACATTTTACCTATCCTTTTGGCCACTTATCCACAGCTGCTTGGGTAGGCTGCCGACACGGTGATGTCCACTACAACATCTCCTCACCAGGTTGGGCAAAATTTGCCTGGAGTAGTTTCTTTGCCCCCTGGAATATGGGGGCAAGCATTTTCGCCAACCAAGTCAATGCCTTTGTCCCTCGAGAACAGTTGGAGGCTATGGTACATTTTGGCGTTACAACCTTCTGTGGCTCTCCCACGGTCCTGCGCATGCTGATCCAGGAAGACCTATCGAAATACGATCTAAAAATTCGAACCTGCTGTGCCGCAGGAGAGCCCCTTAATCCAGACGTGATTGAAAAATGGCGCCAAGGTACTGGAACCACCATTCGAGATGGATATGGCCAAACCGAAACCACCTGTCTAGCAGGAAACCTTCCTGGACAAGCCTTGAAGCCTGGGTCTATGGGTAAACCTACCTTTCTTTACGATATAGATATTTATGATGAAGCGGGAAAAGCAGTGCCTCCCCTAGAGGAAGGGGTGATTTGCATTTCAAAGAAAGGCCATTCACATAACGGCATTTTCACAGAATACCTGGAAGATAAGGAGCGCACGGATAAGGTTTTCAAGTATGGACTTTACTATACGGGGGATAAGGCCTATAAAGACGAGGACGGATACATCTGGTTTGTCGGAAGAAATGATGATGTGATCAAAGCCTCTGCCTACCGCATTGGTCCCTTCGAAGTAGAGAGCGTATTGATCGAGCACGAGGAGGTAGTAGAGGCTGCCGTAGTTGCCAGTCCACATGAAGTACGGGGAAATGCTGTTAAGGCCTTTGTGATGTTGCGACAAGGCACACAACCCAGCAAGGAACTCGCTGCGGATATTTTCCGCTTTGCCGAGCAGAGTCTGGCCAAATATAAGGTTCCCCGAATCATCGAATTTCCCGAAGCCCTTCCTAAGACCATTAGTGGAAAGATTCGCAGGGTGGAACTGAGGGCCAATGAAGCCCAAGACAAAATCAAAGCCGTTCAAAAGGAGCACGAATACTTTCATCCAAAGTATTAAAGATGCCCTTTGAAGTCCCCTTCAAAAACTAATGTAATGGAACCCAACGCACACATACACCCAAAACCCGAAGCAGGTAAAGCCTTTTTTCAACAGTATCAAGACAAAGGAAAAGTCGTTATGCTCAACCTACTGAAATTTAGGGAAATAGCCGACTATTCCCGGTCCCCTGAGCTAACACCTGAGAAGGAAATATCTGGAAAGGAAGCCTATGACCGCTATGCTCAACACGTTTTCCCGCTACTACAGAAGGCGGGCGGAAAAGTACTTTTCTATGGTAATAGTGGAGACTTCCTCATAGGACCCGAAAGTGAAAAATGGGATACCATAATCCTGGTCGAACATGAATCTGCTGTGAAATTTGTTGCTTTTTCTCAGGATGAGGCCTACCTGGAGATAGCCGGACATAGAACAGCTGCTTTAGCTGACTCGCGTTTGCTCCCCATTGTGCAACGCACATAAGTATAAAGAGTAGGGTATTGACATTAAGTCGCTATTTCTTAGAAATATTTACATACCTCCTGCTACCTTACCGGGATCAAAGCTATTGGGCTTATATAGTTCTTTCAATTTCCGAATTCCGGATAGGTTACTAGGCGTAAAGGTGTGGGTCAAAATGTTTTCCTTTTCACGGCGGGTGAGGTGAAAGCTCAACGAAGCAGGGGCATCCAGAGTCTCTCTCGGGTATTCGAACGAGATAAGCTCAATCTCTCCTCCGTACCATTCTTTCAGGGTGGCAAACAAGTAATCACTGGTGAGGTCCTTAGCTTCAGCCATGGAGTAATATCCATTCCCTAGGGGTGTGAGTTGCTGGCTAATAATATCATTACCTGAAAAGTCTTCGATCGGATCTTCGCGAACATTGTCTCGAAGTTGAATAAAAATAACGCGCTCCGTGTTTCGCTCAAACCACTTCCTAAATTCGAATAGGTAATGTATCGCGGTTGGAGAGCCGTAATTATCAATTGCCCCTGCATCCATAACCAACATTTGAGGATTTGAGGGAAGCGATACAATGGGGAGTATAAAAGGAAAGGTAGCGTTCATACGAAGGGCGGTAATCAACCGCAAACTATCGGGCTGCTGTTGGGCAAACAGACGACGAAATTCTACGCCATGAGAACGTGTTTCATAAAAAGGGGTGACTTGGTAAGGTTGCACCAGGAAGGATATAGGAACAGAGGACACAAACAGTCTTCTTCCCTGGTTCAAAATAGTAGGGGTAATCACCACAGGAGAGATCATACCCTTTTGTTCCCATTCAATATAGTCCCCAAGCCGCCTTCCTGCGAATTCAGGCATATTGAGCGAAAGCTGATGGTCAAAGGAGTATCCACTTTCCTTGTCATAGCGCTTACCAGCAATCTCTACTGGAAAATTGGGAAGAAATTTGTCTGTAAATGTCTTAAAGAATACCCGATTGAGTAGGTCTTTGGAAATATTCTCCCGGTATTTGGGATCGTGAAGGACGATGGGATTTCCTTGAATACGCTGAAGCTGAAGTTCTCTGTAATAGGCAAGCCCGATCATTCCTCCTGAGGCCCCCGTTATCAAACGTACATCTTGGGCAAGTCTTCCTTGGGTTACGCTATCGACGTGTTGAAGCATGCGAAAGGTCCAAAAAGCTGAGCGCAAACCTCCTCCAGAAGCCATGAGAAATACTGCCTGAGGCTTCTCCCGTCCTGGGTCCACTTCTTGCTTCCACTTGCGCCAAGACGAAAGCATATTGAGGGTGTACTGCCGGTCCGCACGGATGCTATCCGGGTGCAAGGCACAGTCAATGGTTTCATGGGTATATGCAACCGGCTCTGCTTGATAATCCAAGCCGAAGGCGAAATGGTGGTCTTTGAAAGCCTCTATTTTGGGAAAGATAAAGAAGAGCGCCAGAAAAATGAGGATGACTACCAAGCCTAGCTTTCGATACCAGAAGGTAATGGCTCCAAATAACATCAATGCCAAGGACATAACGAGTAGCATACTGGCTCCCGCAGGAATTTGCATGAAGGGATGCTCTTCTAACAGCCCAAGAATCACGATCAAAATAAAGGTGAGAATCTGGACCAAAAGTAGGCGTTCGTGACGTTGGTTGAGGTTTTGAACGATGGTACGAAATGCTACAGGAGGCATACTACCCACATCTACCACCTGAAAGGGAAAGCGCACATAGTATTTAGCACGAAGGGGGGCGCGAAAACTGGCGCGCGCCTTTTTCAAAATGACCCTGCGGTTGCGTCTTCCCTGTCCTTTTTCCCAACCCTTAGATAAAAATCGCTCCAGCACACCCGTTAAGGAACGCCTGGCAAAAAAGAAGCTGGCAGAAAATAAAAACACTGTAAATATGCCTAAGAATAGCCCGAGAAACTTTTCAATGACAACCCAGTTTAGGCTACCTTCTGTATCAACATGAAACTGGAGAAACCGGTAGAAATACCAAAAAAGGAAGATACCCGGAACCAGGAAATTGTTGTAGGAAAAGGTAATGAAAGGATTAGACTCAAAGGCAATAAAATGGAAGCGATAACTTTCACCGATGTAAATGGTAATCATGTAAGCAAAAAGGAAGGCTCCCAAAGCTGATCCCACGAGGAATGTACTCCAAAAATTCTCTTCCCCCAGGTACTCAGGTTCTAGCAAAAGATAGGCCCCTCCAAGATCGGAGGCGATAATTCCATTGATGACCCCTAGTAGAACCAACCAAAGTGCTAATACAGTAACATGAAGTTTGACTTGAATAACTAGGAGCTTCATGGGAAGCGACTCCATGATTCTATTGCTCCAGTCCGTTATATTTTGCCAAGTCATAAAGAGAGTAAAATCCTATTACTTTTTTAACTCTAAATCCATTTTCGGCTTTTTGTACCTAGTACGGTAAAAGGGCCTAATGATAATTCGAGATCCTTTGTCATAGGTAAAATAGCTATAAACCCAATTCATCAACACAATCAACTTGTTCCTGAACCCTATAAGAAAAAGTAGGTGGACAAACATCCATGCAAGCCAAGCGAAAATTCCCTTTAAGTGGAATCCCTTAAAATCTACAACGGCCTTGTTGCGCCCGACTGTTGCCATAGACCCTTTATCAAAATAGGAAAAAGGCTTCGTTTGCTTACTTTTTTCTGCGGCAATCAGATTTTTTGCGAGGTTAGCGGCCTGCTGGATTGCTACGGGGGCCACTTGAGGATGACCTTTAGGGTAGGGCTCAGTCTCCATGTAGGCTACATCTCCTAATGCATAAACATCTGTTAAACCCACTACTGAATTGAACGAATCTACTCGAATCCGGTATCCTGGTCCTACATGTTCTGCTTCAATTCCGCTAGGTACACTTCCTTTAATCCCCGCTGCCCACAGTACTACGTACGTTTCAAATATCGGACCATCTTTGGTTTTCACTTTTTCTCCATCATAGTCCTCTACGAAGGTATTCATCCATAGATGGACCCCCATTTTTTCCAAGGCTTTCTTACCGTTTTTCTGAGACTGCTCAGACATCGCCCCTAACACTTGTGGACCTGCCTCAATGAGGTGGACTTCCATTTGCCTAAGGTCCAGTTCGGGATAATCATTGGGTAAGACGTGGCGCTTCAATTCCGCCAGGGCTCCAGCCATCTCTACACCCGTAGGCCCTCCCCCCACCACGACAAATTGCATGAGACGGGACCGCACTTCTGGATCTTTTTCCAATAGAGCCCGCTCAAAGTTTTGAAGTACCAAGCTTCGCAAATCCACTGCTTCTGCTACATCCTTCAGTCCAAAAGAATGCTTTTCTACCTGATCCATTCCAAAGAAGTGACTCGCACTCCCTGTAGCTAAAACAAGGTAGTCATAGTCAATGCAACCAATGCTGGTGTCAATCTCCTTCGCTTCAGCACTTATGTGGTGCACCTCTGCAATACGGAAGACAAAGTTATCTTGGCCCCTAAAAATCTTTCTCAATGGAAAAGCGACCGAATCTGGTTCTAAGCCACCAGTAGCAACCTGATACAGTAAGGGTTGAAATGTGTGGAAGTTATTTTTATCGAGAAGGACAACCTGAAAAGGAGACTTTCTGAGGGATTTGGCCAATTTGATACCGCCGAATCCACCACCTATGATCACGACGCGTTTTCGATTGGTTAAGGGTATAGATGCTTTCATAAGGGGAGATTTATCTAAGTGTACGGAAATGGGGAAATATGGGTATTAGGATATTGTGACATACAGGTTCGGGGGAAAGGTAGGAGGAAATTTATTAACATTCTAGGTTCTGTATTAGAAAACCCTTCGATTAATACCAAAGTAGCTGTTGTAGACTCAGAAAATCCTATAAATCCCTCACATTCTGCATCAATCTCCCCCATCCTGTCCTGCCCCTACCTGCAAAAACTGCGAAGTCCTTTCCACAGCCGATCCAAAACGCCCTAAGCCAAAAAGTTCGGGGAAGCCCTTTCCTTCCAACAGGTATTCTCGGGTCATCTTACCCACCGCAGGTCCTACTTTGAAACCATGTCCGGAACTCCCTCCAAGTAAAACAAGCTCACCATAATCTGGATGAGGTGCCATGATGAAATGGCCATCCAGGCTGTTTTCATATTGACATACTCGTTGTTCAATAAGGGGTCTTCCCGCTAGTCCTGGGAAGCGTTTCGCTACATACTTGAGGGAACGTTCCAGCAATTCGGGCGTCGTACTTCGATGAGAGGTATCTGGGTCAAAAGGGGTGGAACGCTCATCATAGGCTATTTTAAATCCCTTACCCAAGTGGAAAGGTTTCCCGTAGAACATAGGGCTATTTCGATTGTATTCAAACCAGCAAGGCATAGCGGGATAGGCATATGGACTGACTTGATCGTTGGGAACCGCTAGGTAATAAACTTCGTGGCGGGACGTATCGCTGATACCCTGGAAGACTTCTGGAAACAATTTCTGGTTCCAGGGTCCGCATGCAAATACATATCGATCTGCTTCCAGCGTATCTCCTGAAACCTCTACCCATCTCCGAGCCCGATTCCAATGCGCTTCACCCCAAACAAACTTCCCGCCTAACTGCTGAAACTCGCGCGTCAGGACCTTACAACATAAATTTGCAAACAAAAGTCCTGCTTTTTTTTCCAAAAAAATACGGGAGATCCCCTCAAAAGAAATTTGAGGATAGCGCTGAGTAGCTTCCTGATGCGATAGGTTGTGTATACGATGCCCAAATTGAGCTATCCGCGAGCGAGAAGCCTCCAAATAGCTTGTATCCTCATCTGCAAACATCCACAAAACGCCTGTTTCTTGGTATAGATTTTCGTATACGCTTTGCTCCAATTCCTCCCATAGGTCATAGGAGGTTTGAGTCATATCTACATAGACCTGATCTGCTCCGTATACCAGGCGAATAATACGAGAAGCCCCTCCAGATCCTGCACGCGCATTTCCAGGGCCCCACATATCTACCAAGGTGACTTCAACCCCAGCTTTTTGCAGGAGGTAAGCCGTCCAACAGCCCCATATGCCTGCACCTATGACCGTGACTTTCATAAAAATTCTTTTACTTATCTCCGGGTATACATACTATAAGCCAAAAGTCGAATATTCTCCTTTTCCATCTATCCCTCTCCCTTCCAACCCGGCCCCCTCACCACCCGTCCGGGCGTTGCCCCAGTATGCTCCCCATCTTTTAACACCTGCTCTCCATTCACAAAAACATGAATCATGCCTGTAGCATACTGATGCGGATCTTCAAAGGTCGCGTGATCCTGGATCGCCTCAGGATCGAAGACTACCACATCTGCAAAATATCCTGGTTGAAGTAGTCCCCGCTTTTTGATTCGTAGCTTCAAGGCAGATAAATGCGTTAGCTTAAAGATCGCATCTTCTAAAGGGATAACTTGTTCATCTCGCACGTACTTGCCAAGTAAGCGGGCAAAGTTTCCATAGGCGCGGGGGTGAGGGTTGTAGTTGAGGAAACTCCCTTCGGGTGCCAGAGATCCTGCATCAGAGCCAAAACTCATATAGGGCAGTTTTAACTGCTTCTTGACATTTTCTTCACTCATTAAAAAATAAACCGCTCCTACACGACTCCCATCTTGAATGACCAAATCCATTGCAGCTTCTTCCGGTGTGCTACCCAGTATTCCCGCGACTTCGGCTAGGGTTTTTCCCGTGTATTTGCGCAAGCCTTCATTTTTAAATCCATTCAGTACTACTCCCTCAGCCCCTGCCATGAAGTAGAGATTCTCCCATGCATCGGTATCTGTCATCATCTCTTTCTTCACTTTATTCCGAATAAAGGGATCTTGCAGGCGCTTGCGCCACGCTTCGTATCCTCCCTCCTGTACCCAGGGGGGCATTGCAGCATCCAGACCCGTAGCCCCTGCGATATAGTTGTACATATCAGTGGTAATCTCCAAACCCGTCATCCGGGCGGAATCGATTTTTTGGATGGCTAAGTCCATCTTGGGGTGATTTTGGGCACCTCCTGCCTTTAGGTGATATATTTCTGCTCGAATTCCAGATTCCTTGGCAATTCGGATGAGTTCATCTAAGGCCTGAAGAAAGCGATTGCTCTCACTGCGCAAATGGGAGATGTACATGCCATCGTATTCCGCAGCTACTTTGCAGAGTTCAATCAATTCATCCGTTTTTGCATAAAATGCAGGCGCATAAATCAGGGAGGACCCGATTCCTACAGCCCCTTCTTCCATGGCTTTCCGAGCCAGCTGCTTCATGGTATCTAATTCTTCCGGTGATGGTGGGCGATCCTCATAGCCAACTTCATGAACGCGCAGCGTCGTTGCTCCCACAAAGGAAGCTACGTTGCAGGAGACGCCACGCTTTTCCAAAAATTCTAGGTATTCGCCCAGACTATTCCACGCAACGGGATAGGTAAAATCTCCTTGTTGCTTCTTCATCTCCTCTTTCATACGCTCATTTAAGGGCCCCCAAGACATCCCTTCCCCGAAAACCTCCAAGGTAACTCCCTGGCGAATGTCGCTTTGGGATTTACCATCTTGGATTAGGGATTCCACTGCCCAACTCAACATGTTGATAAACCCTGGGGCAATTGCCTTCCCTTTTACATCTACCACGGTTTTACCGCCAATAGCAACATCTTTCCCTACATAGGCAAGGGTATCCGATTGAATAGCTACAGCACCTATATAAGGGCCTGAGCCACTCCCATCATAAATCGTCCCGTTGGTCAGGACCAAATCGTAGGCAGGCTGAGTTTCACAAGCAATGAACAGGATCGGAAGGGAAAAAAATACGGGCCAAAAAGACTTCATGCGATTGAGGGTAGGATTAACTAGAGATTGCGCTTACGGTCCAAAGCAAAGTGGTATACCCTAAAAGTATAACCTTCTGTACCTACGCGTATACGTTCAACTCAAACTCAAAAACTAATTTTAATAAACCAAATATTTTATAAATATGACGGCTTCCGCCCTAAGTTTGACTATTTACCCCAAGCGGGGTAGCAAGCATCCTACTTCTGGCTAATTTGCTTCCTTACATCTTTCCTAACCCTCAACTGGTCTAGATGCAAGCGAGAGAAGAACAAGCTTGGGATTTTTTCTTTTGTACACTGGCAGGAAAGCCAGCTTCCATTCGGGTCAATCTGTCCCTGCTTTCCTCCATTCCCCTTGCAACACATCCTCAACTCGTATATGTGATTATTCCCCTCGAAAAGCCTGATAGCCAGGGAATGATTCAAGAACCCGAAGTACAAACCATTCGCACCATAGAGGCAGATATTGTTCGACTTATGACTGGGGACTTAGGGGGAAAATATGCCTTTCGCTATACTGGTAAAGGCCGTAGAGCACTGTATTTTTACTTACCTCTAGGTGAGGTGTCGCTTGGAGAATTATTAGCTACGTGCATGGAGGCCAATGATATGAATAAGTTTAGCTACGGAGTCCTAGCTGATCCTAGTTGGCGGTTCTTTCAGGCCAGTTTACAAGAAGATTGGATTCGAGAAAAATATCCTGAGCATTTATTGAAGCCTTTACAGGAAACGGAAGTATTTCCCCAAGAGATAGAGCACTCTCTGGGATTTTCCTCTGAGAAAAATCGCTACCAATTCCTCCGAATCGCTCAGAAAAAGAACTTCGCCATCTCCCAATTGAAATACGCAGCAACCCAAGAAGAATATCCTTTTCTCCTTCAGATGTCTCGTATCGAGTTCAACAGTCCCCGCCGCTTGCAAGCGTTAGCGTCCTTGCTACAGCGGGTTGCGACAAAGTTTCAAGGAACTTACCTGATGTCCCAGCCCGTTAGGATTGGGAAGTGATGGGGTAAAGGGTAGATGAGGTATTTAGGAATGGCTTTACCTCTTAAAACGGGATTACTTACTTGTGTACAAAAATTCCGTATTCCTGGGTTCAGTAGAAAAAAATTCTGAAAAGAGAGACTTCTATAGCTATATTTTTTTTCAATCCTATTGACTTACTTACAGGGACTCAGTAAATTTTGCTAATTTATTAATTCCTCAAGGGACAGTAGAAGGTATGTTTCGCCGAATAGCCATTGGAGTCTATATCTGGATATGGGTTATTGGAGTCAATACCCAGGCCCAAAAGCTTAATATGCTCCCTCCTGATGGATGTGGAGCAAAGCACTTACCTATTTCCAACATTCGTTATGCACGTCTGGCCCCAAACCCTACAATGGAGGATAAAGAGGATTCACTCCTCATCCTTCCAGTAATTGTACATATTGTACATCACGGCGAGAATGTGGGTGCAGGAGATAACCTAGCAGCTTCTCATACCAACAGTCAAATAGAGGTTCTCAACCAGGACTTTCGAAGAATAGCGAATACTGCGGGGGGGAACGATAACCCCCTAAGCGCAGATAGTTTTATTGGCTTCGTTCGTGCTGCACAGAATCCTGAGGGTAATAGATTACCGGAATTAGGGATAAACCGCGTAGATGGTTCAGCCGTATCCTGGCCTGCGCCTCCTTACAGCAGAAATTTTATCGAAACCCGCATCAAGCCTGCTACCCAGTGGGATCCCACCCAATATATCAATATATGGGTATTAGATGTAGAAGGAGCCCTGAAAGGTATGGCTCAATTCCCTGATAGCTCAGGTCTCAGTAACCTAGGGGCCGACCAAGAGGGAACGGCCACGACAGATGGGTTATATGTGGATACAGAACAATGGGGGGAAAGGTCTCTTAGTTTTGGAAGGATAGCAACCCACGAGATGGGACATTTCCTAGGCTTAATTCATACTTGGGGAGAAGGAGGATGCGATACAGACGATGGGTGCGATGATACCCCTCCTGCTGCTCGGGAAACCATAGGTTGTCCTCCTAGCTCAGAATCCTGCGGAAGTTTAGACATGACAGAGAACTACATGGATGGAACAGGGGGTCTTTGTCAAAGTGTATTTACCAAGTGCCAAATTGAACGCATGAGGCAGGTACTTATGCGCTCACCCAGAAGAAGAGAGCTTGCCGCTTCTCAAGTAGGCAAAATCCCATTAAATGTCTCAAATGAAACGCATTTGAGGGATATTATTTCACTCCAGGATCCCACAGTGGATAGACGACTGAAACAAGTAGAACTTAAGGCTTCTTTCCCTCGTCCTATGGAGTTAACCCTTACGCTACATTCCTTACAAGGAAGCACTATAAAATCGCTATTCAATGGGAGTGTATCCACAGGAGAGAAAGCTATTGGATTTTCATATAACTTTTTGCCTGGTGGAATTTATCTAATTTTATGGGAGCTAGAGGGCGTTCGGATTCCCCAAAAGCTATTTATTCCCTAATGAAACCAAAAGTGAACGTGGCTTTAGGATATGCTTTCCCATAGTCGGAATAGCGAGACGAAGAGTTGTCACATACAACCCATTTTCATACGTCCAAAATATGTGTAGTTTTGTGGCCTTAAAACACGTAACCTGCCTATGTTAAATCTTGTACTATTTGGTCCTCCCGGCGCCGGAAAAGGCACTCAATCTGCTACTATTGTAGCTAACTATAATCTGGTTCACCTCTCTACTGGCAATATGTTGCGGGCCGAAATCCAATCCGGTTCCGAACTAGGCAAACGCGTTAAGTCAATCATCGATTCGGGTAAATTGGTTAGCGATGCCATTGTGATTGAACTCATCCGAAATCACCTGGTTCAAAATCCCGATGCAGCGGGGTTTATTTTTGACGGGTTCCCAAGAACTGTAGCGCAAGCCGAGGCCTTAGATACCTTGATGCAAGAGCAGGGAAGCGCTATTACCTGTATGGTGAGCTTACACGTTCATGAAGAAGAACTCGTACGGAGATTACTAGATCGTGGCAAGCAGTCTGGCAGAACCGACGATACAGAGGAGACCATTAAAGCCCGAATCCGCGAATACGAAGACAAAACCCTTCCCGTAGCAAAATACTATGGAGAGCAGGACAAGTTATTTGAAGTGGATGGAGTAGGTAATGTCCAGGAAATAAGCACAAGAATCAAAGAAATATTAGACTCCTTTCTTACAGATAGGTAATAGTACTAAGGAAATGTATATATATCTCACAGGCCTCTTATGTGGGTCAATAGGGTCTCTAAGATTTCATTGGGATTTTCTAGCTTCTTTGGCGTATTAAAGTATACAGACTTCTCCCCTCTATAATCCATTTTCCCTAAATCGTTAAAGGGTCCTACACAGCCCCAATAGTAGGAATCTTCCTCATCCGTGGTATATTTCAGAAATACCATTGTTTGGGGAGAGAATGACTCGTCTGAAACCTGCTGGATGGGTAGACAGGAGGTACACCGGTAATCGTAGTTTTCCAATACATGTTGCTTCATGATTACAGATGCATACTCCTCTATATCATTATACCTATTGGGTATAGCTTTATGTTAGGGGTCCAAATGCAACGTATGAGGGATGTGCAGATAAACTACTATTTCACATGTGGAAGTAGAAGTCGTTTTCTTTAATTACCAAAAATTGATGATGTTTGGGGAATATAGTTAGTTCAATAGGGCAAACTATTTTAAATTTTGAAACGGACTACTTAAGCTAGGGTTTTATGACTTCCAGTTTTGTCGATTACGTAAAGATTTATTTTCAAAGTGGGAAAGGGGGTAATGGTGTCGTCGCTTGGCGTAGAGAGAAATATATTCCCAAAGGAGGTCCTGAGGGGGGGGATGGAGGCAAGGGAGGCAGCATCATCCTGAAAGCTAATCCGCAATTGTGGACCCTATTGGATTTAAAATACCGCAAATATATTAAAGCGGAGGCTGGGCAAAATGGATCTGGTGCCCTCAAGAAAGGAAAAAACGGAAAAGATGAAATTTTGGAAGTTCCCTTAGGTACAGCGGTAAAAGATGCCGAGACAGGAGAATTTCTCGGAGAGGTCTTAGCAGCAGGAGATGAGCTGATCCTACTCGAAGGCGGGAAAGGGGGAAGGGGAAATGCCTCCTTCAAATCCTCTACCAATCAGGCACCAGATTACGCCACGCCAGGTGGGGACGCCCAAGAGTTGGCGGCAATTTTGGAGCTGAAGGTATTGGCAGACGTAGGGTTGGTCGGATTTCCCAATGCGGGTAAATCTACCCTATTATCAGTAGTTAGCGAGGCAAAGCCCAAAATTGGAGATTATGCCTTTACCACCCTTGTCCCCAATTTAGGGATTGTACGCTACAAGGGATACAACTCTTTTGTGATGGCAGATATACCTGGAATTATCGAAGGGGCACACGCCGGGAAAGGATTAGGAGCCCAGTTTCTACGTCATATAGAGCGAAATCATGTGCTTCTATTCATGATTCCAGTTGATGCAGAGGATATTCTGCAGGAATACCAGACCTTGCTGAAGGAGCTAGAATTGTTCAACAAGGATTTGCTTCATACCCCTCGCCTCATTGCTTTGACGAAGGCCGATTTAATAGATGAAGAACTGGAAGCCGAAATCTCTGCTCTAATGCCTGAGAAACCCATGCATGTATTTATTTCAGCAGTTACTGAGATAGGGCTAGACGCACTAAAGGATAAACTGTGGGAAATGATACATGGGGACTCAGAGCTTGTTGATAGCTTTCAGTAGAGTAAGAATTGTATTGGTTTCGGGAAGAGCAGTTATTTCATTCAAGGCCGACCCCAAAAAGTACTAAAAATCAGCCTTGGGAACATACCTACTACTCGATTGGTAGAAATCCTGGATGCAAACTTTGAATCATTTCATAAAAAAAACCCATCCGCACAATGCGGATGGGTATTGGTGTTTGAATTTCTTGTAGATATGCCGCGTTCATGGGAGCGGGCGTCTCCGGCTTTACGATATGTGCAGCAATTCTCTCTTTATATGTTGTTAGTTTGTTTTGAATACCTACGCAAGGTCGGATAATTTTGAACCGAATTTTGAAGCATTAGGCGGAAGGAAGGTTCCTATCGATAAAGGGAGACCTATCTTCGACAAACGAATCCTGGCATGTTCATACCCCCAAGAGGGAGAGGTAGGAGTTTCCAAAAAGTTTGGTAAAAGAGGTAGCCCACCTGCATCCTGCAGGTGGGCTATTGGTGTTTGAATTTCTTGTAAATGTGCAGCAGTTCATGGGAGTGGGCATTTCGGGCTTTACGATGTGTGCAGTAATTTTCTCTTTACACGTTGTTTGTTTTGATTACATCTGCAAGGTCGGATTATTTTACACGGAAATTTGAAGACTTAGCCGGAGGGAGGGTTCACATCGATAAACGGAAGCCTAGCTTCGATAAACGAATCCGGGCGGATTCATACGCTCAAGCTTGAGAGGTAGAAGTTTCCAAAAAGGTAGATAAAAGAGGTAACCCACCTGCGTCTTACAGGTGGGCTTTAGGTGTTTGAAATTCTTTGTCGATATGCTGCAATTCATGGTGGGGGGCGTTTTCGGCTATACGATGGATATGCAGCTACTATATTTTTTATTAAGTGTTTGTTTGATTGACAGATGCAAGAAGCAGGTTTTCTTCCCCATTTTTCCCAAAAAAGGTCCAATAGATGGCAGGGTTCGATGACTGGTAGAAATTCTCCGACGAATGAATACAGCCTATCTGAGGGAGGGGA
>JBCCTX010000125.1:0-20279 GCA_039197765.1 Bacteroidota bacterium
GAACTTGGTAGGTTCCCCTTCCTTTAATGTTGCTATGAACAGCAGGAACTTTTTGGGAGAATACATCTATACTGAGAACTATGAATAGTATGGATATTCCTAGTATATGAGAAGCTTTTACAAAGGATTTTGTCATGGTAGGTCAGTTGATTAGTAGGAAATCCGCGAATTGTTCATAGCTAATAAATCAACTATTGACTATGGATCATCGGACTATGGATTATTCTCTAGCTCTTTGATGACTAGGTTATGGTTGGTATAAATACAAATATCAGCAGCAATATGCAAAGCAGACCCTACAATCTCCCTTGCACTCATTTGGGGGGCGTGCTTCTTGAGGGCCAATGCTGCTGCACGGGCAAAATTTGCCCCTGAGCCAATCGCTAAGACTTGATCTTCTGGCTCTAATATATCTCCTGTACCGCTTATGATTAAACCGGATTCAGAATCCATCGCAATGAGCATAGCTTCTAGCTGACGCAAGTATTTATCCGTTCGCCACTCCTTTCCTAGTTCTATGGCTGACCTGCGTAGGTTACTCCGATGCATATTGAGTTTTTCATCGAACTTTTCCAACAGTGCAAAGGCATCGGCCGTTGAGCCCGCGAAACCTACGAGGATCTTACCATCGCTCATTTCCCGAAGCTTTTGGACATTACCCTTTGCTACGGTATTACCCATTGTTGCTTGGCCATCGGCACCTAGAGCTACCTGGCCATTATGTACTACACCTAAAACGGTAGTAGAGTGTATAGAGGGAAAATGAGATTCCATGTTGAATTCAGAGGTTATTACTCACAGATCAGATGTCTTAGACACCTGCTAGATGCTAAAAATTCTCTGTGTCTCTGTGTTCAATTCCTAAGTTGATAATATTTCCGAAAGAATTACTCCTCTCGGTTCCTCAAAGTGTGGATATTATTGCTCTCCTGGAAGTCATGTATTTTCCCGAAGTTGGGATTGCGTTTCTTTTCCAGCCAATCTAGGCGCTCCTTTAGTTCTCCCTTGTCTTTTACCAAACGATCCTTGCCATGAATGGCATCTGCACGTGAGCCAAAGGTGAAGTTGTATTCTGGACTCATTACGATTGCCTCCTCAGGACATACTTCTTCACAATAGCCGCAATAAATGCAGCGCAACATATCAATCTCGAACACCGAAGGGTACCGTTCCTTTTGATCCTCTTCCATTTCAGCCGCTTGCATGCTAATGGCTAGCGGAGGGCAAGCCCTGGCACAAAGGCCACAAGCTACACAGCGCTCTTTTCCATTCTCTGCAACGAGAACAGGACGTCCGCGAAACTCTGGTCCCAATTCATCCTGTTCCTCAGGATATTGTACCGTAACGGTTTTTCTGAAGATATGCTTGAAGGAAAACATCATCCCCTTGAAGACCTCTGGGAAGTATAGTTTCCCTATGAAGTCCAACTTTCGTTCACGTTTGCTACCTTTGATAATACCTTGTCTAACGGCCATATACTGAATTTTGCTTAAAAATAAAGTACTGCATCTGTTAAACCAAAATTTTCGTTAATTGTTAAGTAACCTTAGGTAAGGCGCATGCTCAAAGACCTTACATATTTTTTTACCATTTCCCGACCGCCCAATATCCTTATTTCTTTGGTGGCTTTCGGGGCCTCCTGTTATATCGCCTCAAGTCATCAATTCTATTTTTTGCAAGATCCCCATTTTTGGGGCGTATCGATTACCATTATCCTTATTGCCGCAACTGGTTATTGGATCAATGATGTATATGATTTTCGTATTGATCGGATCAATAAGCCGCAAAGAGCCATCGTGAATGCCAAACTCTCTGTGAAAAAGGTGCTTACTGCATACATCATAGTTAATTTTGCGATAAGTTTTTTTTCCCTGGTAAATTTTTCTCTGCTACATGGCTTGTACCCAATTTCCTTTATAAATATTACTTCGATTGTTCTACTTTTTTGGTATGCTAGTTACCTCAAGCGGACAGGAGCTGCGGGCAATCTGTTGATTGCTTTTCTCATTGCATTGGTCGTTTTACTAGCAGGATATCTGTACCGTATCAATATGCCGCTGATATGGACGCTGGTCTTTGCCTTTCAGATAACGTTGATCAGAGAGATTACCAAGGATGTTGAAGACATTAAGGGAGACTTAGCCTTTCAATTGCATACGCTCCCTATTCAAATTGGAATCCGCAATACCAAACGAGTCCTCACGATTCTATACATACTATTTATCGTTTCCTGCAATCTTCCTTTAGCGTATTATTACTTGAAAGAGGGCCAATTTCTATGGGAGTACCTGGGAGTATCATTGACCTTGGTTCAGCTCCCCATTTTTTACTTGCTTTACCTATTGACAAGATCCGCCTTCCCTTCTGATTTCTCCATTCAAAGTCGCTACCTCAAATACATCATGGTGAGTGGGATTCTCTCTATTTTATTATTGGGGTAAGCACCTTTTTGACATTTAAGCTATAACTTGGGATTATAAACTGTTTACCCAAAAGCTTTATCTCGTATATTTGTTTCACAAACAAAGACTAGATGAAATTTGGAAAGCTCCAGTCCTTGGAAGGGGTAGATTTTTCTCTTCCACCAGATCGTGAAGAAGCCTTGCTAGGATTGAAAAAGGAGGGAAACACAGAGCCTTTCCAAGCCTTTATTGGTTGCCCTATGTGGGGAAATAAGGGATGGGTGGGAAAACTATATCCCAAGGGAACAAAGGCCGGTAAGTTTCTCTTCCATTACAGCAGGGCATTCAATACGATAGAAATGAATACCACGCACTATCGAAGCCCTTCCGAGGAGCAAATACGGAAATGGAAAGACCAAGTCCCTACTAGCTTTGTATTCTGTCCCAAAATTCCTCAAACCATTTCTCACTATGGTAAATTGCAAAATGTAAGCGCCCAAACTACCGCTTTTTGCAATGCAATTTCCCTTTTTGAAGAAAATTTGGGCTGTGCATTCATGCAAATGCATGAATCCTTTGGCCCGGATAAACTGCAGGTATTAGCAGAGTTTCTGAGCAATTTCACCCCAGATATACCGCTTGCTATTGAGTTTCGTCATGAAGGTTGGTTCCAAGACCATCTGCTTATACCGCAATTGAGTGAACTATTGTATCATTTTCGCGTTTCGGCTGTCATCACGGATGTCGCAGGGCGCCGCGATGTGTTGCACACAAGTATGACTTCGGACATAGCCATGATCCGATTTGTGGGAAATGGTTTGGTCCCTTCAGACTACCAGCGGGTGGATACTTGGGTGGAGCGACTTAAAATGTGGAGAGATAGGGGGCTCAAAGATGTTTACTTTTTTGTCCATGAACCGGATGATACCTTCGCCCCGGAAATGGGGACCTATGTAATTGAGCAACTGAACGCTCACCTCAATTTGTCGATACCCCTACCTTCTATGGTGGAAAATAGCGGAACGCAGATGCGCTTGTTTTGATGGGGATTCCTGAATTTGAGGATGTAGTGGCCTTACTGAATGAACAAAAGCTTATTCCGCATCAAATGGCAAATTAAAATCCCGAACCTGTTGCGGGGGCTTCCCTTGCCCTTGATAGGTATATTCTGCTTCCATTAGTAGGTCTCTCCAGTCTATTTGGGCAAGTTTAATAGCAGATTTGAGGCGTTTCTGGTCTCCCTTGGCGATAAATACAATCGCCCGAAGGATGCGTGGACTTTGATAGAGCTTGTGTCGGATAACGAGCTCTCTGAGTTGGTCTTGGGACTCCTTCCAAAGCGATCCAAAGTCTTTTTCAAGCTTTCTTTGTACGTCTTTGGGAAGTTGGAATTCCATAGGTATTGCTAAACGTACTCAATAGCCTTGTTCTTCCAATCGCTTCGATATCCACCAATAGTTTCCGGCGGGGTCAACGATGCCTCCTTGTCGATCTCCAAACTCCATATCCGAAGGAGGGAAAACACTTTCTGCGCCATGCTTAAGTGCTATTTCGTATAGGCTATCGACATCATTCACATAGAGATAGAATGCCGTGCGCATTCCCTCAAACTGGCCTGCTGCCTGACTAATCATAAAGCAACTGTCTCCTATTTGTAAGATGCAGTTGGCAATTTCCCCAGTTTCCGGTCTTAATGTTCGGCTAAGCTCTTTGGCTGAGAATACCGTTTTCAGGAAGCTTATTAAGCCTTCTGGGTCGGAGACAAATAAATAGGGATTCATACTGTGAAATCCCTCAGGACGGTATGTCTGATAGATCGGATGCATGAGAATTAGGGATAAAGTCTATACAGAGTGGTAGAAAATAAACCAAGGTTCACAGTTTTTAGCAGTATTCTGCTCCGGGCAAAATCGCCTTTTTTCGGTGGCTAAAACACAAAAGGAAAAGCCCCATCTGGGGCCTTATCTCTTTAATTTCCCCCCATAATTTGTTTGCCAAATACTGCGGGGTCGAACTTTTCTACGCTATAATCGCTGGGAAATTCAAACATCTTTGCATCTACAGATCCAGGAGCTACTTCACTGGCCTCAAGAGTCATTTTACCCATACCCATTGGCAGATCTTGTTTGATTTTCAGCGGGAAGGCATCTAATCCGTCGATGAAGATTTGATCCAATCCTTGCGCACTTGGCAGATTGGGTCGCTTAAATTTAATGTCTTTGGTTGCCCAGATCTCTTGGACCATCTGGCCCATTTGGGTACTCATGGTTACGGTATATTTCTGGCAGGAATATCCCGCAATGGTAGCGGTTTCACTTTCCTTCTTTACAGTGGGCTTTACATCTATTTCAGCAGTCTCTTCTGGAGTAGGGGGCTCCATTTTATAAGCCTTTTTCATATTGTGCTGGACCATGTATCCACTTGCATCATCGGTATTGATGATAAATTCTCCCATCATATCTTGCATCATCCCCCCTTCCATAGTAAACTTGAGACTGGAGCCTTTCACTAAGTAATTAAAGTGTTGAGGCATCAGGCCTGCCATCATCTCGGCATTTTCTCCCTCTATTTCTACGTCAAATACAATTTTTCCCTCAAAATAATTCTGGGCAACTGCCTGTCCCAGGCATAGGATCAGGCTCAATCCAAAAAGTGCAATTCGTTTCATTGTAAATATAATTTGTGGTTTTGTGCGCGAATATTCAGTAAAGTGACACAGTCATCAACTTTCCCAACGCTTAACAGTACATAGATACTGCAAATAGACTTCAATAGTTGTGTTTATCCCTTAGATTTTAATCAATAGAACAAATTTCCATTCGTTAGAACTGACTTCGGATATCTTTAAATCCGCATTTCTAATCCCTGGATTCTCTCTTCTCAAATATGAACGAAACCTCTACTTTTTTCCAATTCTTATCATCTTTTTACACATGGAGCAAACTAAAAGTAGATTTTTCGCATTTCAAGGGCTGATAATTTTGTTGATTTTTGCAGCCTGTAGTAATGAACAGCAAATACTTACCCCTGTAGCTCAGGAGGAAGAACCCCAAGAGGCTCCCACACCTACAGGATTTAGTAATGTAGATCAAGCCCTCTGGTCTTTTTACACTGACTTTGAAACAGAAGCAGCCAGCCGGGGCTTACAAATAGACCTTGATGCGCTAGGAATTACGGGAACTTTTGAAGATTTAGAAGGGGAACATGTCGCGGGACAGTGCACATTTACTCGATTTAGCCCCAATGAAGTGCGAATTGATACAGAATTCTGGCAAAGAGCTTCCAACAACCTCCGAGAGATGATCGTCTTCCACGAATTGGGTCATTGCGTACTTTTACGCGATCATGAAGAGGGCTCTCTATCCAATGGTGCTTGTCTGAGTATTATGCGAAGTGGAAATGGGAGCTGCATAGATAATTACCGGGGTACCACTCGGTCTTTCTATTTAGATGAACTCTTTGAAAACCATCAATTAAATTAACCCTTCAAAAATAGTAGGCCTTGTTCGCCTAAGGTCGCTTTCTTTTTCCACAAAAAATAAGAAGAGCTACACGAATGTTCATCTAAGTCTCACACCACCTTTGATGGGGGTGTGAGAAATTCTATTTTCATTTCATCCCAACACAGAGTTACCATTTGACGTACTGTATTCAGGTATTTGACGATAATGAAAGATCCTAAACAACAACCCTATGAAGAGACATTTCCACATCTATGTTTTGGGTATTTCCCTTCTTCTCTTAGAGTCCTGCTTTACTCCTATGCCAGTATTGAGGCAAAGTCCCTATGAAGAAGAAGGAACTTGGTTTCAAGGCCTTGAATATGTTGTTCTCAATGGAGAAGGAGCTCAGATGGCGATAGCCTTCTCTGGGATTGAAAATAGAGATATCATTTACGATGTAGAAATAGAAAATGTATCCGAAGAAAGCTATTTGGTAGATCCTGCTGATTTTCATGGCGTAGCAATACCCTTTGAAGCAGATCATTTCTTTTGGGAGAAGCCTGGGGGCACCTTACAAGAAGAGCAGAAAGTATATGCCTATGATCCAGAGGAGGTCCTGCTAGATTTGGACAAAGGTATTGCACGAATAGATGCTGAAAGGCGCAATAACACGGCTGCTTCTATTATTGTGGGGCTAGCTGCGATTGGTGCTGCAGCAGCAGTATCAGCATCATCTAGTTCCGATGTCGGGAATAGCGACGCTGTAGCCAATGATTCCTTTATTTGGATTGATAACAATGATAATGGGGCGGCAGAAGCTGATCTGCGGCAGAACAAGGCCTATTGGCAGTCTGCCTTGCTGCGAAAAACCACCTTAACTCCTGGCCAGAAGGTCCGCGGTTTAGTGTATTTCACCTCCAATCCAGACGCAAAATTTAATTACTTGTATTTTCCCCTTGGAGATGAGACGTTGCAAATCACTTTCCTTCAAAAACGAATAGATTCTAGGGGTCCCAAAATTAATGGATTAGATAACTAAGATCGGATTCTTCCCTCCCGCTCATAGGCAGCGAGTATATCTTTCACTAATCTGTGTCTAATGACATCAGAGGCTTTCAGGTCTACAAAGGATATTCCTTTGATTCCTTGAAGTAGACGCATGCAGTGAACCAACCCTGACTTCTGGTTTCGAGGCAAGTCTATCTGTGTAATATCGCCCGTAATAATCATGTGGGAGTATTCTCCCAAGCGGGTAAGAAACATCTTGAGTTGCATTTCAGTAGCATTCTGTGCTTCATCCATGATTACATAGGCATTATTTAAGGTACGTCCTCGCATATATGCCAAGGGTACGATCTCAATGATGTTGTTTGCTAGATAGTACTTGAGTTTTTCTGAGTGGATCATATCGCCTAAGGCGTCGTAAAGAGGACGCAGATAGGGATCTACCTTATCCTTCATGTCTCCTGGTAGGAAGCCAAGACTTTCTCCTGCGTCTACAGCAGGACGACATAAGACAATTTTTTTTACTTGTTTGTTTTTCAAAGCCCTTACGGCGAGGGCTACTGCAATATAGGTCTTACCTGTACCTGCAGGACCGATGGCAAAGACAATGTCGTTGTCTTGTGTAGAGGCAACGATTTTCCGTTGGCCTGCATTTTTGGGTTGGATGATATTCCCCCCACTCCCATGGACCAACACCAAGTCATCGTCTATCGGCATTGGAGGTTCCGATGGGCCGTCTTGTGTGTGGGAAATGAGTAATTCGTTGAAGCGATTTTCGGAAATCTTTCCTTTCTTCTTTATTTCAGATAGGATTTGACTTAGGGTCGCTTTCAAAGCGCTTAGTAGGTCTTCTGGGCCTTTTATTTTGAGTTCCTCTCCGCGGGCGATAATCTTGATTTCAGGATGTGAGGATTCAATTTGTCGGAGCCGGGCATTATTTACTCCGTATATTTCTAGAGGACTAATATCCTCAAGAATAAATGTATGTTCTGTCAATACAATTATTAATTATATTTCGTTTGATAGAATAATTGAATTAAATTTCAGAATTTTATCCTTCATTTGCAAAACTCCAATCAGGTCCTACTACCAAGTAGCGGTTATGGCGATAATTACATTTACATCAGACCTGGGATCCAATAGCCATTACCCGGCATTGGTAAAAGGGGTGATGTTGAGTAGATCTCCAGATACCTTAATCGTGGATGTAACCCATGCCATTGCGAGTTTCGATATCATGGAAGCTGCTTATGTAGTAAAGCATATGTTCAAGACCTTTCCGCCAGGAACCATTCACCTGGTTGCTGTAGATCCGTACGTAAATGAGGAGGCGGAGGGAGTAGTCGTGGCCTATCAGGATCACTTTTTTATTGGCCCCAACAACGGCCTTTTGTACTTGATAGGAGGGAATTCCTCGTGTTGTGTATCTATCGTAAATCCTGAAGTGATTGCAGAAGAGTTTCCCAGATCTTTCCGCGCGGCACGTCTGTATGGTCCAGCAGCAGCCTTTCTGGCAAACGGGGGTGCGATGGAGAACTTAGGCGAAGAAAAGGTACTCCGCGATTTACACTGGGGAGCGCCCAGCTATACAGGGAATTGCCTGAGAGGTAAGATAATCCACATCGATAAATTTGGGAATGCAATTACTAATATTCGAAAAGAAGAATTTCTGGAATTAAAAGATGGCAGGAGGTTTGAGATATTTATTCGAAATGTTAGATTGAAACGAATTGTTAATACCTATGCAGATGTGGGGAAAGCGGATGCCCTTGCTATATTTGGGGGCAGTAAGCATCTGGAGATTGCAATGCGGGAGGCCTCAGCAGCAGAACTTTTGGGGCTTAAGGTGCATGATATGATTACAATTGAGTTTTCAAAGTAGTACAGGTTTAGGTTCACATGCCAGAAACGAAAGAAATACCTATTATTTTCCTTGCTTACGCCAACCGAGAGCGCGCTGAATCCATCGAGGAACTCGTGGAGGAAAATAAGCAGATCCGTGAGACCCTCCAACCTATGGAGGATAAACGTGCCTGCACCATTCTGGAAGAGAATCCAGATGACAACGTATTTTTTTGGGATCTTGCCTTACAGCCGGGTTATCGCGAACGCATTCAGGTAGTTCATCTCGCTGGGGGAAGGCCCGGGCGCAAGTACCTGCGGATGAGTTCCTCCGAAGGGGAAATTGCACTGGAAGCCGACGAGTTTGCAGACTTCTTTGCCCAGTTGCCCAACCTCAATCTGATTTTTATTACTGGAAGTGCGAATCCGCGTTTGGTTCGCCGCCTCCTAATTAAGACGCGTGCATCTGTGATTCGATTGGAAAATGATGAACAGAATGAGGGCGTAGTTTCTGAGTTTTATTCACAGTTGGCTAAAGGCTTTGTTGTGAAACGGGCTTTTGGCCAGACTACCATTAATTGTGGAGACCACCTCATGTATGAGATCCTTACCCTTGGGGAACTCACTGCACCTCCTTTTCAAAGGAGAGATATATTTGAAGGCCTGTATGTCCGGAATGACCACCGAACGTCCCTTGAGTGGAAACTGAGTCCTTCTTTTTACATATTGCTAGATAGTCAACAAGGGCAGCATGGGGATGGAGGAGAAAGGGCCATTCGAGAAGAAGACTCATCGCGCCTCAGGCCTTGGCTGAAACCCATACTTGCAGGGATTATATCCTTAATCGGAGTAAGCCTACTCCTACTCAGTCTGTTTTCCGATTTGCCCAATAGGTGGGTTAATCAATTGACAGGCTCTAGCGTTTGTCCCTTTCCTGAGGAAGACGATTCCTACAATGTATTGGTACTTCCCTTTTATGTAGAAGAATCTTGTAGGAGGGCAGACAACTCCTATCGTAGCGCTGTAAGAACAACCCTCCAGCAGTTTCGGGAGGAGGGAGGCCTGCCCCTGAATGTGCAGTATCACGATGCGCAATGTCCTACTTCAGACTTTTTTGCCAAGGGATTAGGTGGAACCTGTAATGCGGATTTACTCGTCTGGGCAACCCAATCTGGGGGAAAAAATTCCCCCAGTTCATTTGAAGTGAATTTTACCTCTACAGATACCTATGAGGAGGTACAGTTCATTGAGGAGCGGGGCAATCCTATGGTTATTTCAGCCAGTAGTGCGGAAAGCTTCACCAATGACATACGAGGGCGCTTACAAGAGATCATCTTTTGGTCCCAAGGTATGCAGCGCTTTTCGAAAGGAAACTATCAAGATGCAATCACTTTTTTTAGATTGATTGCTTCTCAGCCAGGAGGGGAGTCCGCATCTTGTGAAAAACTCATTGCGAGAAGTTATGCACAGAGTAAAAATTATCTCCAGGCGATAGAGCATTTCAATACTGCCTTGCAGATGAGGCCTGAGGATGCGATCCTTTGGATAGAACGAGGCAAAACCTTCATTGAAACATCAGATTTTGATGCGGCGCGAGGAGACTTTGAAAAAGCATTAGAGCTATCCCCTTCCAGTTCCGAAGCCTATTTGGCTATGGGGAGCCTATACCAAGAGCTGGACCTTCCAGATTCAGCCTTGTATGCCTTCAACCAAGCGGTGAGCGTAGACCCCGATAATATTGAAGCCTATCTCAATAGGGCCGATCAACATCGCATGATGAAACATATAGATGAAGCCTTCACGGATTATTCTCACTGTATCAGAAAGGCCCCTACTCGTCCAGAGGCATTTCGGGGAGTTGGCTACTTATATGAAGACTTGGGTAAATATCAGGATGCGATCAATTACTACTCTAGGGCATTGGAGGTCCAACCTAGGGATGCAGAGGCATACTTTGCTCGAGGGGTATTACATGCCCGTTATGCTCGGTTGGATAAAGCGCTTATAGATTTATCAGATGCGATAGATATAAATCCAAATAAGGGTAAATACTATGGGTATCGGGCGATAGTCTATAAAGAGTTGGAGGAAGAGTCCCTTGCCTTAGAAGATGCTCGGGAAGGAGTGAAGCTATCTCCTGATCTACCGATTTTATATGCATTGCGAGGGCAGGTATATACCTACACCAAGGACTTTACACTTGCTGCCAACGATTTTGATTCGGCCGTGGAACTAAATCCCAAATGTAGCGAAGCTTTCTATGGAAGAGGCCTGCTCAACTATACCCTGGGGAATGAGGATAAGGCAATTTCCGACCTCGAAGAGGCGATTGCAGCCAGACCCTCTATGGCGTATGCGCTCTGCAAATTGGGAGAAATTTATATGTATCGAGCGGAAAAATTTTCTGAAAGTAATGATACCAATTCTCCCGCATATAAGCAGGCAATAAAAGAATCCTTGGCTAACTACAACAAGGCGATTGAAGTAGATCCCGGACTCTCCTATGCCTACGAACTGAGAGCAGATTTGCATGTAGAAACAGGGGACTTAGAAGCCGCCTTAGAAGATAATTCTGTTGCGATCTCCCAAAATAATGGAAGGGCTGAGCCCTATTCCAATCGTGCGGGAATATATACAGAACTTGAGAATTATGAAGAGGCTGAGAAAGATGTTCAACGTGCCATAGAGTTGTCAAAAGGAGGCAAACCTATGGACTTTTATTTGTTAGCCCGAATCTATGCCGCCCAAAAGAATGACTCTTTATTCTACAAAAACTTAGAGCTTGCGTTGAAAAAAGGAATTCCCGCAGATGTGTTCATAGACCCTACCTATAACGATTTCCAAGAGGAGGAGAGGTTCCAGAAGCTTCTCGCGGATTTTTCCACTTTTTGAATGATCGGGAGGGGAAGAAACTTTAGGTACTACGCCTATTTGACCAAAAGTTTGGTTGTATACCGAGATTCAGAATTTTCAAGAAACGCCGAGTAAATTCCAATCGGTAAGTGCCCAATATCAATCTTTGAACCCGAATGAATTTTTTCCTGGAGCAGGAAGACCTCCTTACCCGTGAGATCAAAAATTCTAAGGGAGAAGGGGGATGAAATCTCTTCGGGGTAAGAAATTTCTAAGTGGCCAGAAGTGGGATTGGGAAAAAGGTTCATCGCAGGATACTGGGTCAAATCAAGGGGCCAACCTTCCTGGGGAGTAGGTGTATTTTGAATAATGGATACTGCTTCGGTCGTTTCACATCCCAATTGATCCGTTATAGTTACGGTGTACATCCCAACATCTAATCCCCCTATAACAGGGTCATTGTGAGAAGGAAATTCTTCCCATGAATAAGAGACGTTTCCTTGCGCACTTAGCACCATTACACCTGCTATTCCGTCGCGAGCTTGCTCGTCAGAAACATCTGACAATACCATAGCCTCTGCCTCTAGAGAGAAGCGTGCCTCAATAAGTACCGAGTCAGTAAATATGTTGCCACTCGCATCAGAGATAGTAACCCAATGCTTTCCAGGGGAAAGTCCTGAAACTCGTTGGGTATTCAACCTAGGATCTTCATCCCATTCTATAAATATGGGAGTTAAAACAGACTTTATTTGCACTTCAGCAACTCCGTCAGAAAGACCCAAACACGTAGCAGGTCGAACTTGCAGTGTACGGATTTGATGGTGTACCCTAGAGGTATCTAAAGACAACTGTGTATAAGCCGAAAGATTTGTGACACTGAAAACTACCCAGGCCAAACAGAATAAAACGGAGCATGACCTTCGATACAATACTGTCATAATTGTTGTCTTAATCCCAAGAAAGCAAGTTTTGAAGAATAAATCGCTTTGATGTTGACGATAATTAAGTTCAAAATTAACTTTTCTTTGATCTTTTTCCATCTATCTGTTAGAGATTTATAATAATTGCAATTTTTTTTCGTTCAATCGGTCAATTTACTATTTGTATTTCATTTTATGGCAAAAAGTGTAATAAATAATTTCCTTGGCATAATGGAAAATAGGAAATAATGCAATCAGCAAATTATAAAACTCGAATAGAAATATTCTGTGTAATTGTACTTTAATTTTGAAGTTCTTTTTTTGCTATACCCATTAGCTCATTGTGCAATATTGGAGTTTAGAAGGGAAATGCTGATTCCATTCAATTAGCAAAAATAGCCGTTAGAACGTCCTTGTGCAGGATTTTTAAATACATTTGATAAATTTGTTAGGAGAATATTCAAGGACATGGGAATTTCTAAAGATCCTTCCGTCATACTTTTAACTCAAGTAGTTCATGCTCAGCACAAGACAGAAATTTATGAGTCTGTACTTGAAGGAAGTCGAGTGATTGATCAAGCATTGGGAAGAGCTGAAACAAAAAGGTGTTGCCAGGTGATCAGAGAGGGAATTTCCCCCTCGAACTCACTATATGAGGTTCTTCAAAAACATATGGATTCCAACGTGTCAGTTATTCACATTTCTGGTACGCCAAAACATATCACTGAGTCGGAATTTTCATTCATTTCTAACGTATTAAGTCAATTCCCATCTTTACGCGTTGTTTTTTTAGAAGGGTGCTCTACCCTATCTTTTACAAAAAACCTCCTGTTAAAAGATGTCCCTATAGTCGTATCGAGCCCCTTCCATGACTACAGCCAACCGGAACCCTCAATTGCGGAGGTTTTCTATGCTCAGTTGGCACTTGGCGATTCACTCAAGGAAGCCATAGATGAGATTATTTACAATTTTGAAGGGGTAAATCTATACCCTGCTACTTATGATTTTGAAAATGATCAATTGCGTTGGGGAAACCTGGAATTAACTCCAGATGAAGAACCACCTGGAGGCCTATATTTACTACAAGACCATCGCCACCAGTTAAACTGGCGCTTACCCTATTCTGAAAGATTGGTACAGCCAGTAGTAGAAATGGAAGTTCCTGAGAAGAGATCTAACTTTTCAAGAGTTGCGGCTATATCGACTGCCGCGGTTTTGGGAATGGTCATGATCGTCGGAGGCTATTTTTTCTACAATTCCTGGACACAGAGCAAATTTATTTCTGATAACTGTCATTTTAGCCAGGACTCCCTGAGGTTGAATACCGTATTTCTCCCCTTTTATGACAAAGAAAGTGGGAAGATGATTCGTAAAGGGCTTTCGAAGCAGATGGAAGCAAAGAGTAGATTATTATCTCGCTACCCTGGTGTCCTCACAAAATACCTTGCCGTAAAAAATCAAGGGGATCTCTACCGAATCATTGACCAATGGCTTCTGGATTGTAATACCGATCTACTCGTTTGGGGAGAATTTGAAGAAAAGGGCGATTCAATGGTTAACCTCAGTGTGAACTTTATTATGCCTGAGCTGAGAAGGGACTCTCTTGTCCAAGGGCGGTCTTCATTAGATTTACCAAGCGATGCATGGAATTCCATTAGGGTAGACACCCTTGTGCAGGATCTTGTTTATGAGACCTTAGGTCAAGGCTTTTTTGAATTCAAAAACTATAAAGAGGCAGTTAAACTTTACAAACAAGTTAGCTTCACTAGCCCAGAACTCATTTCAGAGGTGAACTTGAAAATGGCTCAGGCTTACTCACAAATGGAGATACTCGACACAGCAAGGCAATACTTCGATGATGTTCTCCGCTTTAACCCAGACAACGCTCCTGCATATCACGGTCTAGCCGGTATTTTAGTGCGGGAAAAGGAATTTGAATCCGCGCTGGAGAATTATTGGATGGCTGAGAAGCTATCCCCCAACTTTTTAGAAGCTACTTATAACAAAGGGTTGGTACATTTCCGCCTGGATCAGTTTGAAGAGGCAATTAATTCGATGAACCAGGTATTAGAATTAGACCCTCGGAATGCACGGGCCAAAGGTATACTTTCTGCGATCTATGCCAAGGAGGAGAACGAAGAACTCTTTTACCACTTTTTGGAGGAAGCGCTAAAAGAAGGCCTCAATATTCGAAGCCTTACTACCTACACAGAGGTAGGAAGTTATCAGGCAGAAAAAAGATTTCGGAGTTTGGTCGAGAAATATTAATTAGCGGCCAGAAGAGAGAATTCAGAAGAAGGAACCCGGAGGAGGGAATGCTTCGCAACCCCAAAAAAGAAATTTTTGGTCTTCTTTCCTTCCAGCTTCTGCCCTCTCTACTTTTCCTGCTTTCTTCAGCTTTTCCCTAAGCTTCTTATCTATGGTCCAGGGGATTTTTATCTTTTTCTTTTTGTGTATGCTAGGATATGTCAGAATGACTTTATTCAGTGCTTGGCATTTCTCCAGAAGAGAGCGAGAATCTTATGCCGACAGCGCATTGGAGCCTTCCTTACCCTATATAAGCATCATTGTCCCATTTCGAAATGAAGCACAAACAATTGTTACCTGTCTTCGATACCTAAAAAATCAGTCCTATCCCATTGAAAAATGCGAAATTCTGTGTGTAGACGATCATTCTGAGGATAATAGTTATGAAATCGCTAGGGATATCTCCAGAAAATCCCCAAATATTCGCGTATTCACTTTAAGCGCCCACAGGGGAGCTGGACAGGGAAAAAAAGCTGCCTTACAACTGGGAATTTCTGCTGCTAAAGGAGAGATAATTCTCCAAACGGATGCAGACTGTATAGTACCTCCGAATTGGGCACTACGGATAGTCCGAAGCTTTACACCCGAGGTAGCCATGGTTGCAGGACCTGTGAGACTCTCCTACAGCAATACGATCTTGCAGCAACTACAGGCACTAGAGATAATGGGCTTGGCTATCCTAGGAGGAGGCGCTATGATAGGGGGAAAGCCCCATATGTGCAATGGGGCCAATCTCGCATTCAGGCGATCTGTTTTTGAAGAGATAGGTGGGTATGAAAACATCGACCATGTTGCTTCAGGAGATGATGAACTTCTCTTACAAAAGGTGGCAAAAAACACTTCTTTCCTAATTAAGTTCTGTGCAGATAAGCAAGCAATTGTCACAACTGCTGCGGTTGAAACCTGGAAAAGCCTTCGCAAGCAGCGTATTCGTTGGGTGAGTAAAGTTCGGCACTACCTAGACCATAAAGTTCAGTTCCTTCAACTCACTTCTTATCTCGCTTTTTGGGGGGTGGGGCTTTATTTTTTAATGAGTATTTGGAATCCCCTCTACTGGGGTTATTTTTTCACCTTAATACTTGTTAAATTTTCAGCGGATCTTATATTGATGCATGTAGCAGGAGCATTTTTTTCGGAAAAGCGATTATTATGGTTATTGCCCTTACTAGAATGTCTTTATGTACCTTATGTATTGTGGTTGGGAATAGCTGGAAATTTTGTGCGCTCCTACACATGGAAAAACAGAACAGTTTCTTGATATGGGAGAAATGCTAACTGACTTGCAGTTTGATATACTTGATACATTGTATTTTGTAGAACCCTTTGAGAAGATAATTGAGGAAGTGAATACTACTCGGCCCATTTTAATAGATGAACTTCGCACCATGATCGATCGGGGATGGATTCAGGTAATGGAGTTTGACAAAGGCCAGGGAGATTACTTTCGGACATCTATTTTTGATACCGATAAACTGGAAACGTATTTTTTCCTCGCGACTAAGGAAGGCTTATTAAAACACAACGGACATTGATTTTCTCCTATTAATTTTTGGCAAACATATCGCAAGAATTTACCCGCTGTTGTTGGACTGGTATATCTGGTAGTCTGCTTCCTGGTAGCAATATTTGGATATGTGTTGGCCCCAGACCATACCTATTATGCTAACCTGCAAAACCTGGAGCTTGCTAAACAAGCCCCAGGAACGAAGACAGAAATTTTGAAGGTTCCCCTAAACCAAAAGGATGAATTGGGAAACTGGCTGGTAGGTTGGCCCCAGCAATTTCTTCCAATTGCCCTAGATCCAACTGAGCCTGTAGAAGCTGTAGGCTCTTACCTTACCTTCGTTCGTCGCTCCGGCCAGCGAGATAGTCTTCCCCTTGAGCGTTTTCCCAAAATGGGGGTAGAGGACCTAAAAAGTCAATACATAGAAAAGCAAACCTTCCTACTAGGCTCAGATGCATATGGCCGGGATGTGCTAAGCCGAATCCTTTTAGGTACCCGGATCAGTTTATCTGTAGGAATCTTATCGGTATTCATCAGTCTATGTATTGGGGTTTTGTTAGGGAGCCTTGCTGGGTATTGGGGAGGCTGGGTAGATCGCATTATCGTATGGTTGATTTCTGTTTTGTGGTCCATCCCAACTTTGCTGCTTGCGCTTGCAATAAGTTTTGTATTGGGAAAAGGTTTCTGGCAGGTATTTGTTGCCATAGGATTATCTATGTGGGTAGAGGTCGCCCGAATTGTGCGTGGACAGATTCTAAGTGTGAGAGAGGATCTTTATATTGAGGCAGCAAAGGCACAGGGCTTCACGGATGTTCGCATTCTATTTCATCATATCCTTCCGAATATTATTAGCCCTATCATCGTAATGGGGGTGGCCAACTTTGGCGCAGCTGTCCTTATTGAATCTGGCCTAAGCTTTTTGGGAATCGGAGTAGAGGTTCCGATCCCCACTTGGGGAAGAATGGTATATGAAGGATATACCTTTATTATATTTGAAAGCGGAAAGTGGCTAGCCTTCTTCCCTGGAATAGCCCTAATCTCGCTCGTTGTTTCGATCAATCTCGTTGGGATTGGTCTACGAGACACCCTAGATGTCAAAATGTGATCAATCATGGAAAATCCATATAACATAACCGATCCAGCGAAGTTGCTGGAATTAAAAAGGCTTGAAAATGATGCCCTACTGGATGTCTTAAGGACAATTAATCATGCGGAATTGACAATTGATAAGTTGTGCTTAATAGCCAGGAATGTGCTTCGCGCACAACTTGGGGTCAAGAAAATGATCTTCTACTTTGAGACCCGAGGGAAATGGTCTGAAGGATTTCGGCTAGGGGTGGGCCCTTTGCCTTTTCCTGCTTATGAAGAGCTGCTTACAGTTAAAAAAATCATCCCTGTAAAAGCATCTACCCATCCCCATCTGTTTCAGACCAGTGTAGAATATGTGATTCCAATAAGTAGTCAGGAAACCCCCCAGGCATACTTTCTGATAGGCGATTTTGCAGATTCAGAAGTAGAAGCTCAAAATGACCTGATTTTTATAGAAACGCTGGGGAATATCATGCTGGTTGCGATACAAAACAAAGAACTGTTTGAAGAAAAGATGAGAAGGGAACTTCTGTTGCAGGAGTTGGAGGTAGCCGAAAAAATTCAGAGCCAGTTATTGATCTCGGATTTTTCCCGTTTCAAAGAGATCGACGTATTTGGTACCAACATTCCCCATCACCACATAGGAGGCGACTTTTATGATGTGATCAAAAAGGAAAAAGGAACCACTTTTGTTTGTATTGCCGATGTGTCTGGAAAAGGAATTGCCGCTGCTCTACTTATGTCCAATCTCCAAGCAAACCTACGGGCATTGTGTGCCCAGTACACAGACCTTGAGACCATCATTAAAGAACTCAATCTTCTATTGTATAAAATCACATCTGGAGAAAAATTTGTTACCCTTTTTCTCGCTCGCATTGACAAAGAGAATCAATCCTTTACCTATGTCAATGCCGGCCACAACTATCCCTTCCTTATCAAGGGTGAAGAAGTGTATTCTTTAGATCAAGGCTGCTTACTTTTGGGGATCGTTCCTGAGTTAGAAGTGAGCCAACATACCCTTTCTTTTGAAGAGGCAGATACCTTGTTCATGTATACCGATGGAGTACCAGAACAAAGAAATCAGCAAGATCAAATGTTTGGGCAGGAAAAACTGAAGAACGCACTTCTACAAGTAAAAAGGCATAAAGCAGCGGATATGATTCAATACCTCAAAGTCATTTTAGAACAGTATTCTGACCAAACAGGTTGGCATGATGACATTACAATGTTAGCAGTAAAATTTGTTTCTAAGAATTAATTTACCTTTCGAAAAAAAATCCTTAAGATTGCACATTAAACCTTTTAATTTAATAAGCTACTGTAAACCAACTCATGCGGCAATTTACATCCGAACAACTCCAACACCTGGAGGGAAATGCATCCTTGCTTGCCCAACGAATTCAGGATAAGAAAGCCAAAATAGGCGTTGTAGGCCTGGGTTACGTAGGGCTACCCATCGCATTTGAATTTTGTCAGAAAGGATTCAACTGTGTAGGGATTGATGTCTCCGAACGTGTAGTGAACGACTTGAACAAAGGAATCAACCATATTGAAGACCTAGATGACGAAGCTGTAGCAGGCATTGTACAAAGAGGTCTCTTCAACGCCTCAACCGACTACGAGGACTTGTCCGATGTAGATGTGATATACATATGTGTCCCTACTCCTTTTAATGAAAATAAAGATCCAGATATCTCCTATATCATTAGTGCAGGAAAAGGAGTTTCAGAGATTTTGACTGCGGGTAAGCTAATTATCCTTAAGAGTACCACCTTTCCGGGCACTACTGAGGAATATTTGATCCCAGAGCTCAATAAAAGTGGGTTGAAAGCGGGGACGGACTATTATGTGGCCTTTAGTCCTGAAAGAGTAGATCCAGGTAACAAAGTATTCCATACCGGTAACACTCATATAGTGACAGGGGGCATTGATCCTGTAAGTACCCTATTGGCTTCTCTGACAAATAATCAGATTGTCAATGAAGTATTTATGGTCGATAATCCTAAAGTTGCTGAGTTGGAGAAACTGCTGGAAAATATATTCAGAAGCGTGAACATCGCCTTGGTAAATGAGCTTGCATTGCTTTGTGAGCGCATGGGAGGGGTAAATGTCTGGGAAGTGGTCGAGGCGGCTGGTACAAAACCCTTTGGCTACATGAAGTTTACCCCTGGACCAGGAGTAGGAGGACACTGTATTCCGATCGATCCCTACTACCTGTCGTGGTTGGCTAGAGAGTTTGACTTTGAGACCAAGTTTATTACCCTTGCTGCCAATGTGAATGAGAGTATGCCCTATCACGTTTCCAATAAAGTGGTAAAACAGATTGCCAAGCAGCCTATAGCACTCCAAGATGCCCGCGTGCTAATAGTCGGTGTTTCCTTTAAGCGCAATGTGAAAGATTTAAGGCATTCTCCTGCAGAATCCATCATGCATAGATTAATGGAGGAAGGAATTCACCATATCGACTACGTAGATCCGTGGGCTCCAGAGTATAAGGTAGCTGGAAAGACGTATTACTCAGTTGACTTGACAGAGGAGAACCTTAGGTCATACCACTCCACGATCCTCATTACGGACCACGATGACTTTGATATTCCCTTCATTGTAGAACATTCTCATCACATCGTGGATACCAGGAACATGACTCGGGATGTGAAAAATAATCGTGAGAAAATCGATCTTTTGGGATATCAAGCTCCTAAAGAAAAATATGTGCTTCAGCACTAAATTATTCTGAGTAGAAGAATTAAGGTAATAAGGCACTATCCTGTAAAAGGGATGGTGCTTTTTTTGTGTTTTCCTGCTGAACAGGAGTAAGAACCCCTGCCAATTGGGGTTTGATTTGAGCAGATAAACCATGGTTTTTGACAATACGAAAAATTGGAATTAATTTTTATAATAAATTATATAAACC
>JBCCTX010000126.1:0-20192 GCA_039197765.1 Bacteroidota bacterium
ATTGCTCGTCCAAGGGTTTAAACCACTGTACATCTGCAAATATTCGCTCTGTCCCTGGCATCAACTCTAGGGATTGACTAAGCGAATAGGAGGTTTGGAGGAAAAAAAACGCTATAACGCAGAGATAGTCTTTCATCTTCTCCAAGAGATAAAGAACATCAGGGTAATCATTCCTTTCCAGAAAGTAATTCTATCGCCAACTGAGCGGCGACTCCTCCTGAATTCTGCTGCTGACCCGTTACGAGATTTCCATCTTGAATGGCATAGGCCGTAAAGGCAGATTTTACTTGAAAGTCTGTACCCTCCATCTTTCGAGCTTCCGTTTCTATCCAAAAGGGTTGGATTCTCTTTCCCATCGCTGCGTCTGCTACTTCTTCTTCACTATTTGCAAAGCCTGTCCACTTCTTGCCTGCCACGAGGTAGGAACCATCGGATAGTTTTGTGTCGAGTAGAATGCAGGTCGAGTGGCATACACTAACGGTAACTTTGCCCTTTTCGTAAAAGCGAGCGACAAAATCCATTAAGGCCTGATTTCCTCTGAAAGTATACATCGGAGATTGGCCCCCCACCAAAAATAAAACATCATAAGTATCTGGATTGAGGGCTTCAAGCTTTGGGGTATCTTCGAGTTTTGCCAGCAAAGGAGCGGTATGGATGAATCCCATACTGATAATATCGTGGGCAGAATATCCGCTTTCGTGCCTCGGGTCGCTGTAGGCATCAAATTCCAATTTCCCTCCCTCGAGGCTTACGATATCTATTTCGTATCCCGCCTGGGAAAATTCCAAATAGGGGTGAGTCAATTCTGCTGCCCAGAATCCAATGGGCCATCCCGTTTGACCTGAAACAGCAGGGTTAGCTGCTACCATGAGCACTTTCTTCACGGCGCTCCCCTGTCCATGGCCTGAGCTATGGCCTATTTTTTCATTTACCTGGTGTTGCATGTGCTTGTGGATGTAGTTGTTTGTGAAATCTGATTTTTTCTTTTAAAGAACAAGTTTAAATTGTGGAAATTGTTGCAAAATGAATTAAAACTAACTAAGAAGTATGTAGCTTACCTTTTGGTAAGTATATTGAATATCAATACCTTACTTATATGCCTGACTTTTGGTACAATGGAAGAGTGTATTACAATCCGGTAGAGTTTGCCGTTAGCCACCTGGGAGGATTATGGAAAATGCCTATTCTCTGGCGCCTGCAAAAAGGAACATTGCGCTATGGGCAGTTAAAAGAGGACATTGCCCATATTTCAGATAAAATGCTGAGTTCCCAACTCAAAGAGCTCGTAAAGGACGGTTTTGTGAAACGAGAGGTTTATCCGGAAGTCCCTCCTAAAACGGAATACAGCCTCACTGAGAAGGGTAAGAAGTCCATCCCAATAATAGAGGTAATTCGAACCTATGGCCTAAACTTGATGGATGAGGCGGGAATCGACACAGACCCATACCGCTTGTGAGTTTTTATTTTTTATTCAAAGTGGAAGTATTATCCCAACTTTTGTTTGGAAAGAAATAAAATCTCAGTAACTACGAGGCTAATGATTATTCGTTGGATACGAGTAAATATGCGTAACTCATGGGCTTTACCTATCGAATACCCCTTTCCCAACCTTCCCTAGGAGAAAAAGAGTGGCAGGCTGTACAGAAAGTATTGAAGTCGGGCAGATTGAGTTTTGGCCCCCAAGTAGAAGCATTTGAAGAACACTTTGCCCAATTACTAGGGGTGGACTATGCCATCGCCGTAAGTTCAGGAACAGCAGGCCTCCACCTCTGCATGTGCGCATTGGGCTTAGCGCCCGGTGATGAAGCACTCACCTCACCCTTTTCTTTCATCGCTTCGGCTAATTGTGTGGAATATGTCGGAGCTAAGCCCGTCTTTGTGGATATAGAAGAAGAGAGTCTAGGCATGGATCCCCACTTAATTTCCGACCAGATCAGTCGTCGGACACGTGCGATACTCCCCATACACGTATTTGGTCAATGCTGTAATATGGAGGCTATCCAGCAGGTTGCCCGATCTCATTCCCTTGAGATAATCGAAGATGCCTGCGAAAGCTTGCTAGCAACTCATAAAGGCCAGCTCGCCGGCACTTTAGGAAAGGCAGGGGTATTTGGCTTTTATCCGAATAAGCAGATTACCACAGGAGAAGGCGGCATGATTGTTACCTCTGATAAACGTTGGGCTACCCTTTTCAAAAGTTTGCGGAATCAAGGCAGAGCTTCCAACATGCAGTGGCTTACTCATGAACGTCTTGGATACAACTACCGCATCCACGAAATCACTGCGGCCTTAGGGTTGGTACAGCTTGAGCGCCTTGCCCTTTTTAATGCCCAAAGAGCACAAGTAGCAAACTGGTACACAGAACGCCTATCGAACATTGAAGAGATTCAACTCCCCCGAATAGCTCCCCAAAATACCCATAGCTGGTTTGTGTATGCAATTCGGGTATCCGAAGCCAAGAGGGACCAAATCATCTCCTATCTTGCCCAGAAGGGGATACAGACTAAGGCCTATTTTTTCCCGTGTATACATCTCCAGCCCTACTACCGAGAAAAGTATGGATATAAGGAGGGAGACTTTCCTATTGCTGAGCGAGTAAGTAAAGAGAGTTTGATTTTACCCTTTTTTGCAGAAATGACACAGAAACAGGTAGAAGAAGTCTGTGAAACGTTGCGAGTAGCAGTTCAAAGCATATGAAGTAGCCTTACCTCTCGGATAGGTTGCAAAAGGAGCACAAAGGCTTAATAAATTTGCTCCATTAAGGTTTCCAGTTTTCCTTCCCAGTTTTGGTATTCCTGAAATGCGTCTCCTAGTGGGAGAACCGCTTGTTTAAGAATTCCTGGATGTTGATGACCGATATGATTGAGAAGGGCGCGATCGTAGCTTTCTCTTTGTTTACGCACGATCTCCTCAACAGCCTGCCAAGTACTGTCTTCTGCAGTAAGATCATTGCCAAAGGTCAGCACTTGGGGGAAAACAGACCGATTCCACGTTTCCAATAAGCTTTCTGCGATCAAGGCATGGCCTAGGGAATTAGGATGGATGATATCTTTTGAACTATATGCAAGATCCATATGCTCTTCCAGGGGCGTACGAATATCCACGACTTCTATACCATTATTCGCAGCGAAGCCCAACATCCAATCGGCATATGACCCTAAAACAGCATCGTATTGGACATAAGGAAATCGGTAGGAATACCCCAAACTATTAGGTTCAGGGAAGCTGTCCCTCAGACGAGCAGCAAAAGGAGGCGGGGTAAGCAGGGTTAGTTTTATACCTCTTGATTGGGTTTGGTCTACAAGTAATTGGATTCCCTCCTGAAAAGCGGAAAATCGACTGCCATCAAAGGGGTGGTAGATACCGCAATTCATTCCATAACAAGCCACTACCTGATCTGGCTGAATGGAATCCAGGCAGGCTGTAAGGCGGTCTTCCAAAGAGGGTCTTGGGAATGGATGATCTGTTTCTGATAGGCCTGAAACCGTTTCACTACTCAGGCCCAAGTCTATTATACCCACCTCATGGTTTTGCGCTTGTAAAATAAAAGCTGTCTCAATATAATCTACATATCTTCCCCCATAAGTGATTGAGTTTCCCAGAAATAAAATATTTTCAGGTCCAGGGATGCTGTGCTCGGTTTTACAAGATCCAATTGTACAACAGATACTAACGATCAACAGCCTGTAGGCAATTGGGGATAAATGAGCTACTATTTTTTGCCACATACTTGAAACTAAAAAAAATCGCTTACTTTAAGTACATAAATCTTCCCCATATGACTGTCTATTGGAATTCAGACACAGAACTATTCGATTTATTAAGACAAGAGCTATTCACTGCTGTCATTGGGGATGTGATGGATAAGGCTGGACTACTCCACCAATTTTTACCGCCTAATATTCAGCCCCTACATCCAGAAATGGTAGTTGCTGGTAGGGCTATGCCCGTTTTAGAGGCTGATGTATTCCAAGAAGTAGCCGATTCGGCTAATCCCTTGATGCAAAAGCCATTTGGCCTCATGTTGAAAGCCTTGGATGACCTTAACACACACGAAGTGTACATATGCACAGGAGCTTCCCCCCGGTATGCACTATGGGGCGAGTTGATGAGTACCCGCGCCCAAAAATTGGGGGCAGCAGGGGCCGTTACCAATGGCTATGTAAGGGATACTCGCGGAATTTTGGCGCTTCAGTTTCCAACTTTTTGCTATGGAAGTTATGCGCAGGACCAAGGCCCAAGAGGAAAGGTCCTCGACTTTCGTATTCCCATCGAAATCCAAGGGGTAAGCATAACTCCCAGAGATATAGTATTTGGAGACAGAGATGGAGTATGTATCATTCCTAGGGCTCATGAGGAGGAAATTATTGCTGCTGCCCTAGAAAAAGCGCGCGGGGAAAAACTGGTAAAAAAAGCCATTGAAAATGGAATGGGAGCAGTTGAGGCATTTGAGAAATACGGAATTATGTAAGAGAAATGAAAGTAGACTTAAGCGGGAAAAATATTTTAGTAACGGGAGGAGGAGGATATGGGGTAGGAGCGGGAATGTGCCAGGCAATAATCGAGGCTGGAGGCAAACTCATTGTAAATGACTTGACAGAATCCGCTACGCAAGATGCAGTCAAGCGCTACGATGCTGAACTGGGCATTGCTGCTGACATAGCGGAAGCCAAACAGGCGGAATGGATGATGGAATCCATCCGAAAATCAGTAGGAGTCCTACATGGGTTGGTCAACAATGCAGGCATTGGCTTAATCAAGCCAGCTTTCAAGGTGGAAGAGGCTGAGTACCAACGCCTATTTCAGGTAAACCTTCAGGCTACTTGGCGACTCTCCAAACTATTTGCCCAACAACTACTGGAGGCCCGCCAGGTAGGACACATTGTCAATGTCTCCTCTGTCAATGCCCACGCTACTGCCCGAGGCTATGCTATCTATGCCGCCACCAAGGCGGGAATAGAAGGACTTACACGAGGGATGGCGCTTGATTTAGGAAAATACCACATCCGATGCAATGCTATCGCACCTGGATATGTTCATTCTGAGCAAGGCTTCGATCTGATCGGTACTTGGACAGAGGATCCTCAGGCTTGGGTGGAAAATTTGCGCACGAACCACCAAGCACTTCCCTACTTTGTGGATTCGCTAGATTGTGGAAGAATGGCAACCTTCCTTCTGACAGACTTGGCTAAGTCCATTACGGGCCAGACCATTTATGTAGATGGAGGACTAACGAGTATGCTGTTCAGCAATGATTTGATCGGCTGAAATTAAGTAAATAAGGCATCCATCGTAACTTCCGAATGAACCAAAGATTGTGCATAGGCATTTTTATCAACCCCATAACTTGTGATGAAGGTCAGGTAAACTGCCTTTCGAGTTTGTGTTTCCTGCTTGAATACGCCTATTTTATTCCTCAATTGCTCTGCATAGCTTCTTGATATAGTAAAGGGATGAATTGAGAATTTTATTTCACACAAATTGATTACCTGATCCCTCCTATCTATTACCAAATCTATTTGAGCACCCTTCTTCTTCCGTTCACTTTTCCAGGAGGAAGACGCTGAAGCAACTCCTTTAATTCCTAAAGCCTGTTTAATCTGAGGAATATGAGATAGACAAACTTGTTCGAAGGCATATCCGGTCCAAGCTCTCTGGGTAGGATGATCAAGGGAATTCATCCCAGTATTTTCCTCAAAATGTGATTCTCCTCTAAGAAATCTTAAGAAAAAAGAGCTATAAAAATCCGATAATCTATATAGTGCCTGTCGCCTTTTTTTGTGAAAGTTTTTGTATTTAGATATAAATCCGCTTGCCTCAAGTTCGCTCAATAGCTGACTCATCGTTCCTCCCGAAGAAATTCCCGTGGCTTTACTAAGTTCGTATCTGGTCAATCCCTTTGTCTTAGAAGCGAGCGCTGTAACAATTGCTTCATGCCGATGTGAGTTTTTATACAAGGAGGAAAATAAATGAGGAAATTCCTCTCTTAGCAAGGCACCTTTTTGAAAACAAAGCATATCTATATTTTGAGCAGCACTTTTTTGTGGATCAATTGCATCCAAGTAAAAAGGAATTCCTCCCATCACCATATATAACTGTAGTATCTGATAACGATTAAATACAGAATGTTTTGCCTTCAACATCAATTCTGTTTCTCTTAGGGTAAATGGAAACATATTCACTCGTTCTGTTACCCTATTGTGTAAGCCCCCTTTATTATGCAATAGTTGATGAATCATCCATGAAGCTGCAGACCCACATGTGATAAGCAAAATATCTTTTCGTGTTGTTGCCCAACTATTCCAAAAATGCTCTAAGGCAGTTAAAAAATCTGAACGAGAAGTAGCTAGCCATGGAAGTTCATCTAGAAAAATGGTCTTTTTTCTATTCTCCTGAATTTGTTCTAGTTGAATTACTAGCTCTTGAAAAGCTTCAAACCAGTTTGAAGGAATATTTCCTGTGTAGGCAGGAAAGCTACGTCTCATTGCTGTTTGAAAATTCAGGAGTTGTTGGGCCATTGATGCATTTGCCAGTCCGGTAAGTTGAAAATCAAATGCATAGTCGAAATATTCTCGAATGAGGAAGGTCTTCCCCACTCGCCTTCTTCCATAAATAGCTAGAAATTCAGATTTCTTACTTGTAAAAATCCTATTGAGCACCTCTATTTCTGGCTCCCTTCCAATGAGGTCTTTCATAATATTTTCTATATAATTAGCCAAAAGTACACGATTTTATATATATATGGCTGATTATATATGCTTATTTAGCCATATCTTTAGTAAAATAAGCGTTATGGCTGCATAAAAATATTGGCAAGTACGTATCTTGTTACAATGTGATTGCAGGTAGTAAACCCAATTGCCTTGCCTACAATTAGATTAGTTTGCGCATTGGCATATAATCAGCCACAAATGGGTAAAAAGCAGTATTTAAGGCTGAGCTATACCTGTTATTTTCTCGTACAAGTCTTTGAAAGCTGGTTCCTTCACTTGATTGACTCCAGAATTCCATTCTTATTCCCTATGCGCTGAAGTACTTGAATATCAACCCGTAATCTCTTATCTTAAGAACAGGCACTTATACTATGTCCAGCTTGCATACTACTACCGGGATTTTGGGGATTTGTGTCCTCCTGATAGGGGCCTGCAACCCTTCCCCTACAGCAAGGGTTCAAGTAGACCCAGAGGCACTTTTTGTGCATGAAATCAAGCCCTTACTTACGCAAAAATGTCTTGCCTGCCATGGAGATCCCTCAAATGAACTCAAGGGCGAATTTGATATGCGCAGTTGGGAGGGGCTTGTGAGCGGTGGAGAATCGGGAAAGGCTGCGGTTATCCCGGGAGAAGCTACAAAGAGTCCCCTATATTTAGCGGTAACACGGGAAGATCCAGACTTTGCCATGCCTCCCAAGGAGAATGACAAGTTGACTTCCCGACAAATGAAGTTGTTGAAAACCTGGATTGACGCAGGAGCCCCTTGGCCGGACTCTGTGAAGCAAGCGGCTATCTTAGCGGCAGATGATTGGGAATATTCGGATGGGGTTCAAGTTCCTACCAGTGGAGGGCTGAACGAAAGCTGGACTCAGCGCCGATATAAGGAAGAAGACCTTTGGGCCTATCAACCCCTAAGGGAAGTAGAAGTACCAAAGTCAGCCCCTCATCCCATTGATGCCTTTATCAATCAACGACTGAAAGAGGTAGGGCTCAAGCCTGCCAGAGCCGCTAAGAAAGGGGCTTTGATCCGCCGGATGAGCTTTGACCTTCTAGGGCTTCCTCCTACCCCTAAAGAGTTTGGAGCATTTTCAGAAAATTCCTCAAAGGAGGCCTATGAAGAACAACTAGAGCGAATGCTTGCAAGTCCTCAATATGGAGAACAATGGGGTAGGCACTGGCTAGACGTTGCTCGCTACGCAGATTCAGATGGCTTTTCCAATGACTATGCCCGACCCAATGCCTGGCGCTATCGGGACTATGTGATCCGAGCATTCAATGACGATAAGCCCTACGATCAGTTTATTCGAGAGCAACTAGCAGGAGATGAAATCGATCCAGAAGATCCAGAAATGCTGATTGCCACAGGCTTTCTCCGCATGGGCCCTTGGGAGCATACAGGCATGAGTGTAGCAGCTGAAACCCGTCAGTACTTTCTCGATGACGTAACGAATAGTGTGGGAGAAACCTTTTTCGCCACACCCCTTAGGTGCGCGCGTTGCCATGACCATAAGTTCGACCCGATTCCTACCAGGGACTATTACAAGATTCAAGCTGTATTTGCTAGTACGCAGTTCGCCCAGCGCGAAGCCACATTCTTGCCTGAAGAAAACGCTCCAGTCGAGGAATCGGAAATGAGGGACCTACAAGATTGGATTGAACAAGCACAGGAAGAAAGGAGACAAATCAATGAAAAAGAAGAAGAGGCTGCCAGAGCATGGTATGCCGCACAGGGAAAAAAATATAAACCCAAGAGAAAACGGTCCCGCGATCCAGAGGGACAAAAACCGTCTCGTTACCTAGGCCTAAGCTTCCAAGAGCTGGGATACCGAAAATATTTGAACAAACGCATGCAAACCCTTACTAGGGAGTTGGATCGCTATGAACCTTGGGCCTACGCTGTTTACAATGGCCCCACCCGAATAGTCCATAGCGCGAGGGAAAATAGAATGCCTGAATCGATTGAAGATCCTATAGATACGATACATATTCTTCGTGGGGGTTCTGTATATGCCCCAATAGATCCTGTGGAACCAGGTGTGCTCAGTATGGTAAGCCCCGAGTTTCGGGAAGTACCCCGAAGTTCCTTCGGAAGGCGTTTGGCCTTTGCCAACTGGTTGACCCAAGAGAACAAAGCGCTTACTGCCAGAACTATGGTAAATCGCATTTGGCAATACCATTTTGGTCAAGGCTTGGCCGGTAATCCCAATAACCTAGGTATTACGGGTAAGAAACCTACTCATCCTGAGTTATTAGACTGGTTGGCGCAATATTTCATCGACAACAACTGGTCAGTCAAAGCACTACATCGGTTAATCATGACCTCAGACGCCTACAAGCGTGCAACTCAATACCCTAACCCAAACAGATTAGCGCGTTTAGATCCCAACAAAGAACTGTATGCCGTTTTCCAACCTAGGCGCCTGGACGCTGAAGAAATTCGCGATGCCATGTTAGCAGTCTCGGGGGAGCTCAATCTCGAAAGAGGGGGAATTCCTGTTAGGCCCATAATCAACCTTGAAGTAGCCTTGCAACCTAGACACATTATGGGTTCCGTTGCAAGGGCTTATCAGCCTTCCCGTTCCCCAGAACAGCGCAACCGACGCACCATTTACACTGAGCGAAAGCGCAGTATTCCCGATCCTCTGCTAGCGGTATTCAACCAACCTCAGCCTGACCTTTCTTGCGAGCGGCGGTCAACTTCTACGGTTACCCCTCAGGTATTTACCCTCTTCAATGGAACCAACACCTATGATCGAGCCCTTGCTATGGCTGTGCGTCTTGAGGAGGAAGTATTGGAACCTGAAAAACAGATATTCCTAGCTATGGAGCTTACCTGGAATCGGCAAGGAACTCCTGCTGAGTTAGCAGCCACAGTCAGCTATCTACAGGAGATGACCCAGTATCACCAAGAGAATCCTCCTCCTAGAAAAGAATTTCCCACAAAAGTAACCCGACATATGTTTGAGGAAATGACTGGCGAACCATTTGAATTCGAAGAAGTGCTGGAGGTTTACGCCGAGCTAGAGCCTGATATTCAAGCCAGAGAACTCCGCCCCGAGACCCTTGCCCTCGCAGATGTGTGCAAAGTTTTATTCAACTCCAACGAGTTCTTGTATGTCTACTAATCGAAGAGAATTTCTATATGGGCTGGGATCCAGCTTAGGCGCTGTTGCTTTCACTAGCCTACTGGGCTGTAAACGATCCTTATCTCACCTCCCTACTCCCACTTCTCTCCTCTCATCAAGCTCTTCCCCTCTTTCTCCTCGCCCTGCGATGGCTACTCCTAAAGCCAAAGCTGTCATTTTCCTGTTGATGGAAGGAGGCCCCAGCCACATTGATACCTTTGATCCCAAGCCCGAGTTGAAGCGGCAGCATTTGACCATGTTCACGCGAAAGGGGAAAAACTTTTCTGCAATGTCTTCTGGGCAGCGCTATCTGGTAGGAAGTCCATTCGAAAGCAGAAAAGTGGGAAAATCGGGCCTGGATATGGCCGAACCCTTCGTCCACCTAGCCGAAATTGCTGATGAACTCTGTTACTACAGAGGTTGCCAGGCCGAATCTGTCAACCATCCTACAGCCATGTATCACCTAAATACAGGAAATCGATTTGGGGGCGATCCTGCTATGGGTTCCTGGATTACCTATGGGTTGGGCTCTCTCAATGAAAACTTGCCCGCTTATATTGTTTTGCCTGAATTAGCTTTTCCTCAGGGTGGTTCAGCCAATTGGGGCAATGGCTTTTTACCCGCCCATTATCAAGGTACTCCCTTGCGTCCTATTGGTTCCCCTATTCTGAATATAGAACCTCCACCTGGAGTAAGCCACTACCATCAACGCAGCAGTTTGGATCTTCTTCAACAATTCAATGAAGCCCACCAAGATCGGCATCCTGAACATGATGAACTGGCCGCTCGAATGGAAAACTATGAGTTGGCCTTTCGCATGCAAGCAGAGGTCCCCGACCTGATGGACCTCTCTCAAGAGGATCAAAAAACGCAGGAAATGTATGGAATTGGCCAGAAAGAGACAGATGCATTTGGAAGAAAATGTCTGTTAGCCCGGAGATTGGTTGAGCAGGGCGTCCGTTTTGTCCAAATCTATTCGGGTGGCTGGGATTCTCATGACTTTTTGGAACGTGCGCATGGAACCTTGATTCACAGCATTGATCAGCCCATTGCCGCCCTCATCAAAGACCTCAAACGCCGTGGGATGCTAGACGAAACCCTAATCGTATGGTGTGGGGAGTTTGGAAGAAGTCCAGACAACGGCTACCGAGAAGGAGGGGTAGCCTATGGAAGAGACCACAATCCTAATGCCATGGCAATGTGGCTGGCTGGAGGTGGAATTGAGGGCGGAAGGATAGTCGGCGCAACGGATGAATTGGGAGATTCTGCGGTACAAGTCGTGCATCCCATCCGAGACCTACATGTCACTTTGCTCCATCAGTTGGGCCTGGATGACAACCAACTGACCTATTTCCACGGGGGTAGGTATAAGCAGCTTTCCCAGTTTGGAGGAGAAGTGATCCAGGAGATTATCGGATAGAAGGCTGATACCAACAAATGTAGACTTGTTTCAATTTTCAGAAACTAGGACTTTTTATAAACTTTGTACTTAAGACCTGATGCTGTGCACTTAAAATAACCAGATAAAAGCCTGGTTCAAGGGTGCTTACTGGAATTTCCATCTTCCCATCTTGTTTCTGGGGGCCTTCTTTGCGTTTTAACTTTCCTGTCAGATCTCTTATCTCCAGCCTTTCCCAATTGCCTTTAGGGAAAACAAGAAAAAGAGTATTTGCTGCTACGGGGTTGTTGGTAACGGATAAAGGTTGGCTCTCTGAAGAACCCATATTTACTGAAACAATGGAGGAAAGGGTAAATGCTCCATCAAAATCTATTTGTTTCAACCGATAATACACAAAACCCGAGAACGCTTGAAGCGATTTATCCCGAAACGCATAATGGTTTTGTTGGGAAGTAGTTCCATTTCCCTCTACCCAACCTATTGGAAGGAAAACTTCCGCATCAAAGCTGCGCTGTATCTCAAAGCCTTGATTATTTTGCTCAGAAGCCGTTTGCCATGCTAAAGCCACCGAAGCCCCCTCAGGGTCTCCTAGAAAGGAAATTAGGTCTACTGGCGCAGCACTGGTAATAGAAAGGACGATGGAAAACCATCCACTGGTTAACGGAGGTGTATTCCCACCCAAGCTATTCCAATCAAATAGATTGGTAGCACTAAGGACATCTGATGCATCAGCTAAAACCCAAGAATCCGGTCCGAAAAGGCCAAGGGGATCGCGAAATAGATAGTAGCCTCCTGAAACACTTTGATATGCAGTTACCCCATCACTGGTTCCATTGGGTTGGTATTCTCCTACCCAACCGGGAGTTGTTCCTGAAGGAAAGCGTTCTTGGATCTTGAGGGTTTGTCCCAAACATGTGTAACAATTTGCATATAGGAAAGCCCATACGCAGATGCGCAGCATAATGTGAAACGTATTCATTTAAAGAGATATTTACAGCTAAAAAGGTACTTGACTAAGGTTACTTACTTTGCTTCGCTAAACAACAATAAATTGCTCTTGGAAATTCAAACATTTTATAAGTGCTGAGACGCTTTGTATAATTGCGAGAAATCTTCAAAAAAGTGAAGAATTTTGCCGCTAGGTTAAAGGTCTAATTGTCTTTTTGTATAGGTAGAAAAATCCTGATCAGAAGAATTATAAGTATCCATGAAGAAAGGTGAGCTAATCAAAAAATCAGCTGTGGCACCATTCGTTGCTGTAGGAATATTGTAAAGCGTAGATATTCTGAGCAAGGCCTTTACATCTACATCGTGAGGCTGAGCGGTCATAGGATCCCAGAAAAATATGAATATGTCTACTTTCCCTTCAGCGATCATAGCGCCCATCTGTTGATCACCTCCTAAAGGACCTGATTTTAATCGAATTACTTCTGGATCTTCCCCTGGCAATTTTTGCAAGGCATCTTGTATCAGCCCTCCCGTAGTTCCTGTACATACGAGTTTATGCATTAGTAACTTATCCTGATTATGAAGCACCCACTTTATGAGCTTTTTCTTCTCATTGTCATGGGCTACAAGAGCTATGGTTTTTTTCATCTGCTAAGCAATCGTTTGACAAAGATGAATGTACAAAAAAATGAGTCATCCCATAACTTGGGATAACTCAATGATAAAGAGTAATTATAAGATTTACAGAACCAAAAAAAGGGCTGCTTAATGAGAACTTCGATTAGGCCTTAAGCCACAGGTTGTTTTGAGTTTTTAATCAAAGCCTCGATCCCTTGAATGCCCATTTTACCTATCATATCTAACTGCTCCTTGGCTTCAGACTCGTTTGCTGGTTCTACTTGGAATTCCCATTCCCAGTCTACGATAGCTGTTCCTGTTCCCGTCTTTCGCACATTCATTTCTCCAATTATTTCCTGGACGGGGAGCAAGTGTTGCTCAGGGATCGCATACCGAAGTACCTTATGTTCATGATCCACAGATAAAATGTCTTCGGAAAATTCTTTCCCTTCTGCCGTACAATATCGCTTGGAACCTTCTACCCTGCAGGCTGAAATAGGAGCCAACCAACTGTCTACTCCGCTTACTCCGCCTATGATTTCCCAAGCTGATTCAGGCGTTACATCAATGTTGAGCGAAACTTTGTGATGGGATGCAATCATTGTTTTGAATTTTAAGGTGATAGAAAAAATTAGTCCTTCAAAACTCAAGAAAAGATGGGAAAAGCAGCTACATAAAAAGGCCAATTATTTGTCAATTGGGCCCATTTAGAGTATATGATACAGGGGTAGTTGGGAGAGAATCAAAGAGATTGTCTCATGAATCACTCGTTGGAAAAAACTGACTATGTCCTCTGACCCAAAAATTTTACCAATAGTTAAAACAATTTCATAATCGTTTTGGTTCAACTTTCAACCAGACTAATTAACGTTAGTCTATTATTTTCAGGTACTACTACTAAATTAACATGTGTAAGACTCACCTTTGTCCTTCCACTGAGAAGAGGCTTCTTCCCAAGGAGTCTGCATCGATGTTAAGCTTTCTCGCCTTAGCACTTCTTCCCAAATGTCCCTTCTGTATTCTAAGTTTTGGAAGCGCAATTGCTATGTGTGGGACGAAAAATGCCGAAACGGGATTGCTGGGATGGAGATGGGAGCTTACCCTACTCTGGTCAGCGATCACACTAGCCCTTATTTTGTACAATTATAAAGGAAGTCGTACCCTTTATGCCTTGGGTTTCGCCTTAGTAGGAAGTGGCTTTATCCTAGCTTCTTACTCCTACGCTCTTTTTGACCAAACATTTTTTTACATAGGTACAATCCTCCTCTTTGGGGGTATTTGGGTAAATGGAAGTTTTGGGTTTTTCTACACGCTTATCAGGGGGAAACTTTCCTCAATTCCTGCCCATACTTCCATCCGTACCCACTAGTTTTTCCATTTTTAATTTCTACTTATGATTCCTGCAAATTTCGAGTATGCGGCTCCCTCTAGCATCGAAGAAGCGATCTCTCTTCTTCATGAGTATGGGGATGAGGCCAAAATTCTCTCGGGTGGGCACAGTCTTATCCCGATGATGAAGCTACGCTTTGCGGAGCCTGAGTACCTGATCGATATCAACAACATTCCTGGCCTTGCCTATGTCAAGGAGGAGGATGGCCTGTTGAAGATTGGGTCTTTGACCCGTGAAGCGGAACTGGAACATTCAGAACTGGTTCAACACAAGTATCCCATTTTCATGGATGCTACGAAGCTCATTGCTGATCCTCAGGTGCGTAATATGGGCACTATTGGAGGGAACCTTGCCCATGGTGATGCAGCTAACGATCATCCGGCAGTTATGCTGGCCATGCGTGCTTCTGTGATAGCAACTAGCCAAGAGGGCAGTAGAACCATTCCCATTGATGAGTTTTTCCATGGCTTTTATATGACTGCGCTTGAACATGGAGATATTCTAACAGAAATTCAGATTCCTATTCCTCCCGCAGGAACCGGTAATGCCTACCACAAACTCGAGCGCAAAGTAGGAGACTATGCTACTGCCGGAGTAGCCGTTCAAATAACGGTGGAAGGCAACACTTGCAAAGAAATTGGCATTGGACTTACCAATGTAAACCCCGTTCCCCTTCGTGCGGTACGATCTGAAGAAGCACTACGTGGGCAGGAAATCACGGAAGAGCGAATTGCCCAAGCGGCTCAGTTTGCAGGAGAAGACTGTAATCCCGCAGCCGATTTAAGAGGAGATGAAGAATACAAACGCGCCATGGTAGGTGTTCTCGTGAAGCGCATGATTCATAAAGCGCTGGAGCGCGCGCAGCAGTAATTGTATGTGAAAAGAACTTTAACTAAAACTAAGATGGCTAATAAAGAAATAACTGTAACTATAAATGGCACAGCCCACACCCTAGAGGTAGAACCTCGACTCTTGTTGGTCCACTTGATCCGTGAGAATCTGGATATGACCGGTACGCATATTGGATGCGACACTTCCAACTGTGGAGCATGTACAATCCTTGTAGACGGGAAATCCATCAAGTCTTGTACCATGTTGGCTGTACAGGCGAATGGCAAGGAGATTACAACGGTAGAGGGCTTGGCTCCAGAAGGAGAATTCCATCCCATTCAGGAAGGTTTTAAAGAAAACCATGGACTCCACTGTGGATTCTGTACCCCAGGGATGATGATGCGTGCAGTGGAACTGCTAGCAAACAATCCCAACCCAACGGAGGAAGAAATTCGCTGGGGAATCTCCGGAAACCTCTGCCGGTGCACGGGATACAACAACATTGTAAAAGCTATCCAATACGCAGGAGCCAAAATGCGCGGTGAAGAGACCCCTTCCACCGAGCCAGAATTTGTTTAATTCTATGAAGTAGAAGCGAGATGTCCAAAGAAGTAAGCGATCATATGAAATGTCGAATTTCTATTTATCCACGCTCTCCTCTCACAGGCTAGTAGTCTCTCTTCCCACTTCTAAAAAAATATATTTTTATGATTCAGTGTAAAACATCGAAAGAAATAAGCGGAATGGGGCACTCCATGAAACGCAAGGAGGATGCCCGTTTCGTACAAGGAAAAGGCAACTACGTGGATGACGTAAAGCTTCCAGGTATGCTGTATATGGACATCGTCCGCAGCCCTTATGCCTATGCCAAAATCAAAAACATCAACCCAGAGAAAGCATTAGCAATTCCGGGAGTACTGGCAGTTGTAACAGGAAAAGACCTTGAGCAATACAATCTGCATTGGATGCCGACCCTGATGTCAGATACCCAAATGGTACTGCCAGTCGATACAGTAATGTACCAATCGCAGGAAGTAGCAGCTGTCATAGCAACTGAGCGCTACATCGCAGCTGATGGGGTAGAAGCAGTAGAGGTAGAGTACGAAACTATGAAGCCGGTGATTGACCCGTTCAAATCCCTAGACCCAGATGCTCCCGTACTCCGAATTGACAAAGAAGGAAAAACGGACAACCACATTTGGAACTGGAAAGTGGGAGATAAAGAGGCTACAGACCAAGTATTTGAAAATGCGGACGTCGTAGTTAAAGAGCAAATGCATATCCCTAGGATCCATGTAGCTTCAATTGAAACCTGTGGCTGCGTAGCCAATTATGACAAGGTAGACAACCATCTCACGATGTATATGACGACCCAGGCTCCGCATGCTATTCGAACGGTGATTGCTTTGGTAGCTGGACACGTAGGATTAACCGAGGAGAAAGTACGGGTTATCTCTCCAGATATTGGCGGAGGCTTTGGGGGAAAAGTCCCCGTATATCCTGGTTATGTAATTGCAATAGCTGCTTCCTTCCTAATCGGAAAACCTGTAAAATGGATCGAAGACCGTTCTGAGAACCTACAGGCAGATTCATTTGCACGGGACTATCACATTACGGCGGAGATGGCAGGCACCAAAGATGGAAAAATCCAAGCCACGCGCTTCAAGGTTCTCGCGGATCACGGATATACAGATGCTTCTGCTAATCCTTCTAAGTTTCCTACAGGACTTTTCTCCATCGGGACAGGTTCCTACAACTATGGAGCATCCTATATGGAAGCCGATGCAGTATATACCAATAAGCCACCAGGAGGGGTAGCTTACCGCTGTTCTTTCCGAGTAACTGAGGCTGTTCACGCAATTGAGCGAATTACAGATGAATTTGCCCGCAAAGTAGGCAAAGACCCTGCGCAGTTACGAATGGAAAACTTCATTAAAAAGGAGGAATTTCCTTGGAAATCGCCAACAGGTTGGGAGTACGATAGTGGCGATTACCATGCGGGTCTCCAAAAGGCAATGGATGTGGTAGGATACCACGAATTGCGCAAGGAGCAAGCTGAAAAACGTGAGAGAGGTGAATTAATGGGGATTGGGATTTCGACCTTTACCGAAATTGTCGGTGCGGGACCTTCTAAGGATTTTGATATCCTAGGAATCAAGATGTTTGACTCTGCAGAGATTCGCGTCCACCCTACGGGTAAGGCAATTGCCCGCTTCGGCACCAAATCTCAGGGACAGGGGCACGAAACTACATATGCCCAGATCATTGCTGAGGAACTGGGAATTCCTGCTGCCAATATTCAGGTAGAAGAGGGAGATACCGACACTGCGCCCTACGGATTGGGAACCTATGCAAGTAGGAGTACCCCAACAGCTGGTGCCGCAGCTGCTATGGCTGCTCGCAAACTCCGGGATAAGGCCCGCAAGATCGCTGCCTATCTATTGGAGGTAAGTGAGGAAGACCTTGAGTGGGAACCCGGAAAATTCTTCGTAAAAGGTGCACCTGAAAAGGTTAAAACCATTCAGGAAATCGTCTTTGCTGCCTATACCAATCACCCACAAGGAATGGAAGCAGGGTTTGAGGCAACGCACTATTACGATCCCCCAAATTTGACCTTCCCTTCTGGTGCCTATATCTGTGTTGTAGACATCGATAAAGAGACTGGTGGAATTGATGTACGCCGCTTCGTAGCGATTGATGACTGTGGACACATCATTAACCCTATGATTGTTCAAGGTCAGGTTCATGGTGGACTCACGCAAGGACTTGCTCCCGCGATGTACGAATCCCTGATCTATGACGAGGATGGAAATATCCTCAATGGAACGTTCATGGATTACCTCGTACCAACCGCGGTAGAATCTCCCAATTGGGAAACTGGACATACGGTAACCCCTTCTCCCCATCATCCCATCGGAGCCAAAGGGGTCGGAGAATCTCCTACCGTGGGCGCACCTCCCGCAATTGCCAATGCGATTGTGGATGCACTTTCCCACTTAGGCGTAACACATTTAGACATTCCCATTACTCCTCCTAAGGTCTGGAAAATCTTAAAGGAGAAAGGAGCTATTTAAATAGTAGAGTTGTTTGAAGTTTGAGGATTCCAGTTTGAAGTTCAAGAAGCTAATGAATGAAACGGCTTCATCAACCTTGAGACTAGGGCAAATTTTACCTCAAACTTCTAGCTCTCTTAACTTCAAACCAATCAGTAGAATATGAAAACTACAATAGAAAAAGTATTTGAGATTGACCAACCGGTAAATAAGGTATGGAACATGCTGAGTAACCCCGCGGAAATCGTGGTCTGTGTTCCTGGTGCCTCTATCACCGAAAAAATCGACGAAAAGAACTATAAGGGGAAAGTTTCGATGAAATTTGGCCCCGTGAAGACCAATTATGCAGGAGACATCGAAATCCTGGAAATGGATACCGATAATAAAAAGATGATCCTCAAAGGAGTAGGACTAGATGCAAAGGGGAAAGGGAGTGCTGAAATGCTCATGAATGGTCAAGTTGCTGAAAAAGAAGGAGGCTCTGAAGTTACCTATTCTATGGACATCTCGATTACAGGTAAACTGGCACAATTTGGAGCACGCCTCGTTCATGATGTCAGTGATCAACTGCTCAAACAGTTTGTCCAAAACTTCAAAAACGAGCTATCCAAGGTAGAGGGAGATGCAACAGATGCTACAGATGAATCGCTGAACGCGGGTTCTCTTGTAGGAGGAATCATCAAAGACAAATTAGGCGGAATGTTTGGTGGAAATAAAGATGCATAACAACGGAAAGAAACATTGGAATGCTCCAGAGCTTATCCAGGCATTGGATCGGGAAGGGTATGTGGCAGATGAGGAATTGGGAACGATTCTTTTCCTTCAGCAGCGCTTGGGGAAACCTTTGCTGTTGGAGGGGGAGCCTGGTGTAGGGAAGACAGAGGTAGCGAATACCCTGGCTCGCATCCTCGACACCCGGCTCATCCGTTTACAGTGCTATGAGGGCTTGGATATTCACTCAGCTGTATACGAGTGGAACTACCAGAAGCAGTTGCTTTCTATTAAAATTCAGGAACATAGCTCCAAAACGGAGCAGGAAAAGGAAGCCCATATTTTTGGGGAAGAATTTTTAATGAAACGGCCGCTTTTACAGTCCATAACAGCAGAGGAAAAAGCTCCCGTGCTCCTGATTGATGAGATTGACCGTGCCGATGAGGAATTTGAGGCCTTTTTGTTGGAGCTTCTATCTGCCTTTCAGATTAGCATACCTGAGATGGGAACTATCCAGGCTACGTATAGGCCCTGGGTAGTTCTCACCTCCAACCGAACCCGCGAACTCAGCGATGCCTTAAAACGTCGATGCCTGTATCACTGGGTACACTATCCTGATCAGAACAAGGAAATTAGGATTGTACAGAAACGACTTCCGGGTATTGATCAAGAACTTTCCCATCAGGTAGTGAAAATGGTGCAAGAACTGCGCAAGCGCAAGTTGAGTAAATCGCCAGGAATAGCCGAGACCCTGGACTGGGCAGCGGGGCTGCTCGCACTGGATCACCGCTACATCAGCAAGGAAAATATTGAAAAGACGCTGGGCTGTGTATTAAAATCCGCCGATGACATTGAGTTGGTGCGAAGTGAGGGGGTGGATCGTTTACTGGAAGAGGTTTTGGGTTAGTAGTTTAATAGTCGACAGTCCACGGCCCACAGTTTTTTGGGTAATAATTATCTGATGAAGAGGAGTTGCCTTTTCCCGTGAACTGTAGACCGACAACCATTTTACTCTTTTATGTACAACAATTTTCCCGATCTCCATCAAGCAATCATCGCCTTTGGGCAGTTTCTGCGAAAGGAAGGGATGAATGTGGGGGTACAAGAGACCCTAGATATGCTTGAGGCCGGGAAGTTTGGAGTAGTAGATAAAAGGGAGCCATTTTTTTATGCAACTAGGGCCATAACTTGCTGTACAAAAGAAGAATCATTGGCCTATAAAAAGCTATTTGATCGCTTTTGGCGTAAAGATCGGCGAATTAATCGGGGGACAGTGACGCGCAAAGGAGTCCTACAGCGAACCAATGTGCCTGCCTCTATCGTAATGCTGGGAATGGGTAAAAGCAGTGAAGATGGTAAAGAAAGTCAGGAAACCAGCGGTGCCAATGAGGTACAGCGCCTACG
>JBCCTX010000127.1:0-20090 GCA_039197765.1 Bacteroidota bacterium
ATGAGTTAGCGAAAAGTGTGCAAGAAAATAATGAATAGGAGAATAGATGCGGAATCCACTAAGACATATTTTTTTATTTCTCTTCTTTGGAGCGCTTCAGATCCTCTTTTTCAATCAAGTAAGTCTCTTTGACTTAGCAACGCCCTTCGTATTTCTCGTAGTAGTATTGATGATTCCCTTCACAGTTCCTGTTCCCATTTACTATGCGATTTGCTTTATTATAGGATTACTTATGGATTGGTTTTCTAGTCCTTTATCCATGGGCATTCATACTTTCTCTACCTTATTAGCTGCCGGACTACGTCGCCCGGTTATGCTTTTGTCTGCTACGGGAAGCCTTGCCAAGGTAGGAGATGAATTTTCTTTGTACAAACAAGACTTTCTGTGGTATGTTTTTTACCTTCTTCCGCTCATTTTCGTACATAGTCTTAGTTATTTTTTCCTTGAGGCCTATTCCTTTAGGTATATTGGATGGACCCTTTTAAAAATTGTAAGTAGCACCTTGATTACCTTTGTTTTTTCGTATTTGATTTGTATTCTAGTGTATAAAAGATAACCCATTTTATAGATAAGGCTCATAAATGGACTCCCACAAAACGCGTGGTCAACTCATATTTATACTGCTAGTCGGTATCTTCCTGCTCTTAGTCTATCGCTTATTGAATATCCAGATCTTAAGCGATAAGTATCGAGAAATGGCTGGAAGGAGGACCAAGAGTAACCGAATTATCGTCCCTCCTAGGGGAAATATCTATGACAGAAACCAAAATATATACGTAAAAAATAGCCCGCTCTTCGATTTGCGAATTATCCCCAGTGAGTTGAACATTCGGGATACCACCGTATTTCCTAATTTCCTGGGCTTAACTCACTCAGAAATAGTCAAGAAGGTATCTACCTTCAAGCGCTCCAATAAATATGGAGAATCTGTTCTAGCTCAATACATAGAACCCAAAACCTATTCTATGTTACAAGAATTGACCTGGAACTTTGGAGGGATTTCCTTTAACATGACCAATAAGCGGAGGTATGAGTACCAGGTGGGGGCCAGCTTTTTGGGCTATATAGCTGAGGTGGATTCTGCCGATATCCGGATGGGCAAAAAGGGAACATACCGCATCGGGGACATGATCGGAAAGTCCGGAATAGAGAGGTCCTATGACACATTGCTAAGAGGGATTCCTGGTCGTCAGATTATTTTAAAAGATCGCTTAGGAAGAGAGGTGGGTAGGTTTGCTGATGGAAAAATGGATCTTCCTGCCGTTCGCGGAAAAGATATTATGATAGGTATCGACCCCGAGCTACAAGCATTTGGAGAGGATCTAATGGGTAATAAACGCGGCAGTATTGTTGCCATAGAGCCCTTTACAGGAGAGATTCTCGCTTTCGTAAGTGCACCAACCTACGACCCAAGTGACCTGACAGGTCAGGACTTTCGGAAAAACTGGTCTAGGCTTAGGAACGATGCGCGTCTTCCCTTGTTGAACCGACCTATCATGGGTCGATACAGCCCGGGGTCAATATTCAAGCTTCCTGTTGCGCTAGCGGCATTAAATGAAGGCATTATCACCCCGGAAACGGTTTACAGTTGTGGAGGAGGATTTTGGCGAAATCGAGGAAGACCTGGGTGTAGGCTACACCCTCACCCCTTGAGCCTGAAAAATGCTATAAGGTACTCTTGTAATTCCTACTTTGCCGCAACCTACGTGGACTTTCTGAATCATAGGCCTTATGGCGACCTGTATGAAGGCTTCAAAATTTGGCATGACTACATGTTCAAGATGGGAATCGGACATGAATTACTGGTAGACCTACCCTATGAGCGGGCAGGATTCCTTCCCACTACGGAGCTGTATGACAATCCCAAAACCTGGTATGGTCCTAAACGCTGGAATGCCATAACCACCATAAGTAACTCGATCGGTCAAGGGGAAATTGAAATGACTCCCTTACAAATGGCAAACTTAGCCGCAGTAATTGCCAATAAAGGCTTTTATAAAAGACCTCATTTCGCTGTAGCAACGCGTGGAGAGTCAGATACGGCATGGGTACAAATTCCCTATGAACGCATCTATAATCCGGTGGAAAAACAGCATTACGATGTGGTGATCGACGCCATGGAGTCCGTAGTGATGAATGGTACCGCTAAAAGTGCATATTTGGGTCCTGACATCCCTATCTGTGGTAAGACCGGTACGGTAGAAAATCCACATGGAGAGGATCACTCTGTTTTTATAGGGTTTGCCCCCAAACAAAAACCTAAAATTGCGGTAGCCGTCATTGTAGAAAATGCGGGCGGAGGAAGCTCCTGGGCGGCCCCTACCGCAAGTCTCATTATCGAAAAATATGTCAGGCGGTCTATCAAGTATACCATGCGTTGGGACCGGATTAAGAAGGCGCAATTTTGAGTTAACTCTCCAACGGATTCCCCCAAGAACTCGCTCGAATACAAAAGGAAATGAGTAGGAATATTAGGGCTAGCCATACAAATAGATCGTACTTATCCTCAGCTAATCGGAAACTCAAGCTCCCGATTGATTCGGAGTCTAAGGTGGAAAAATTGACGGAATAGTCCTCTAATACGTCAGCATGGGGAATCAACTGGGTATTCCCTCCACTCAGTCTTCCCATCTCAAGATAGGCAAGGGAGTCGCGGGAAAAGTTGCTAACTAGTTGTGCAGAATCTGGATTTGGCTTCCAGATCATCGAATGAATAGGAACCTTTTGCTGGCCTGCAAGCCTTGCAGCAGAAGTGGGAGAGATAATACTAGTGGTATTTCCCCCATCGGATAAAAGCAAGATACCAGGCGCAGCAGCCTGGGCCACTTCAAACCGATGTAAGGCTAAATACAATGCATTCCCCATGGCAGTCCCTTCCGCAGGAACGATCCCCGGTTGAAGGCGCATGATCATTTGTTGTAAGGCTTTAGTATCCCAAGTAAGGGGGACATAAGAAAAGGCCTCCTCTCCGAAAACAATGATTCCCATCCTATTTTCTGGGTGCCCTTCTATAAATTTATCCATGAATCTGCGCATTTCTTCTAACCTCCCCCTTGCTTCTACCATGCTATTACTCAAATCCACTACAAAATAAATATCCTTACCGCTCAATTCCTCGTTTTCCCATTGCGAGACGTATTGGGGTCTAGCTAGAGCGAGAATTACACATGAAAGGGTAAGGAGATAAAAAAGATGAGGCAAAAAGGGGAGAACATGAAAATTCTTCGCTGGGGGCTTCGTTGAAGAGGGAGGTCTGTTGAGATCAATAATTATCCTTCGACTAGGGAATACCTTTAAATACCAAAACAAGTAGGCAGGCAGGAAGATAAGTAACCAAAAAGCAAAGGGATGAGCCCAGTAATTGAGTTGAAACACAGGTGTGGGGTAAAAGAGAAGGGAAAAGCCAGAAGTGAGCTGAGTATCGAGATTTAACTTCCCTTTTTATCTCTTTTCTCACTTCTCGCTTCTGGCCTTTTCAGATTAATTTCCGCCTAAAATCAAGGGTAATCCGTCAGAGCCGCTACCTCCTACGACAATCACCTTTGTATTTTCGGAATTCGCCAACTCTTTCGTCGCTTCAATTCCCTGCCACTTTAGGAGTCTATCAGATAAGCTCTGTGATACAATATTCTGGTACTCCTTGATACCCTCAGCCTCGATTCGCTTCCTTTCGGCTTCTTTGGTTTCCTTTTGAATCCGGAAGTCGTACTCCAAGGATTCCTGCTCTTGGCGAAGCTTACTCTCAATGGCGGTACGAATTGTGGGAGGAAGGGTCACGTTGCGTATGCGTATCGCATCTAAGTTGATGTACTTTGCCTTTAGTGCCTTATCCGTCTTAGCCGTTATTTCTTCCTGGATGATCTCCCGCTTGGCAGAGTATAACTCTTCAGGAGAATATTTACCAATAACCTCACGCGTTGCAGAGCGGATCTCTGGAATTACAATAGAGTTCTCATAATTTTGGCCGACTCTATCGTGTAATACCGCAACCTTGTCCTGAACGAGGCTATACCTCAAAGTTAAGTCCATATCTATTTCCAGGCCATTGTTTGTCAGAACTTTGATCCCTTTTAAAGGCACTTCTTTGATACGAACATTATAAGAAGTCATGGTATTCCAGGGAGAAATTACATGGAAGCCCTGCGGGAACACTTTGGAGGTATCTACCCCTCCGCCAAATTTTCTAAAGATAACCCCTTTTTCCCCTGCATCTACCGTTTTAAAAGCACCAGAACCTAGGGTTAGTAGTACTAATATTCCGATAAAGATGAAAACAAAAGAGGGTATAAGTCTTTGCTTATTCATAGTATTTTTCAATTAATAGGTTCATAAGTTTTGGTGTAATACTAAAATATACGTAATAAAGTTACAAAAATAGTATGCTAATAATAGAAAGGCCTTGGGGAAAGAACCCCAAGGCCTACTTTTATTGTAAGAAATACTTATTTCTTCTCTTTTCCGCCACTTAATTCATCCTGTAGTTTTTCCAATTCATCCCATTTCCCATCAGCAGCGAGTCCTGCCTGCCGAGGCCAAGTTCCGGGATCGTGAATGCGGTATCGTGGTCCTGCTGCATCGAGGATGCGCTTAAGTCTATCAATTTCGGCTTCTGAGAGCTGTCGCCAAGTCATGATTCCATCGGCATTGAGCAGCTTTTCAATCTTAGGTCCAATCCCTTCCACTTTTTTCAGGTCATCCTTCTGTGGCTTCCCTGTACCAGAAGCGAGGCTCGCTCCCCCGGAAGATCCACCAGAAGCGGACGCGCTGAGAGTAGACCCAGATCCCTGGCTTACTCTTACCCCTCCAATCAATTCATCTTGCAGTACATCCAAGCGCTCCCAATCTCCGCTTGCAGCTAGCGCTGCTTGCTCAGGCCAAGTTCCAGGATCGTGAATTTTATAGCGATCTCCACCTGAGGCTAGAATACCTTTCAAGTTATCTACGGGTGTATTTGCAAGTTGTTCCCAGGTGTAAATCCCAGATTTATTGAGCATCTGCTCAATTTTAGGTCCGATTCCTTCGATACGCTTCAGGTCATCTTTCTCAGATCCGGTAGCTGCTCCTCCTGCTCCAGGGGCAACTGCTGCATAGGCACCAGGATTTAAGTTGGACTGAAGATTCTCCAATTCGCCCCAATTCCCTGAACTTACAAACTGAGCCTGTTGGGGCCAGGTAGTAGGATCTATTAAGCGATAGCGATCTCCAGCATTATCTAAAATGGTTTTCAGATCTTTTGCATCTGAGCTTGCAACTTGATCCAAGGTTGTAATTCCTGCTCCTTTTAATAGAGACTCAACCTTGGGACCTACCCCTTCAATTTGCTTGAGGTCATCGGCACTAACGATCCGTCCGACGGTCAAGTCATCCTGAAGAGATTCTAACTCTTCCCAACTCCCAACAGTTGCCAAGGAAGCTTGTCGTGGCCAGGAGGTTGGATCAACCATGGCGTACTTTGTACCATAAGTTCCTAATATATCTTTCAATCTATTGGGATCTGTTTCAGCCAATTGCTGCCAAGTAAGAATTCCTTCCTTATTGAGGATTCCTTCCATTCTTGGTCCAATTCCTTCGATTACTTTCAGGTCATTTTGACGAATGCCCCCAATCAATTCGTCCTGCAGGGTATTGAGCTCATCCCATTTTCCCTGATGGGCAAGTGCTGCCTGCTCTGGCCAGGTTTCTGGATTGTGCATTTTGTATCTTGGCCCACCCTTAGAAAGCAATACGCCTCTCAAGTGATCTGGGGTACTTTGAGAAAGCTTTTCCCAGGTATGAATGCCATCCTCATTGAGGATTCCCTCAATTTTTCTCCCAATCCCTTCAATTACAGTTAGGTCATTCTTAACAGGGGATCCAATAGGCACTCCTGCAATCAGCTGATTCTGAAGGTCATCCAACTCATCCCATTCTCCTTTGGCAGCAAGTCCAGCCTGCTGAGGCCAGGAAGAGGGATTTATCATGCGGAATTGCTCACCTTCAGCTTCTAGAATCGCATACAATTCCTCAGGACTTTTGTCAGAAAGTTCTTCAAAGCTATTAATTCCTGCATTATTTAGCGCTGCCTCGGTACGGCGTCCGACCCCTTCGATGACCTTTAAATCATTTTTATATGTAAAGGAAGGACCTGTATATGTCCCACTGGTAAGCTCGTCCTGGAGACTTTCCAACTCGTCCCAGCTTCCATTGGCTGCGATAGCAGCCTGACGCGGCCAGGAACCCGTATCCAGCCCTGCAAACTTATTCCCATGTGTAGCCAAAATCTCTTTTAATTCTGCTGGAGACTTAGCAGCAAGCGCTTCAAACGTGTTAATCCCCGCATCATTAAGGGCCTTTGCCGCGCTTCTACCGATCCCTTCAATCTCTCTAAGGTCATCTCCTGCTGCAACAGTTCCTTCTGCACTTCCACTTCCGTATGCACCAGAAACCAATTCATCCTGAAGGGCCTCCAGTTCATCCCACTTACCTGCTGCTGCCATTCCTGCTTGCTTCCCCCAAGAGGTCGTATCAAGCGAATTATAAGGAGCTCCAGCAGCTGAAAGAATTCCTCGAAGTTTCACAGAGTCGGCATCTTCCAAATCTTTGAAGCTGGTAATACCTGCGCTGTGCAATAGACCTTCTACGCGAGGGGTAATTCCCTCTAAACGTGTAAGGTCATCCCCTCCCTTTTCTTTTCCGGAAGGGCCTACATACAGTCCTCCAATTAATTCATCTTGTAAATCGGACAGCTCTTTCCACCTTCCAGAAGTTGCCAGCCACGCTTGTTGCGGCCAAGAGGTGGGGTCTAGGTTAGCAAAACGCTCTCCTTCTTTGTCCAAAATTAGTCTTAACTCTTGTGGAGACTTTTCGGAAAGGTCTTCATAAGAACTAATTCCCGCGCTATTCAAAATTTCAGCTACATTTGTTCCAATTCCCTCGATAGCCTTCAGGTCATCCTGATCTGCCCCTGCAGGAGCTCCTACGGGCCCTCCTGTAATATATTCTCCTCCAATAAGCTCTTCTTGAAGTTCATCGAGCTCCTCCCATTTCCCGTTTGCAGCGAGATTGGCTTGCCGTGGCCAAGAGGTTGGGTTCATTTCGCGATATCTTCCCCCTGCAACTTTTAAGATATCCTTCAGATCATCTGTATTGGAGTCCGCCAGTTGCTTCCAAGAGTGTATGCCTTTGTTATTGAGAAGACCTTCCACACGTGGGCCAATCCCTTCGATGCGTTTGAGATCGTCTGCATCCTTGTACTGGCCAGATGGCCCATAGTATACCCCTCCAATAAGCTCCTCCTGCAATTCCTCTAAATCTTCCCATCTTCCGTCGCGGGCAAGAGCTGCCTGCTGTGGCCAGGATGTAGGATCTAAGTAGCGAAACCTTCCTCCTTCTTTATCCAGTATGGTGCGCAACTCGCTAGGGCCAATCCCGGCTAATTTGGTGTAAGTACTGATTCCATTCGTATTAAGGATGGACTCCACACGTGGGCCAACTCCTTCCAATAGTTTAAGGTCATCGCCATCTGTAGTTCCTGCAGCGATGCCAGATTCAAAAGCTCCAGAACCCGAAGCAGATGAGGATCCAGAAGCTGCTAGGGCTGCAGATAGCTTCGCCTCTGTTTCTTTCAATTTATTGTTATTCCAAAACCACCTCAAGAGATATCCCAATCCAAAGGCCCCCAAAAACCAAAGTATGGGCCATAATAAATTTGTGCAATTTGAAAACATAGTTATATGAGTTTAGGCTTGTCGATTATTGTTGGATAATTAATTCTGCTCTACGGTTGAGCTGTCTTCCTTTGTCAGTCTCGTTGGTACTTGCGGGTTCTAGGAAGCCCTTAGAACCGATTTGCATTCTCTCAGATGCCACTCCTCGGTCGATCAACATCTGTCTTACCACCCTGGCGCGGTTAAGCCCCAGGTCCTGGTTGTAGGCCTCACCTCCAATAGAGTCCGTGTGCCCAATTATCATGAGCGACTTCTCTGACTTCAGAAGTACTTCAACCAAATCCTGAACATAGGCATCAAATTTCTCATTGGGTATGCGTTCAGTAGAATTGTAAGGAAAATACACCGTAGCCTTTCCTTCGATGTCTGGTAGGGTTGACTGGGGTGCCAGCGATTCGAAATCAATAATAGGTGATCCAGTAAATGGGAACCTTTTGGCATTTTCAGAAGCTGATAATAGTATAGACCTCAAGCTTATCATATCTGGATTGAGTCCTTCCTTTGATAGCTTCCCTGAAGCGATCTGGCTCAGGAGTAGATCTTTGATTTTACTAGCTCGGGCGAAGCCCATGTTTGCGAATCCAGTTGAAATGGCTTCATCTGCAAAGTAGTAACCTGTAATGAGTAAGCTATCAGATCCATCATAATCCGCCAATAAACCGTCTAAATATGCAGAAAGCCGCTGATCGGTAATAGGCGTAGGATCGTCCCAATTGAAGACAATAGGGGGTAAAGCAACTGATGGAGGTACAATGGTGAGGTCTCCTCCTTCAAAAGATGCCTGTTGTACACCAGGTCTCATTTCTAGCTCCTTAGAACGCAATACAACTTTGTTGGGATCAAAGTTTTCAAGAGATACTTCTCCAGAAGAAACCTGACGGATCAACATATCTTTGATCTTCTGCGCTCGAGCTAGCCCCATATTGGCAAAGCCTACAGGCGCCTCCTCTTCTGGATAATAATATCCTGTAATAACGAGGGAATCCTCCCCGTTGTAATTTCCAAGCTTAGCATTCAAATAATCCGTAAGCTTGGCCTCAGAACCAGCTGAATCACTAGACCAATCAAACATCAAGGGGATGATCCCCATAGAACCATTTGAAATAAGAGTCGGCTTATCGATGGTATCTGTTTTAGTGGAACAGTCATTACATACCCAGTTCGTTAACGCGCCTAGAAGAAACCATATAATGGTTCCCAATAGTACGAGAGAAGCACGTAGATTCATGATAGTGGTTGGGTTTGTTAATACGTAAAAATTCTAAATCCTTTCTAATAATACGACTGAAAATGTCGTAATAAGTCACTGAATACTATTCAATATTCACAATATATTTTAAATTATCCAACATAAGTGGATAACCTAGATAGAAAAACCGGAAAAAAGTCAGATTAGGCGCAGGTCCCCAATAAATGGGTAAAGAAATCATTGAAGATCACTAGCACCATGAGTCCGAGGAGGATAAACATCCCAATCTGCTGGGCGATAATACGAATCTTCGTAGAGGGTTCTTTTCTGGTAATAGCTTCAATTAACAAAAATACGACATGCCCCCCATCCAAGGCAGGAATCGGTAGAATATTTACGAAGGCGAGGATCATACTCAATGAGGCTGTCAACTCCCAGAAACCGCCCCATCCATATTGAAGAAAACGGTCGAGGTATACTTTCGCGATGGCCAAAGGACCCATAACAGAGTTTCCTGCACTCGCATTTCCTTGGATAATCTGTCCGAATCCCTTAGCGTTCAAGGAAAGTACATTAAAGGCACTCTCAAGCCCTTTGGGAAAGGAGCTGAAAAATCCATATTTCTGGATTTCAGAATTTACGTCCACAATAGCATCTGGGTAAGGCAAAATACCCATCTTGGAAGTAGAATCTAAAGAAACTGTGAAGTTCATCAAACTGTCAGCCCTACTAGCGGTAACGGCAACTTGTTGGTTTGCAAGCTCAGGAATGGTATTGAGTAAATCCTCATAGTAACGAATCGGTGTATCATTAATTTGGGTTATTACATCCCCAGAACGCAGCCCTGCTTTGTCTGCAGGACGAACAATGTCGTCTTTTACGATTCCTGAGGTATCATCCTTACTGAGTAAAATCTGCGAAGGATAATTCCGCATGCTGAACAGGTAGACTTCTATGGAGTCATTGTTGAATTTATCCAGAACCTTAGGAGGAACATCTATCCGCACCCGCTCTCCGTTTCTGTCTACCTCAAAATACGCGTCCTCTTCAATTAATAAAGCAGGAGTGTTGTAATCTTCAAAATAGGGAAATGACTCTCCCTTGTAGGAAACTAATTTATCTCCCGTCCGAAAGCCCAAATAATATCCGAGGGTAGTCTTTTCAACAATATCCCCGCACTTATTTTCAGTCTTCACGGTCTTGCGAACAGCAACGCCATTTTGCAACTCCTCCATAGGGGTAAATCTTTCTCCAAAGGCAAACTTTAACATGGAAAAAATGAATATCCCCAACAAAACATTCATAATCACCCCTCCTGTCATGACAATGAGTCGCTGCCAAACAGGCTTCGCCCGGAACTCCCAAGGTTGTGGTTCTTCTTCGATATGCTGGGTATCCATAGATTCATCTATAATACCTGAGATCTTTACATACCCGCCTAGGGGTGTTGCCCCGATTTGGTAATCAGTTTCTCCACGCGTTACGCTGAATAGCTTAGGGGGGAAGCCTATAGAAAAGGCCTCTACACGCATTCCAAACCATTTTGCGGTAAGGAAGTGGCCTAATTCGTGTATCGTAACCAATAGGGTAATCCCTAATAAAACCAAGCCTACGGCTTTTAAGAAAGTGGTGATCCATTCATACGCTTCAGGACCTATCAATCTACCAATCAGCAAGGCCAATAGAATAGTTCCTACAATAATCCCTAAACGGATAAAAGGCTGGTTTTTTGTATTACTCATATATAGTCATCAATCGAACTAGCAAATTACAACACAAATGTTACGAATAAAAGAACGCTTTCGTTGGATTTCTGTTCTTGAAATTTTAAATACGAAATATGTTTGTCTCATTACATACGAGCCGTAAAGGATTCGAGCACCCATTTTCGTGTCTGAGAATCAGTCTCAAGAAAGTCTTCCAATTGCGGATGCTTAAGAAATGGTAATTGTTCCATCGCGGCTTCATTAATTTTTGCCATATCTGTAAAAGAAATCTGGCCTTCGCGAAACAACTGATTGGTGACTTCGTTCGCGGCATTCAATACACATGGCATGTTTCCACCGCGATTAAGCGCCTCAAAGGCAAGGGCAAGGTTTTTAAATACCCCCGTATCTACCTGTTCAAAGGTAAGGCTTGGATATTTGAGAAATTCGAAACGTGGAAAGGTATTGGGAAGTCTTTGAGGGAAAGCTAATGCGTATTGAATAGGCAACCGCATATCGGGAAGGCCCATCTGAGCCTTCATACTCCCATCTTCAAACTGGACGATAGAATGAATAATTGATTGGGGGTGGACAATTACTTCTATTCTATTCGCAGGGATTTGAAACAACCAATATGCTTCGATTACCTCTAGGCCCTTGTTCATCATGCTTGCTGAATCAATGGTAATCTTTGACCCCATTTCCCAATTTGGGTGTTTCAGGGCTTGTTGGGGGCTTACAGATTGCAAGTCTTTGTAGGAAAACCCTCGAAAGGGTCCTCCAGAAGCAGTGAGAATCAGTTTCTCAATAGATTGGTAAGACTCTCCAACCATACATTGAAAGAGGGCTGAATGCTCGCTATCAACCGGAATAATGGGAACTTGATGGGTTTTAGCCTCCTTCATGACCAGTTCCCCTGCGACAACTAGCGTTTCTTTATTCGCCAAGGCAATTGGCTTTTTAGCACGGATAGCGGCAAGTGTGGGTCGAAGGCCCGAAAATCCTACCAAAGCCGTTAGCACCATATCAACGCTTGCCAAAGTAACCACCTCGTCTAAGGCATCCCTACCTGTATGGACTGCTATCCCTGCACTATCTAATTGAGAATGTACAAATTCGTAATGATCTGGATTGCCAATTACCACAGATTCAGGCTTATATCTCAGTGCCTGTTCAACCAGTAACTCCGCACGGTTATTGGCGGTAAGTACTGCAACACCAAATCTATCAGGCTGCTGATCAATTACTTCTAAAGCTTGGGTGCCAATAGATCCAGTAGATCCTAGAATAGCAATATTCGTATAGGTAGACATAAGGTTGCTCAGGATTAGGCTACAAACTAACAGTATGTTGCGGAAGTGTACAAATAAAGCGATTTACCCCAAGCAATTTCTTTGAACTTGAACCATCATTGATTTTCTTTGAGGCTAATATTTATCGTACTGCAAGCGTTAGGATTTCCTATACAAATAACATGTGCAAAGGAGCGCAAATAAGAGGAAACCAAAAATAAATTTTTCTATGGCTTCAAGCATCATCGTCATTCCAACCTACAACGAGCGGGAAAACATTGCCAAAATTATCCCGAAGGTGTTCGAGGTTATTGACAGCCATATCCTTGTAATTGAAGACAGTTCCCCTGATAAGACGGCAGATGTAGTTAGGGAGCTTCAAAAATCCTATCCCAATCGCTTGTTTATGGAGGAAAGGCAGGGAAAGCTGGGATTGGGTACCGCTTATATCCATGGCTTCAAATGGGCACTGAAACACAAGTATCCTTTTATCATGGAAATGGATGCGGACTTTAGCCATGATCCAGAATCTCTACCAGAACTGCTTGCCGCTTGTGAGAAAGATGGACATGATGTTGCTATCGGGTCCAGGTATATCACAGGCGTAAATGTGGTAAACTGGCCTATGTCTAGGGTACTCATGAGCTACTTTGCCAGCGTGTATGTGCGTTGGATCACACGTATGCCGATTCGGGATACTACCGCAGGTTTCAAATGTTACCGGAGAGAAGTATTAGAGAAAATCTTACAAGATCCCGTGAAATTCGTGGGCTATGCTTTTCAAATAGAAATGAAGTTTAGGGCCTGGAAGTACGGATTCTCTATTGTAGAAGTCCCTATTATCTTTCGCGACAGGCAAATCGGGGAATCCAAAATTTCTCAGGGTATTATAACCGAAGCCTTTCTGGGGGTAATTATGATAAAAATCAGCTCCTGGTTTAAAAAGTGGAAATAACCAATTCCACGCGCTTGTCTTTGTGGCAATTCCCATTAATCCCATCGTCATCCAAAGGGCGGGATTCCCCATACCCCTTTGCAATCACCCGTTCACCCCCTAATCCACATCGCAAGATAAACCTTCTCACCTCATCCGCTCTTTTTTGAGATAGCTCTAGATTGGTTTGACTCTCCCGCATGTCATAGGTATGCCCTGCGACTTCAATTTCCATTTCAGGATGTGCCTTTAGCAGTTCGCATACCCGCTCCAGTTCTGGTTCCGATTCCTCACGCAGCGTAGCTTTTCCAGGGTCAAAGAATACATTGTTCAGCAAGATATTCTGCCCTTCCTTCAATGGAACCAATGCCAGATCCCTTCGCTGCTCTTTGAAATCATCTAGAATGCTCACATCCAGGTTTCCTCGAATGGAAAAATATCCATCCTTGGAGGCTTCAAAACTATAGTGTCTTCCCTTGGGAAGGACAATCTTATAGGCCCCATTCCTAGGGGCAGAACGAGCCATCCCAATAATCTCATCTGTCAGTAGATCTCTACATATTACGGTAGCTGCTAGGGCTTTTCCTGTCGATGCATTTTTTACCTTGCCTCTCATAATCACTACGGGCTGAGGCCTAGCAATTGGTGGAACCACCATTTGAAATATATCGGTGCTTCCCATACTATTGGATTTAGACGTAAAATAGGCATAGACTCCCCTGGCATCCACGCCAAAGTACCCATCCCACTCATTGGTATTGACATCTGGCCCCAAATTCATGGGTGTGGACCAATTGGTCCAGCTATCATCCAAGCGTCGGGCCATGAATATATCTGCGCTTCCAAAACCCTGGCGGCCATCTGTAGAAAAATATAAGGTTTTGGTATCAGGCGCTAGAAATGGGGAAATCTCATCTCCACCGGTATTGATTTCCTTTCCTAAGTTTACAGGTTTGGTCCAAGTAGAGTCATTGATCCGAAAGCTTACATATAAATCATAAGAACCTTCAATACTTTTTTCATCTACTAGGGAATGCAATAAGGTCTTTCCATCTGCAGATAGGTTGTGCTCGACAAATTTCCCTTGGTTGTTGTAGTCTTTAATTTCAATATTCTTGGGGGTTTCCCAGCCTTTTTCTCCACGAACTAAATAGCTAATTCCTTTTCCTACATACACACTGTCCTCAAACTTGCCATTCATGAAAAGCGTATTGTTATCTGAACTCACCGAAAAAACTCCACTTGAAGAATTCTCGACATTTACCGGCCAGGGCATTCTTTTTCGTGGAGACCATTTTTCGCGAGATTCCCTTTTCGAATAATACACTTTATCCATTAGGCTATCCTCCTTTACCGTAAAAAAGAGGTAGTTTCCATCAGGAGAAATTACGGGAAGCTTCTCCGGTTCAGAGGAATTAATGGCCTTCCCTAAGTTTCTCTTTTTTAAGCCTATGGGTAGATTGGTAAGTACAGGGATCTCGCTGGAAGTCTTAATCATAAGCTTATTCACCCGTACATCTACTGGATCGAAAGCGAGATACCCAAAATGCCCTCCTTGTAATGGCAGTTCCTCCTTGGCATAGATTTCCTCATTGTTGAGTAGGATGCGGTAGCTCTCTGCTTCCCGTTCTATTGAATAAGCATAGTTTCCATCTTCGCCTCCCTTAATTGCCCCTTTGGTGAGGGTTTTACTTTTTCCCCCCGTATATACCCTGATCGCCCAAATGGTATCTCTCACCAGCAAACAGTACATATCCTTCCCGGACTTAGCTCCCCAAATCAGGCCAAAATAGCCTGAGGTAGCTGAAGTATCTATAAAAAATTCCGTTGAAATGTGGTAATCCTCTTCTTTCTCCAAAAAGTATTTTCGCGTAGAAAAAAACCGTTCTCCCTTATTTTTTACAACAATCCTGTATACCCCAGAGTCTACCTTTGCAAGGAGATCATCGCTTTTTCCAACTTTCCATCCTGAAATATTGGACTCAAAACGCTCATCTACCCGAATATTTGATTGGGCCTGGATATCTGGAACTGTCAAAAGTAAACATGTAGCAAGCATTAGTTGGAAAAAAAGCCAATTTCTCATGTTTAGTATACGAAGTTGAGAATCATTTTATTCTACAACCAAATTACAAACATAAAAAATTATTTTCCAATAAGTATTTGACATAAAAAGCACTTTCCATACCTATGTAATAGAAATTACAAAGTTGCTAAGGATTTTTCACAGGCACTCAAGAATAAATCGGTTTCTTTTTCCTTCACCGCATAAGAGATAAACATGGCTTCAAATTGAGAGGGGGGCATGTAGATCCCTAAATCCAACATTTTCCGAAAGAATTTTGCAAAAGCCTCGGTATCGCAAGCCTTGGCATCTTCAAAATTTCTGACCGGCTGTTCATTGAAAAAGAGGGTAAACATAGACCCTACTCTACCAATGGTATGCGCCACTCCTTGCTGCTTGAAAAGTTGGCTCATTCGCACTGCCATTTGTTCAGTAGCCTGATCTATGTGGGTGTAAAGTTCTGGATGGTCTTTCAGATAGGTCAGGGTCGAGTATCCTGCATTCATAGCCAATGGATTTCCTGACAAGGTACCGGCTTGATACACCGGGCCTGCAGGCGAAACGTATTCCATAATTTCCTTTTTCCCTCCATAAGCTCCTACGGGCATTCCTCCTCCAATGATTTTTCCCAAACAAGTAAGATCAGGAATTACTCCTAAAACGTGCTGGGCACAGTGATAACTCAGTCGAAAACAGGTCATGACCTCATCGAAGATCAATATAATACCTGCCTCATCGCAAAGACTTCGCAAGCCTTCTAAAAATTCCTGATCTGGGCGAATTACCCCCATATTCCCCGTAACGGGTTCAAGAATAATCGCGGCAACTTGCCCAATATGTGCGGTAACCAATTCCCTCACATGGTCTAGGTCATTGAAGCGTGCAATGATCGTATCTTTAGCTACCCCTTCGGTTACCCCGGGACTATTGGGTACTCCAAAGGTAAGGGCCCCACTTCCTGCGGCAATGAGAAAGCTATCTCCATGTCCGTGATAACAGCCTGCAAACTTTATGATCTTATCTTTTTGGGTGTACCCCCTGGCAAGACGGATTGCACTCATGGTAGCTTCTGTACCAGAATTTACCATCCTTACCTTTTCAATAGAAGGGACTGCATCCACAATTAACTTAGCCATTTCCACTTCTATCTCCGTCGGCGTACCAAAACTAAAAGAATCTTTCAAGACCTTTTCGACTGCATCAGATACCTCGGGGTGTGCATGGCCCAGTATCATAGGCCCCCAGGAATTAATTAGGTCTAAATAAGCATTCCCATCCTCATCATATAGATAAGCTCCTTCTGCACGCTTTATAAAAAGTGGGTCTCCTCCTACACTTTTGAAGGCGCGAACAGGTGAGTTTACTCCCCCAGGGATGAAATCCTGAGCTTCTTGAAATAGAGATTGACTACGAAGAATATTTGGCATGTACTAGATGGTTGGTCAGTCCTCAGATAAGTCGTCAATTCAAAATAAGTTGGAAACTATCGATCTACCTGAAATCAACTTGATAAAAAGTAAACACGTTAAACTGTGAACTATGGACTAAATTACTACTAACAATTCATTGTATCTCCTTAACCACCCGAAATCCCGTATGTTCTGGCAAGGAAGGAATTGAAGGGCTTGCAGGGTCGACAAAATCATAGGCACTTCCTCCGTAAGGTTTGAGTGTACCCTCTTTGTCGAAATATTCTGCGGCATTTCCCGATAAATCATACACCTCAGCCTTACCAATTTTGCTAGGAGGAAAGGTCCCTACCGCTTTCAATAAAGTGTTTTGAACCTCAGCAAGCTTACTTTTAAGCATTTTAGCATCATCATGTGTCAAGGTATACCCCGCCCAATAGGTAAGGGTATTGGAATTTTTTTGTTGCTTCATAGCCAGTTTTTGAAAGGCTTCCGCTTCTTTTTCTGTAGGGAGTCGATAGTTCTGCCCGGTTAACTGGGAAAGCCAGTCTAGATACGTCTGAATTTCTTTTGCGCTAAGCCCTACAACTGGATAGTTTCCTCTCCCTGGCTTTACCTTAAATTCCTCATTAAATGCATTGTACTGGGCTTGCGTTAATTCGTATATACCCACTTCGATGGAATCCTTATAGGCGACAGAAGTCTCGGGAATAAGTTTTCCTTTCACGCTAGTCCCCCATATCCCTTCATTATGCGCATATCCCTCTTGCTTGAGCAATTGCGCAAGGGGACTTCCTTGCTTAAAAGCTTCATTTTCAGCTGGATCTTTGTCTAAGAGGTAGCAATCTATCCATTTCAACTCTTCTTTCATCTTTCTACGTTGGTGGGTTAACTTTGCCAATCCGTGACGTTGCCCTGGAAACCACAGAAAGCGCACAGGAGCCTTACCAATCTGTTGTAGGGCCCTGTAGTATTCCCAGCCTTGATCTCGCGGAACGGCTCGGTCTTCACTTCCATGAAAGATAATGGTTGGGGTTGTAACTTTTTCCAATTCAAACAAGGGGGACTTCTCAATGTAAACTTCGTTGTAATTTTTGTCTCCTACGTTATCCCAAGGTGCTCCTCCAAAATAGCTTTGATCAAAGGTTACGCCAAAACGACAGGTTCCAAAGTCAGAAGTCCAGTTAACATCCCCGGCACCCGCCGCACACACTTTGAAGCGGTCAGGATGCTGTACGGTTAGCATGGTTGCTAGTATAGCTCCATTTGACCATCCCATAACCCCTAAAGAGTTATTGTCAACCCTTCCAGCTGCCACAAGGCTGTCCACACCAGAAAGGATATCGGGTAATTCATATTCGTAGTAATGCTTTTTGATAGACTCTACAAAGGCTAGACCGTGGTTACTAGAGCCGTGATAGTTGGGTTTGAGAACGAACATACCTTTCTCCGCTAAAAGGTGTGGGTAGGTTGACCATCGGTCTTGCCATAGATCAAGGTCAACGCCGGAGGGGCCACCATGTATGGATAGCATTAAGGGATATGCCCTTTCTGCCTGGTAGTCTTTAGGATAATATAAGATCCCCGAAATTTTGTCCCCCAATGCCCCTTTCCAACTTACCACAGCAGATTGGGCTTTAAACTTTTTGTCTAAAAAGGTATTGAGCTGTGTAAGTTCTTTTCCCACGGCAATTTCTACAACCTGCGCCTCGGTGGTTAAGGAAGACCAGGAAATACTCGCCTTTTTTGAGGCAGTAGAGTAAGTAGATACACAATAGTTTCCATCGTGTGATATGGAGGTAACCTGAAGGTGATTGTTGCGATCCCCGACCTCCACTACTCTCTTTTCCCAGGTATTAGAAGCTCCTTTCTTATAAAAAGCTAAGGCAAGGGTAGGACCATTTGCTAGGCTTGCAAGCACATCATTTCCCCGGACTTCATAGCCTCTAGCTATTCCCCAGTCCCAATTGAGGGGAACGGGTGTCGCGGTACTACTAGCAATGTCAAAATAATACAGCAGGCTAACCCCTGATCCATTCCACTCTGGGTCAGAAGACTTTTCTGCTATGAAATAGAAGCCTTGGTTATCTGAAGTAAAGGTGAAGTTACTGGGGGTTTGAAACCCAGATCCTAAAATCTGCTTTTTTGTCCCATTTTCTATGTCCCAGAGGTAGTAAGTTGGAGCTGGCTTCCCATCGGCTCCGTAATGGGGGGATAGTATGTGAAGCGTTACCATCCATCTGCCATCTTTAGAAACAGCGTACTCTCTAATGGGAAATTGATTGTCTGTAAGTCTTCTCGTAGTTTGATTCTCTAAGTCGTAGGCAAAAATCCGGGTGGGTTTAAAGTGTTCCTGGTCTTCAACGACAACGCTATTGTCTTTCTTCTTCGAGGCTTCTTGCTCATATAGACTCTTTCCTTCTTCAGAGACGAAACACAAGGTGCTGGAATTCAGCCATTGTATGTTCCCAATAGTGGTTTTGAAAGAATCTACCACATAGGGCTCACCCCCTAAACGGCTCAAGGCCCAAAGCGCCTTACCTTTTTTTCGGGAAGAGAGGAAATAGATCGATTCCCCATCATGGGAGAATAAAGGCGAGCGATCAGCGTGCTTTCCCCTGGTAAGTTGTACCTTGCGAAAATCTCCCTTGGCATCCTCTTGGGTTAATAGGGTTAGCCATAGGTCCGAAACAAACTTGTCCGACTTTTCATCAGGCCGACTGTGAACCCAAACAACAGCTGAGTTGTCTTTGGCAATATCTAGGCCGGTAATTCGTGCCTGTTTTACAACATCTTCTGCTTTCCAAGGCTCAGTCTGTGCATATTGGAAAAGGGGTAGAATGACAAAAATAACTAACGTAAGGTTCTTTTTCATAGGTTTGAAACTAAGGTTTTTTTTTATTTCGTGGAAGCAAAATGACGAATAATACACCACTCGATACATTGAGCAAATACTGGGGATACGAGCGTTTCAGAGCTCCTCAGGAGGAGATTATTCAGTCTGCCTTATTGGGAATAGATAGCCTAGCCTTGCTTCCTACTGGAGGTGGGAAATCCATTTGCTTTCAAGTACCAGGTTTGTGCCAAGGAGGACTCACCTTGGTCATTTCCCCCTTAGTGGCTTTGATGAAAGACCAGGTGAGCCGTCTTAACGAAAAGGGAATAGCAGCCACTTATATCAACAGTAGCCTAGCTTTTCATGAAATTGACCGAAAGTTGGACCTCGCTTGTGAAGGGACCTATCGCTTTCTGTATCTCGCTCCTGAACGAATTCAAAATGAAGTTTTTCAAGCTCGTTTGCGTCGTATGCCTGTGCAGTTACTAGCAGTGGATGAAGCCCATTGTATCTCTCAGTGGGGGTATGACTTTCGTCCAGCTTACCTGGAAATTCATAAAATAAGAGAAGTCTTTCCCCACATTCCCATCATGGCTCTTACTGCCTCGGCAACTGTAAAGGTTCAGAAAGATATTGTCGAAAAACTCAAACTCCAGTCTCCTGAAATATTTAAGAAGAGCTTCAAGCGAGCAAATCTTCGCTACTTCGTCTTAAAGGAAGAAAATGTAACGGAAAAAATCCTCGAAATCTGCACCCGCGTCCAAGGGAGCGGGATAGTATATGCCAGAACCCGAAAGCGAACAGAGGGCCTTGCAAAACTACTGGAAAGCAAGGGACTTTCGGCGGGATTTTATCACGGGGGGATGAGCTATTCCCAACGCGATGAGGCGCAAGGTAAGTGGATCCAACAGGGATTTCGCATCATGGTTGCCACCAATGCTTTTGGAATGGGA
>JBCCTX010000128.1:0-20050 GCA_039197765.1 Bacteroidota bacterium
GTGCCCATATACTATCCCAACCTGTCCCATCAGCTTGAATGAGTACAGGAGACAATCGCTGGGCGATTGCCACATACTGGCTATCTCCCAGGCCAAAGTTCACATCTTTGCGCAGGACAGTTCCTATGAGCTGCTTAAAAGGGTAAAGGACCTTCGGCCAATTCACCTAATATGCGCCACTCCAAAGCATTTAAGCCACTTTGCAGGAAAGGAAATAATAGGCCATGTAAACGGATACCCTTTACCCAATTAAAACGGTCATGGGGAACCGATTGCTTAAAGTGGTTGAGGGGCCTGGGATCTTTTGCAGTAAGGAGTTGCCAAAGGATATCTGCTACCTCAAGGTCTTCATTTCGAATTTCTTTTCGGTCTGGGAAGATACCCAGCAACTGTTCTGGACTTAAATTCCCCAGGCATGTTACATGCCCCACTTCGGGATGATAGTGAGCAGACACCAGCGAAATTTTCCGCAATTGTATTCCCTCCTGATACCAGGTACTCAGCAAAGCCAACAAGTTCATCTGACAAAAATAATCCTCACCAAACCATAAGACTACTTCCTCAAATTGGGAGAGGTAATCTTGGTCGACCAACCAAGACAAAATTTGCCGAAATTCCTGGAAGGATTCTCGTGCTTCCAGCCCATATTGACTGACCCAATACTGCTCACGAAGATCTAAGGATTCTCCATGTGAAACCTTATAGGAAAGCGGCCCCTGGCACAAGGCTTCCTTCCAAACCATACAAGTGCCCTTTACTTTACCTGATAGAGCATCCAGAAGAGAATCACCATTAAAGAGATGTAGAAGCGTCATAGAAAGGGGGATTAAGGGTATATGGAAATGGGGAAAGGTACATTGCAGGAACATTCAATTTTTTTCGAAGATTTTGATTTTCAGTTCATATATGTTCATCGTCTTTTAGCCTCAGCTAAATCCCTCAAAGCCTGCGTCCTTCCGTGTCAAAAAACCAATCGCTCAGAAAAATACAATTTCCTCCTACCAAAAATAAACAGAGAAAGCTTCCAAAGGAAACTTCCTCTCTTTTACCCAATTAATCAAAAAGATTTTGACTATATGATTGACTCTTTATATACTCCCAACGGAAGGATATTTCTGTTTATTGTCTCCGCGCACGTTTGCGCAATTCTTCCCTTACATCCACCTCTCGGGTTTCCTCTCCCACGGTCAAAGTGATAATCGAATCGCATTCGCCTGAACCGTATTCAACCAATACTTCCTCTGATCCTGAGCGCGTTAGGGTCTTACTCCCCGCTACAGCAATAAATACCCGGGAAGTACGACAATTGCGTTTATAGGTCAAAGGGGAAGTAATTTCGATGGAATAACTGACCCCTTCGCGAGTGGTCCCACTGGCTGAACCTGTTTTCTGGAATTCATCCTGACGGGGATTACTTCCACGTAGCCACGTTCGGGTTCTAGAGAACTCACGGGTAGCCGTCGATCCATCTGGCCAAGTGATTTTTCCGCCTGTTAGGCTGCTTTGAAAACTAATGAAATCCTCTGGTGCATCCATCAGATTAGTCAAGGTTCTGGTGCCTTCTACAGTCACATCATCCACAGAGAAATCTACAAATTCAGTGGTTCTAGTTGCACCAGGTATGTGCAAACGCACTTTGTCGTTATAGGTAATCACAATTTTCCCTTTGCGGATGCGACCATCCCTCCCTTCACAGCCATCGCCAAAATCCACAGTAATCACTTGGTTGATGGTATCGCGGTCGATGGTAGCACAACGCCATAAAATAATAGGAGGCGCAGCAACTCTTCGGTCAGGGCCCAAAATTGCTTCTTCCTCTACACCTAAAGCAATTTCTTCCACCTCTTCAAAGGTACCTTCTATATCCGCTTCATCCAGGCTAAATTCTATGCCTTCCTCAAAACTCATGGGAGTAGAAGGGTCGATGGTATTATCTTCCTCACAAGAGGTAAACAAGGTAAGAGCAAAAATTCCTATAAATAAAATAGAAAATGTTGAAATGGGTTTCTGTACGTGTATCGCTTTCATTGTTGTTGAAAGATTGATGGTTAAAGGATAAAAACAACAAATGATTTCGAAATCTGTAGGTTAGACTTCGCACGGACAAAAGGGTTTAATGGAGGGGAAAATTTTTTTCGGTGGTCGGTGGTCGGTGGTCGGTGGTCGGTGGTCGGTGGTCGAAAGTGTACTTTGATTTCCTATCAAAGGTTTTTACAGACTACCGATTATTCTCTCACTTTATAAAAAGCATTTCCCGGTACTTAGGCAGTGGCCAGCGTGCATCGGGAAGGATGCCCTCTAATTCATCAGATTGGTTGCGGATCTTATTGAGATAGGGAACTATTCGCTCGGCATAGGCAGTGGCGATCTCTTGTTTGCTACGCATTTTTTCTATGCGTTCTTTTTCGCCTTGCATATCTTTAAGCATGCGTAGGATATCCTCTATTCTGACCCGTAAGCTTTTCACCATTTCTTTTCCTTCCACAATAAAATCTTCCTCCCAATCCATCTGATGGTGAAGCTGTAGATTTTCCAACAACTCCTTTTCATAAGAAAAGGCTACCGGAAGAATTTGAGTAGAAACGATTTCATTCAGGATATTCGACTCAATCCGAACTTGTGCAATGTAGTTTTCTAACATCACCTCATAGCGTGCGCGGAGTTCAGATTCGGAAAAAACTTTTAGGGAGGTAAATAGCTTGAGGGACTGAGTAGAAAGGTAGCTGCTCAATGCTTCCGGAGTGGTTTCCACGTGGCCTAAGCCGCGCTTACGGGCCTCTTGTATCCAACTGGGGCTATACCCATCTCCTTCAAAGCGGATAGATTTACTCGCCATGACATTCTCCTTAATAGCATCAAGGACTGCCAGCTCCTTCTTTCTACCCCGGTTAATTTTTCCGCGAACCAATTTGTCAAATTTAATCAATTGGTCTGCTACGATGGTGTTCAACACCATCATGGGATTGGAGCTATTGGCTGAGGCTCCCACAGCCCGGAATTCGAATTTATTCCCCGTAAAGGCAAAGGGTGAAGTACGATTCCTGTCGGTATTATCTAAGAAAAGTTCAGGGATCTTGCTAATTCCCAGTTTCAAATAGGGATTGTTGGCATTGGCTTTTTTCTTCCTAGGGGGACTTACGATTTCTTCTAATACTCGCGTCAGTTCACTCCCAATAAAGACCGAAATAATGGGAGGAGGTGCCTCATGTCCACCCAGGCGTTGGTCATTCCCCGCCGAGGCTATACTCGCACGAAGCAAATCGGAATGTTCAGATACTGCACGTATGACCGAGGTAAAGAAAGCCAAAAACATCAAGTTGTCTTTGGGAACTTTTCCTGGTGAAAGGAGGTTGCGCCCGGTATTGGATTGTAGGGACCAGTTGTTGTGCTTTCCTGATCCATTAATTCCCGAGAATGGCTTTTCGTGAAAAACCGTTCGAAAGTTATGCTGACGGGCCGCGCGGTCCATGATATCCATCAGCATCAGCCCATGGTCTATCGCAACGTTGATTTCTTCAAAAAAGGGGGCACATTCGTATTGACCTGGTGCTACTTCGTTATGCCGGGTTTTGAGGGGGATTCCAATTTTATGCGCTTCGTGCTCAATTTGATTCATAAAAGCGTATACCCGCTCAGGTATAGAACCAAAATAGTGGTCTGCTAGCTGCTGATCCTTAGCAGAGGAGGTACCCAATAGGGTCCTACCGGTCAGGATCAAGTCTGGACGAAGGTTGAAAAATGCTTCATCTATGAGGAAAAATTCTTGTTCCATTCCCAAGGTTGGGACCACGCGCTGAATCTGTTTGTCAAAAATTTGGCATACCTTTGTGGCGGCATTATCCAACAAGGATATAGACCGAAGGAGGGGAATTTTATAGTCTAGCGCTTCTCCCCGAAAGGAAACAAAGATCGTGGGAATACAAAGGGTCTTACCATATTTGGTATGAAAAATAAAAACAGGAGAACTGGAATCCCAAGCTGTATAGCCCCTCGCTTCAAAGGTACTTCGAAGACCTCCATGGGGAAAAGAAGATGCATCGGGCTCCTGTTGTATAAGTTCTTCTCCAGAAAAATTGTAAATCGGTTCTCCTTCAGATATTTCTAAAAAAGACTCGTGTTTTTCAGCTGCCAAGCCAGTCAAGGGTTGAAACCAATGGGTAAAGTGGGTCACCCCATTGTCTATTGCCCAGGCCTTTATGGCATTGGCAACCGGGCTAGCTATGTCTCTGGTAAGGCTCTCTCCACTTTCCATACACTTTTCCAGCTTCCTGTAAATATCCTGGGAAAGGTAGTGTAACATTACTTTTTTACTGAAGACATGAGAACCGAAAACATCCATTATATCCTCTGAGGGTAGGACAGGTAAATCAATCTTACGATTTTGAATGAGTGCGATGGCTTGTTGTCTTGCAGAATGGTTCATTCAAATGTCAATTTTGACAAGTTAGGATTCAATAGTCTTCAAAAAAAGCCTATTAGGCCTAAATATGCAATAAAATATTCGATATTTGAGAATTGTTTTTTCCCACTTCACGGAATTTTTTGCATTTTTACAGGAATTCTCTAGGATTTAGCTACACGTTTCAATTTTTTCTCTATCTAAAATGGGAAAATATGGAAAAATGTAAGATTTATTTTTTTCTAATTTATAATTTGTCAGTAGATTCGCTAAATATTTGAAGAAAAATCATAAAATTATTTCAATTTTTATCAAATGGCTAAATTCAAACTAGAGTACATCTGGCTGGACGGGTATAAGCCTACCCAAAGTCTCCGCAGTAAAACAAAAATTGTATCCGATTTTGGGGGAACCCTAGAAGAGTGCCCTATGTGGTCTTTCGATGGAAGCTCCACGGAACAGGCACCTGGTGGCTCCTCAGACTGTTTATTAAAACCCGTCGCAATTTTTCCTGACCCAGGGAGAAGAGATGCCTATCTCGTAATGACGGAGGTACTTTCTGCAGATGGAAGCCCCCATGAAACCAATGGCAGAGCGACGATCGATGATGATGACAATGACTTCTGGTTTGGATTTGAGCAAGAGTACTTCCTTTGGGATCCTGCCACGAATAAACCTTTAGGATTTCCTGCAAATGGATACGCCGGACCCCAAGGACCCTACTACTGTAGTGTTGGAGCATACAATGCCTATGGCCGAAATATCGTGGAAGAGCACCTAGATTTATGTTTGGACGCAGGTATTAACGTCGAAGGGATCAATGCCGAAGTTGCTCCTGGGCAATGGGAATTTCAGGTATTTGCCAAAGGCGCCAAAGCTGCAGGGGACCACGTATGGGTAGCCCGCTACTTGGCAGAGCGCACGGCTGAAGCTTATGGAGTTGCTTGTAATTGGCATTGTAAGCCTGTAGAGGGAGACTGGAATGGATCGGGTATGCATGCTAACTTCTCCAACAATGTATTACGCACCTGTGGTAGTAAGGAGAAATACGAAGAAATTTGTAATGCATTTGCTCCCGTAATTAAAGAGCATATTGAAGTTTATGGAGCTGATAATCACCTCCGACTGACAGGATTACACGAAACACAAGCCATAGATAAATTTAGCTTTGGAGTTTCTGATAGAGGAGCTTCCATTCGTATTCCCATTGCAACAGTCGAAAATGGATGGAAAGGATGGTTGGAAGATCGTCGTCCAAACTCAGCTGCAGATCCATACAAAGTAGCAGCGCGAATTATCAAAACGGTTAAACCAGTTTCATAATCAGGAATATCCTTCTACTTCACCTAAAGTGTTGAAGTAAATTTTCACATTCGATTAAGGAAAAGGGCTGTAGCAGCAAATCTGTATGCAGCCTTTTTTCTTTTTACTTACCTTTGCCCCCCTAAGGGAAAATTTAACATGCGAATAATCATAATAGGCGCTGGAGAGGTGGGCTTCCATGTAGCCAAAATGCTTGCAAATGAGGAACACGATATCATTTTAGTAGATCTAACTGAGGAAAGACTTACACACGCTGAATCCCACTTGGATGTGAGTACACTAAAGGGAAATGGCGTATCTATTCAAATACTGGAACAAGCTGGAGTAAAAGAGGCGGATTTGCTCATTTCTGCTACAGCCCAAGAAGAAACCAACATCACTACGGCCATTATGGGTAAGCACCTAGGGGCCAAGCGTACTATAGCGCGTATTTCTAATCCAGAATTTCAAATTGAAAAAGAAAAACTGGATATGAAAGTCCTGGGAATAGACGCGATGGTCTTTCCAGAAGATCTGGCTGCAAATGAAATCACTCGGCTGGTGAAACTTTCCACCGTAACTGATTCATTTGAATTTGGGGATGGAAAACTTTCTCTCACGGGTATGATTGTAGAAGAAAGTGCCCCTATAATTGGGAAAACTCTTATTGACACGGTGAAGATACTACCCGATATTCAGTTTACGGTAGTAGCCATTCATCGGGGGAACCAAACCCTCATCCCTCGAGGAGATACACAATTCAAAAATGGCGACCACATCTACTTCATCAGTCAACCTACCTGCATTCATCATATTACGGAGCTGACTGGACAGTCAGGTATCCGCATTAAGAATATCATGGTGTTGGGAGGAGGGCTAATTGGAAGGCTTTTTGCGAAAAAAACACAACAAGACTACCAGGTTCGGATCATAGAAATGGATAAGGACAAATGCTTTGAACTGGCTGATGAATTACCGGATTCCTTAATTATTCATGGAGATGGAAGCAATGTAGAATTACTCGAGGAAGAGGGAATCGAGGATATGGATGCCTTTATCGCCGTAACAGGAGATTCAGAAACCAATATTATCTCTTGTCTTGTAGCGCGTAACCACGGCGTCAAACGCACGATCGCCCTGGTAGAAAATATGGACTATATCAGCCTTTCTCAAAACATTGGAATCGATACATTGATTAATAAAAAGATGATCGCCATTAACAACATCTTCCGATATGTGCGGGAAGGCCAAGTGGAAGCTATCACAAGTCTTCACGGGGTAGAGTCTGAGATTCTGGAATTCATTGTTCACGAAAATTGTAAGATTACAGAAGTTCCCATTAAGAAACTCAATTTTCCTCGTGATGCCATAATTGCAGGAATCATTCGGGGAGAAGAAAGTTTTACCGCCTCCGGAGATGTACACATACGATCTGGAGATCGCGTTGTTGTATTTTCGCTACCCAATGCCATTCATCGCGTTGAGGAATTTTTTAAGTGATGATAAAACCAACATACCTTCTTGGAATTCCTTTTCTCCTGGTCTTACTAGTGGGGCAAGGTCAAATTATTGGACAAGATATGGAGGGGTATAAAAAATTAGTGTGCGAAGGCTACGCCGGAGGCAACCAAATGACTTGGGAATCAGGACTAGAGGGACTCAAGAAGCTAAACAAGGCTAAGCCCTCTTATTCGTTGCAATACGAAATTTTATTAGCGGAATATGGCCTAATAGGGTTCCTTTTATCAAAGGAAAAAAAGGACCAAGCTTCTAAGCAGCTGGAAAAAACGCTCTCTCTTGCAAATGCTTTCTTAAAAAAATACCCTGATAAAGGAGAATTCAAAGCCATTTTGGGAGGCCTATATGGCTTGAAGATTGGGCTTTCCCCCGTAAAAGGTGTATATCTAGGACCCAGATCGCTCCGATACTTAGGCCAGGCCACAGAAATGAGTCCGACCCATCCTTTGGTTTGGGTGGAGTTAGCAAATGCCAAATACCATACACCCAGTATGTTTGGTGGAGATATGGAAAAAGCCCAGGAATATTTTAAAAAAGGCGTTGAACTGTTCGAACAGCAAGGAAGCAGCGACCAAAATTGGTTGTACCTCCATGCTGTGGTTTGGGAGGGTAAAGCCCATGAAGAGTTGGGGCAGCTAGGACAAGCAAAATCTTGCTATCAAAAAGCCTTACGTAAGCACCCTAATTTTGTCTGGGTAAAAGAAGAATTATTGCCGCAACTTCAGGAAAAATAAAATCCCTGAACGGATGACTTATCCATTCAGGGATTTGAGTATAAGGCTATTTACACTTATATACTAACAGGCGCAGCCACTTGTTCAGATTGAGCTCGGTATCTAGGTACAGTAGCCTCTGGCTTACTCAGAATCTTTAGCATTCTAATATGCTTCTTCAAGGCAACCCAGAATGTTTTATTCTCCTGATATTCAATTCCATATTTATCCGCTACCTCTATCAAGATTTTGGTAAGAGCTGGGTAGTGAACATGGCAAACTCCCGGCATAATATGGTGAATGACATGTATATTGATTCCCCCCATCAACCAGCTTCCAATTCTGCTCTTTCTACTAAAGTCTGCAGTAGTCTCCAGCACATGCATGGCATAATTATTCTCAATATTCCCATGATCATCAGGCATAGGATAGTGTGTACCTTCATACACATGCGTCACTTGGAAGATCAAGGCAAAAGTAAGTCCAGGAAGAATGTGAGTAGAAAGCCACCCCAAAATAACTAGCCACCAAGCATATTTAAGAAAGATCAAAGGCAGAACGAGGTGAAGGCCATAGTAAATAGACTTCGTAAAAAATAGTAATGCCCACTCCTTAGAAGGATGCTTTAGGTTTTTGTTGTTTCCAATATGGGCCTCACCAAAGAACCATTTAAAGTCTTTAAGGGTGACCCATTGCACGGCAGCAAGTGAATACAGGATTGGGGTATAAATATGTTGGAAGCGGTGGATGGGCTTGTAGGGCTCATCTGGTGTGAATCGAAACAAGCCATGGGTTTCCAGGGTAACATCCGTACCGTGTATGTTGACATACATATGGTGAGCATTGTGCATCTGCCGGAACAGGTAGCAATTTGCCCCAATAAAGTTCATGGCATAAGACATGAACTTATTGACTTTCATATTTGGAGAATAGGCGTTATGGCAGGCATCGTGGCCGATGTTAAAGGCGATAAAGATATTTACATATCCAAGGGCAGTGAAGGCTAATATTAATCCAAGGGGACTTAAAGCATTCGACATGATCAATGCATACACTGAAATCCATGAGACTATAGCTACAAGGGTCTTAATATGCATTTCCCTGTTCCCGTATTTTGAAATCCCATTTTCTTTAAAATATCTTGCCACACGCATTCGCAATTCCTTGGCGAACTGATCCTTATCCGGCGTACTTTTAAATCGCACAACCTTTTCACCAGTGGTTTTTCCTAACATACTCTTCAGGTAATTTTATTGGGTTCTTTCGTGATCTAACGGGCTCAAAGATACACGAATGTACGCAAATGCAAAAATTTCTTACATAAGGAGTAAGAAGCTACAAAAGAGAATGCTTCGTTAAAAGAAGAGAGAGGAGATTTTATATTTTTCACTATCTATTGATTTCTACAGTCCCACTTCTTGCTCCTCACTTCTTGCATTTGACTTCACTACCAAATTCTCACTTCTGATTTCTCTTTCCTCAAATCTGATATAACATCCCTGCAATAGTGGCAGTAAAAAATGCAGCCAGTGTACCTCCAATTAAGGCTTTTATCCCCATTTCGGCTAAGCGAGGCCTTAAGCTAGGTTCTAAAGCACCAATTCCTCCAATCTGAATACCAATAGAAGCAAAATTTGCGAAGCCACACAAGGCATAAGTGGCAATAATAATGGATTTCTCATGTAGCAGAAGTCCTGCGTTTTTGGCATTTCCCAACGTGCTATAGGCAAAAAATTCATTCAAAATAATTTTTTCTCCTAATAACTGACCGACAAGAACCATATCTTCTTTTGCAACCCCTAATATCCAGGCAACCGGAGCGAACAAAATTCCCAATATATACTGAAGGGTCAATCCCTCAAAGCGTCCGCCAGAGGCATTACTGACAAATTGATTGAGGTAATCATCCCCCAAGGAACCCACCACATCTTCCAACAAATAGTTTAGCAAACTTATCATCGCAGTAAAAACCATGAGCATGACACCGACATTTACTGCCAGACGTGTACCATCTATGGTCCCATTTGCAAGGGCATCCAAGACATTGGTTCCAATCCGATCTTTTGGCACTTCTAAATCTTTATTGACTTCCTCAGTTTCGGGAAGGAGTATTTTGGCAGCCACAATTGCAGCAGGAGCTGAAAGAATGGAAGCTGTAAGCAAATGGGTAGCATAATATTGTTGCTGCACAGGGTCTGTCCCGCCCAGAAAGCCAACATAGGCAGCAAATACTCCACCTGCTATGGTGGCAAATCCTCCTACCATCAGGCACATAACCTCTGAATTGGTCATTTTTGACAAATACGGCTTTACAAGTATAGGAGCTTCTGTTTGCCCAATAAAAATATTTCCTGCAGCAGCGAGACTCTCTGCCCCAGATAACCGCATGGTCCTCGACATCACCCAAGCAAATACAAATACGATCCGTTGAATTACCCCTAGGTAGTAAAGGACTGAAGTAAGGGCTGAAAAGAAAACTACCGTTGGAAGGACTTTGAATGCAATGATGTATTCAAAACTTTCGGCATCCAATAAGGTATTTCCAAAAATGAATCGGGTTCCTTCCTCTGCTATTGCTAAAAGCGCTACAAAAAAACTTGCTATCCCATCAAAAAGGCTCTTCACGAAGGGTACCTTTAACACCAGGATTCCTAGGAGCACCTGGAGGATTATACCTGTAAAAACTAGCCTCCAGTCTATTTCTTTTCGCTTGGAACTCAACGCAACAGAGATTCCAATCAGACACGCTAGTCCCAGGAGCCCTCTAAAAATGTCTTCAACCATGGTGTATAACTATAATGGGTTTCAATATGTATATCCACAAACTAAAAGGGAATTATACCTAATCTCTTGAAACTTTTTACATAATTTTACCCTATAAATTGGGAAACTCCTGTAAAAAGGGAATAGAGAATTCTTTTTTACGGGGTGAATTTATCCTAAAAAGTCAAATTTGTATGCAAAGGCAAAAATTCGTCAAAGAATCCCTCATATTTTCCTTCATTTTTTTTACCTCATTTTCTTTCATCTTAAGCCAACCCCTACCAGAAATAGAAAGGGAATTAAAAGCCTTATCTATGGCTTTTCTCGATACTTTGTCCTTGAGTGAAAAGTTAAAAATAAACAAGCAATTTACCTCCAAGCTCAAATCATGTCTTACGCGATCCGAAAGCTTCGCTTATCCTTTTGACTCCTTAGCAACTGTATCAAGCCTGTACGCTTCAGATAAAAGCTTTAGAATTTTCACTTGGCAATTGACAGAGCGGGTAAATGACCCTATTCCCCAAACACTCAATTATTTTTTTGGATTATTTCAACGTAAATGGATCGATCAAGCGGGAGAAGAAGAATTAGTCATTATCCCCCTTATTGAGCTTAGTAAAATCCCAGTGGATATAGAAAATAGGATACTAGACCAAAATAATTGGCTTGGGGGTTTGTATTATCCCGCCCGCTTTGGTCCAGACATTCCGCTACTCAACATAAAATACTTGGATCCATCCACCGGTAAAAAAGTAAAAACACCTGCCTATGTAGCTATGGGCTGGAATGGATACGATGCGATTAGCAATTTCAAATTTGTTGAAGTAATTACCCCTGACCCTGAAGTAAAAGATCGAATAATTTTTGGCGCCAATATCTTCTTTTACGACCTAGTACCTAAGTATAGAGTGGTCTTTCGATACTCAGACAATGCCCCCTTCTCTCTGAATTATGGCTATGCAAAGTGGGGACCTGGAAAATTGTTTCGCAAGCGAATGGTCATCTACGACCATCTGGCGAATCCCAACTCTAATCGAAGGCCAGGTACTCCCTTTGCCTTGGGACCTGATGGCTCCTATGATGCCTTAAATTTTTTCAAAAGAGGCGGGTACTTTGAATGGTACAGGAATATTGAAATTGCCGAGAATTACAATTCCAAGCTCACCCAGAAAATGTTGCAGGAACAACAATCGCGCGAGCGAAAACGGCTCCAATCTGTAGGCTTACCGATAGAAAAATAATCGCTCAAACATAAAAAAAGTAGGGCTCTTCGAAGAAAGTTTTGGGAGGATAGGCATAAATTCCTATTTTGGGCCAGGTATGTTATTACTTTAAACCATCTAACCGATCAATTGGTTCAAATTTTGATGATATGCAAGGGAGAGAAGAAGTGTATTCAGAAAAAATCCGTGCAGGTAAGCGCACGTATTTCTTTGATGTGAGGGCTACACGTTCAAACGACTATTACATCACCATCACCGAAAGTAAGAGAAAGTACAATGGCCGAGGCTATGACAAACACAAAATCTTTTTGTACAAAGAAGATTTTAATAAGTTTCTCAGTACCCTCCAAACCACGATAGGCCATGTAAAAACTGAGTTAATGCCAGATTATGATTACGACGAATTTGACCGTCGTAATGCAGAAAGGTTTGAAGAAAATGGAGAAGGATCAGGAGGCGAAGAAGTAGAAGTAACCAGTGAAGAAGGAATGGATTTTGAAATGGAGCAGGAAGAGCTTTCTACTACCTGGGAAGATTAACACGTGCCATAAAATAAGATAGGAAAACAGGTTACCCCAAGGAGTACCCTGTTTTGTTTTTATTCTGGCGCATCTACCTTTTTTAATACAACTGCAGTACGGTTGGTCAAGTAAATACTCAATTTATCCTCATCTTGGGTATGGAAAAGCTGATTTTGGTCTATCCGATTAAATCCTCCGAAAGAGCCATCATCAGAATTTAAGAGGAGCTCATATGCTCCAGGACGAGGTACCCAGAACTGATAATCAGGTATAGATCGCTCGGGATGAAAATTGAAAACAAAGATTAGGTTATTTCGCTCAGCAACAACCACCTTGTTTTCGCCATCCATATGTAGCTGTTTCGCTGGGTAGGCTGGCAGTATATTGTGCCCTTTCAATACGCTAATCATCGCTTTATCAAAAGCATGCAAAAACTGGTACCTGAGTTCTTCATTTTCTACTAAACTCCACTGTCTTCTACAATATTTATAACTCCATCCGTTTCCCTCTCTCGGAAAGTCTACCCACTCAGGGTGACCGAATTCATTGCCTATAAAGTTAAGATAGCCCTCTCCTCCCAGTACACCTGTAAAGAGTCGAATCATTTTATGGAGAGCAATTCCCCTATCTATGACGGTGCTTTGATGATTGATATGCATGTTCCAGTACATTTCCTGGTCCATAAGCCAAAATGCTAGGGTTTTATCTCCGACTAGTGCTTGGTCGTGTGATTCTGCATATGCAATGGTTTTCTCTCGATATCGGCGATTCGTCATCACATGCCACATCTCATAAATATCCCATTGCTCATCGGACTTATGCTTCAACACCTTTATCCAATAGTCGGGTAAGCCCATTCCCAGACGATAGTCAAACCCGAGCCCCCCTTCACTAATTTTTCGGCCAATACCGGGCATTCCACTCATGTCTTCTGCAATGGTTACAACGCCCGTTTTCAAATCATGTGCCAACTCATTGGCCAGTTGTAAGTAGGTGATGGCATCCCACTCCACCCCATCTTTAAAGAATTTATCATAGTGGTCAAAGGTTGTAAAATCCCCATGATGAAAGTACATCATGGAAGTCACCCCATCAAAGCGAAACCCATCAAAGTGAAACTCCTTGATCCAGTATGCCACGTTTGACAGAAGAAACTGTAAAACCTCCTCTTTTCCATAATTAAAAAGGCGTGAATCCCAGGAACTATGGTATCCCCTCCCCCCTTCGTGAAAATACTGGCCATCCGTTCCGTCAAAATGGTTTAGCCCTTCTGCCATATTCTTGACAGCATGGGAATGCACGATATCCATAATGACCAACATTCCTAGCGAATGGGCCTTATTTACCAAATATTTTAAATCTTCTGGTGTACCGAATCTAGAACTGGGCGCAAAGAAACTCGACACGTGATAACCAAAGGATCCGTAATAGGGATGTTCCTGAACGGCCATCAACTGTATGCTGTTGTAACCGAGGCCATGAATATATTCTAGCCGCCCATCGGCGAACTCACGGAAACTACCTACTTTTTCTTCTTCAGTAGCCATTCCTGTATGCGCCTCATAAATGATCAGATTCCCCACGGAACTCGCCTTAAAATCGGAATCGGACCACACAAATTTTTCAGTAGGATGCCATACCTGCGCCGCAAAATCTAGGGTCTCTTTGTTCTGGATTACCCGAGTTGCATAGGCGGGAACCCGATCCATACCCCCTTCAGCACTTTCTACGTGAACCTTGTAAAGACTCCCATGGACAAGCTTCCCTGCTACCTCTGCATCAGGAAGAAAAACCTCCCACATTCCTCCCTCTTTCTGAATCATGGGATGTCGTGCGCGATCCCATCCATTGAAATCCCCTATTAAAGACATTCCATGTGCCCCCGGTGCCCATTCCTGATACCTCCATCCCTGGGCTGCTTCGTCGTAATGAAGACCCATCCACGTATATGCCGAGGCAAAGTTCTCGACACTCGCCCATTGTTCCTTGATTTCGTAAAACTTATGGATGAACCGAAAATACCGATCCTCAATAAAAGAGTTGTAGGGTTCCAGCCAGGGGTCTTCACGTACTAAAGCAAGCTTTTCAGGCAGAAATTCCATAAATACTGGATTTAGCTGAGCGGACACCGGACAAAGGAAGTAAAATATCGGGACACCCAAAAACTTTCCCTACTAAATACAAAAATTAATTTTCCAGTATATTAGCAGCCCATGTGGGACATAGTAAACATGGAGGTCAATGGGTTAACAATCCTAGTTTTTCTACTCGCAGGTATCGGTACGGGAATCGTCAATACGCTGGTAGGGAGTGGTTCCCTTATCACTCTGCCCATCTTTGTATTTATGTGTGGTCTACCTGCAGATGTCGCAAATGGAACCAACCGAATTGGGGTGTTGGTGCAAAGTACAGTTGGTTTCTTTGCCTTCAAACGTCAGCGTCCTGAATTCGCAAAAGGCAATCCTTGGTTGGCACTTCCTTGTGTACTAGGTGCAATTCTGGGGGCATGGTTAGCAACGGACCTTGATGCCAAGACCATGAATAATTTCATCGGTGGATTAATGGTAGCGATGCTAGGCGTTTTGCTCATCAATCCCAAAAGATGGCTGAAAGAATCCCAAACGTCTACCCTCCAAGATAGAAAGCCGCTTACCCTTTTCATCTTTTTCCTCATTGGCGTATATGCAGGTTTTATACAGGCTGGAACGGGAGTTTTTCTAATTATAGCCCTAGTAATGGTTGCAAAATATACCTTACGAGAAACCACAGGATTTAAACTTTTAGTTGTAGTCTTACTAAGTATCCCCGCGCTCATCATTTTTTTTCTTTCAGGAGATGTACACATAGGATGGGGACTCCTAATGGCCATGGCGCAATCTATTGGAGCCCTTATTGCAGTTCGCTTTGTAAGCAAAGCGCCCAATGCAACTAAATGGATATATCGGATCTTGGTCTTTGTCATTCTCGCATCTGCTGCAAAATTTCTGGGTATCTATGATTTCCTCTTGAGTCTTTTCATCGTTCAATGACGAATTGACGTGAAAACTTACAGGAATAGAGGGAATGGCGAGGTATTTGTCGTCCTTACCTAAGGAAAAGATATCCAAACTTCCGTATTTATGATCCAATCATACATATTTTCCGATATCTGAACTTATATTTTTTTATTTTTATAAATATTAGGATACATAATAATTCGAAAGTTTCTGTGAATAAGGTTTTGCGCTTTTTCTATATTCTTGCACTCTTTGGTTTTCTGGCTTCTTGTGGAGAAGATCCCAACATTGGGGAGGAGATCTTAGACGATGAACTCCGCGCTAACATTGAAAAAGCCTCTCCAACTGGCAGAATAGACTTCTTTAAATTGCCTGAATCCGACGATTTTGTCAATATTCCTCAGGATCCTAATAATCCCCTTACTTCTGAAAAAGTTGAATTGGGGAGGCTGTTGTTCCACGAAACTGGCCTGGCTACAGAAGCAAAACTAGAAAACGGGATGTATACCTATTCCTGTGCTTCCTGTCATCACGTGGATGCAGGGTTTCAGGCAGGCTTGAGACAGGGAATTGGGGAAGGTGGTATTGGATTTGGGATAAGAGGAGAAGGAAGGTTTATGTCTTCAGATTATGCAGAAGAAGACCTTGACGTCCAACCTATGCGTAGTCCCTCTGCCTTGAATGTTGCTTATCAAAAGGTGATGTTGTGGAGTGGAAAATTTGGGGCGAAAGGGGTAAATCAAGGGACAGAGGCATTTTGGGTGCCTGGAACTCCCGTTGAAAATAACAACTTGAACTTTGAAGGAGTAGAAACCCAAGCGCTTGCTGGCTTAACCGTTCACCGTCTCAAACTCGACATCGAGGAAATAGCAGTCCAAAGTACCTACAAAGAAAGTTTCGATCAGGCTTTTCCTTACCTAGATGAAAACCAACGCTATAACAATCAAAATACGGCCTTAGCTATCGCTGCCTATGAAAGAACCCTACTGGCAAATCAGGCTCCCTTTCAAAAATGGTTGAGTGGCAATCTAGATGCAATGAATGAGGCGGAAAAAAGAGGGGCAAACTTATTCTTTGGGAAGGCTAATTGCGTGAGTTGCCATACGGGCCCTGCCTTATCTACTGTAGGTACTGTCAAATTTTATGCATTAGGCATGAACGACCTCATAGGGTCTGATGTCATTCAGTCCAATCCTGCTGCTGCAGACCATTTAGGTAGGGGAGGATTCACACAAGTACCAGAAGATATGTACAAATTCAAGGTGCCTCAATTGTATAATATGAAGGATTCTCCCTTCTATGGGCACGGGGGTTCATTCACCAGTATCGAAGAAGTCGTTAGGTACAAAAACCATGCGATTGCCGAAAACCCCGATGTATCAGAAGCACTGTTGGCACAGGAATTTATCCCGCTGGATCTTACCAATGAAGAGATAGCAGACCTTACAAGCTTCTTGGAAGAAGCCTTGTACGATTCAGATCTGACGAGGTATGTTCCCAGCAATTTGCCCTCTGCCTTGTGTTTTCCCAACAACGACCCAGACTCCCAACAAGAATTGGGGTGTCAGTAGATACCTATTTCGCCCAAGGTATGGTAGGAGAGAAAAGAGATCGCTTTGCATAGGGAGAAGAGATACCACGTATAAAATTCATCCATTGTATCTCTCTTTTAACTCTCTTCCTACAGGCCTCTCGTTTTTCACTTCTATTCCCTCAGGCATGCTTTAGACCTTAGCTGACTTTTCGCTTCTTTTTCCTACCTTTGCCCCCTGTTATGGCAAGAATATTAACGGGGATACAAAGCTCAGGAAAACCCCACCTAGGAAACCTGCTCGGAGCCATTCTTCCAGCAATAGAGATGGCAAACGACCCTAAGAATGACTCTTTTCTATTTATCGCGGACATGCACTCGCTTACAACCATTCGCGACCGGGAAACCCTACGTCAAAATACTTACATGACAGCTGCGGCCTGGCTTGCCTGTGGATACGACACAGATAGGGGCATATTCTATCGTCAATCCGATGTTGCAGAAACTACCGAACTCGCTTGGTATTTGGGTTGCTTTATGCCGTATAACCGCCTGAAGCTTGCCCATTCCTTTAAAGATAAATCTGAAAAGCTGGAGCAAGTTAATGCCGGTATTTTTACGTATCCAGTGTTGATGGCAGCAGACATTCTCCTATACGATTCACATATCGTTCCTGTGGGTAAAGACCAAAAACAGCACCTGGAATTCACCCGGGATATGGCAGAAGCTTTCAATAGAAACTATGGAGAAGATAGCTTAGTAGTTCCAGATGCGAAAATCAACGAAGCAGTGATGACCATTCCGGGTATTGATGGGAGAAAGATGGGGAAAACGAATCAGAATACCCTAGATATTTTTGAGTCTAAGAAATCCCTCAAAAAGCAGGTGATGAGTATTGTAACCGATTCTACTCCCCTAGAGGATCCCAAAGATCCCGATAGCTGCAATGTATTTAGCCTATACAGGTTACTAGCTACTCCTACCCAAACAGAGGAGATGCGCAAGAAGTATCTGGGAGGAAATTATGGATATGGGCACGCCAAAAAGGAATTATTGGACTTGCTTCTCACCTATTTCCATGAACCTCGCGAGCGCTATGCGTATTACATGGAACATCCCCAGGAAATCGAAAGGCTTCTCCTGGAAGGAGCACAAAAGGCGAGAGCTGTGGCTAGACAAGTTCTTACCCGGGTACGTGATAAAATTGGCTTTGCGCCCCCCTATAATGGTTCAGTTTAACAAAATAAATGGCTTTACTACCTAATACCTATCCCCTACCCTCATTCCTATGCATATAGCAATAGCTGGAAATATTGGCGCTGGAAAAACGACCCTCACTAACTTGCTCTCTAGGTATTTCAACTTCGAGGCCTTATATGAGGAAAATGAGGATAATCCCTACCTCCTGGACTTTTATTCGGATATGCAGCGTTGGTCCTTTCACCTGCAGATATCCTTCCTGCACTCACGATTGAAGAAAGTTATCCAGATCCAGCAAGAGCAACGAGATGTAATCCAAGACCGAACTATCTATGAGGATGCTCAAATTTTTGCCCCTAACCTCCACTCCATGGGGCTACTCAGTACTCGAGACTATACCAACTACAAGGACCTCTTTGAGTTAATTGCAGGACTCATACAGCCACCCGATCTTCTGATTTACTTACGATCGAGTATTCCCACCTTAGTAGAACAAATTCAGGACCGTGGTAGGGCTTTCGAAGATTCATTACGCTTAGACTACCTAAAGAGTCTGAATGAGCGATATGAGGCATGGTATGAATCATATGATATTGGGAAGAAAATGGAAATTGACGTAGGAAAGGTAAATTTCCGCGACAATCCCGAGGACTTGGGGATCATTATCAATCGGGTGAAGGGCCTTATGTTTGGCCTATTTAGTGAATAATAAGAAAATTTGTAAGCCAGCGACCAAAACATATGCTATAAGCTTCCTAGTTTTGAGGAATGCATAAAATCTATCGGCATGCCCAGCAGGGAAGTTACTTCAGTGTATGTTCTTTAGCCGAATTTTCTTCCTATAGGGAGGAGAGGACCTTTGCCCTTTTATGGTGTAGAGAAGGGGAATTACGCTTAGAAGTTGACCTTCAAACAGTGGTTCTTAATGAAAACGAAGTTCTTCCCCTAGCCTTTAATCAACCCTGTGTAATTACACAGCAAGCAGAAGGAATTGCCTTTCTTTACAATCGAGATTTCTACTGCATTGTGGACCATGATAAAGAGGTAGGTTGCGCAGGACTTTTATATTTTGGGGCAACCCAGATTGCAAAAATTCAGCTAGATCCTCCACACACCCGTAAATTCGAATTACTTCTACAGGTCTTTCTCGATGAATTTGAAACGGAAGACAACATTCAGGAAGACATGCTTCGGATGTTGCTCAAGCGCCTAATTATATTATGTACACGCCTGTTAAAAACCCAGACTTCCCTACCCCAACTCCCAGATGAACGTGAGGTTATACGGCAGTTCCGCCTGTTATTAGAACTCCATTTTCGGGAAAAACAAAGTGTAAGTGCATATGCGGAATTACTGAATCGGTCTCCAAAAACCCTTTCCAACGTATTTGCCAAGCACGGAGAAGATTCTCCCTCAAAACAAATCCAGGAACGCATTGCTTTAGAAGCCAAACGCCTACTTTTATTCACTGAAAAATCTGTAAAAGAGATCAGCTACGAATTAACCTTCGAAGAAGTAACCCATTTCAGCCGATTTTTTAAGCGAAATACCCATATGAGTCCCTCTGAGTTTCGCAAGACCCAATTAGCTTTTGGGAAAAAGTGATCACCCTTCGGGCAATTTTGGTTACCTCCTCCCCTACTCAATCTCCCATCTTTGTAAGGTAAACAATTTTAAATGGGTTTAACTTTTCGAGTTCTGGTTTCCTGTATAAGGGTCTCTAAAGCTTGAAACCTTGGCCCTAACACTTCTAACAAAAAGTAACTATGGCAATTTTTCATGTTCCAACCCGCGAAGAAGTATCTGAAAGCAACCAACATATTTTTGACCAATTGAAAAAGGCAGTAGGCTTTGTTCCGAATTTGTATGCTACCTATGCATACA
>JBCCTX010000129.1:0-20023 GCA_039197765.1 Bacteroidota bacterium
AAATTGCCATCGTGTGGTTGCAGGAAAAGGATCGACAAGAGTATCAGGAATACCTGGAGTATTTGGTTGCTAAGGGATATATCAACCCTGAAATTGAAGACCTGGATTTGGAAAGAATGCAGGGGGTTGAAGGCTTGAAGGCGATGCGGGTAGAGGTGAGGGGGGGATAGTATTATTCAGCAGTCTTATTTATGCATAGAATATCTCATTTATAAATACCTTGAGTATCATTTTTCATGGAGCTATTTAATGCTTTACATCCTAATCACAAAACCTGTTTTCTTATTGATATTCATTGAATTAAGCCTTACCATATTTTCGGGATCGTTTAACAGAGTCCCCTACAAACTCCTGAAAAGACTAGACATCCCCTCCCCCCTTCTTCAAACCAGACAAGGACTTCCTTTTGGAGGGGATATTCGTGTTGGAGACCTGGAAAATAATGGGAAATTGGGCATTGTAGTGTACCGAACAGCCAACAGCGTAGAAGGCGGGGCTTCCCAGCCTAGTTTTTTAGCTGCCTTAAACTTGAAAGGGGAAATTCTATGGCAAAAAGGTACAGGAGGAGAACAGCCCAACCGACCCGGTCCAGTAGCTATTCATGACATTGATGCGGATGGTAAAAATGAAGTCATTAGTCTCTTTGCCCATGCTCCTGAGTCGGTAACTCCTTTCTCTATGCAGGGAGTCTCCTTAAAAATCTACGACAGTGAGTCGGGAAGGGAAGAACGGTCCATTGATTCTCCCCTTCTCCAGCAGGCTTCAGGAAAGGGTCCAAACTGGGTCCACCAACGCATACTCATTGCCAATCTTAGGGGTTTAGATACCCCCCAAGATTTTATAATTAAACTGGGTAAGACCATTTACGCATTCGACCACACCTTATCCTTACTTTGGACCTATTACAATCCCAACGACGTCTACCAAAATTGCCCTGCCTATATCCCAGCTGTAGGAGATGTGGACAACGACGGAAAAGACGAAATCAATGGGGGATATTACTTGCTCGACGATACCGGAGAAGTTTTGTGGGAAAGGAAGTTGGGGAAAAATATGGATTGTGTGCTTATAGACTACTGGGACAATGATACCCGCAAAAGGGCCATTTGCTCCGGGTTTGGATTTGTCATGGGTGCTACAGGAGATACGGTGATGCATGTGGGTAAGGAACTCATTCCACACGGTCAAGAGCTGAGAGTTGGAGACTTTGACAAAAAATACACAGGAAGGGAAATGATGGTGAGGTACAATGGACACAAACCTGACATTCACTTAATTGGCCAAAAAGGACACTTGATTAGAAGTTTTCAACTCAATGACTCTCCCAACCATACCGGGATGGAAGTCGTGCAATGGCAAGGAAAGCGGAAAGCAGCATATCTATATAATGGAGGAGCGCTGTGGAATGGGACCGGAAAAAGGGTTTGCCAGTTTGCGGAACTCAATGCCCAGCCCAAGGGGGACAAACGACAAGGCTGGTATCACTGTATTGCGGTAGACATCTCAGGAGATGCAGGAGAGGAGATCGTGCTGTACAATCCTTGGGAGACTTCCATTTTTATCTATTCCGCCAATAGAAAGGGCTGGAAACAAATCAAAAAGTTTGTCCCTACTTCTAAACAATACAATCCTCGGTTAATGGATTGAGATTGGAGCATTTATATCCATATGTAACCCAAAGGGTTTTTTATGCAACGGGTTTTAACCACAGAGTTCTAAGAGGAAAAAGGAGGTACACAGAGAATATTGCTTACCTTTTTAGGCGTTTAACCCTCCTTTATCTCTTTTACTTACTCCTTGACTCTGCGGTAAAACAAACATATCTCAAAAAATCTTGATTCAAACTGGTCAAAAGGAAAGATTATTTTCTAGAACACATGGGTAAATAATCGACTAAACTTGAGGCCTATGATAATTTAACACAGAAAAGGGCCGGATTAGGCATAGCAATGTGTATCTTTTCGCATAAAGTAAAAAAAGAACCATGTTGCTCATCCTAGCCCTTACGATCCTCCTATTTATTTGGGGAAAATTCCCCCCGGACGTAGTGGCACTCATCTCCATGCTGAGCCTATACTTGACGGGGATCTTAGGGCTTGAAGAAACCCTAAGTGGCTTTAGTAATCCCACTGTAATCATGATTGGGGCACTCTTCATCATCGGAGAAGGGCTTGCTCAGACGGGCTGGACGGCTTTGGCTGGACAAAAATTGATCCAGATCTCAAAAGGGAGTATTTCAAAACTTCTGACTTTTCTCACCCTGGGATCCGGCCTTTTATCGGGCTTCGTGAGTAATACAGGGACTGTCGCAACGCTTCTACCTGTAACGATCTCTGCAGCTTGGAATATTGGCACCTTGCCTTCGAAGCTATTGATGCCAGCTGCATTTGGGTCCAATACAGGGGGTTTATTGACCCTTACGGGAACCCCACCCAATATTATTGTCAGCAATGCCCTGACAGAAGAAGGCCTAGAAGCCTTTTCCTTTTTCGAATTTGGCTTGATTGGGGTTCCCCTACTCATCATTGCTGTGTTGTACTTCCGTTTTGTAGGATTCTACCTGCTTCCCAGTTACCAAACCAAAAACCAACCGATCAACCTCGAGTCCGAATTACATAGATGGATAGAAGCCTACAACATTGATAAAAAGTACTGGCGCTTACGGGTTCGCTCATCCTCCAAATTAATTGATACCCATATTAAAGACTGGCCCTTGGAAGAAGAATTTGCGGTCTCAATTACGCGTCTAAAAAGGATACCTTCCGATCTTCCTCCTTATGCCCCAAGCTATGTGGAATTCCCCTCTTCTGAAACCAAATTTCAGCATTCCGACATCCTTACCGTACGTGGTGAATCTGAGGCTATCCACAACCTGATGGTCGCTTTCAACTTAGCCTTACAGCCCTTTGAATCCATTGAGGGAGTGATCGAAGACCAGGTCGTAAGCCATGAAATAGGCATGGCTGAAATCATTGTCGTTCCCAAATCTGTTCTCGTAGGGAGGAGTATCAAGCTGGGAGAATATTTTCAGCGTTTTAACATCCAATTTCTTGGAGCTTCCCGAAATAACAAGCCCTTGGGAGAAAAAGAGATTCGCGTTAGGGCGGGTGATGCCTTTCTCATAAGAGGTTCCTGGGAAAATATTGAAGCACTCACAGAGTTTCACAAAGACTTGGTATTATGCGGAAGTCCGGAAGGAATGGTAAAAGATGTACCTATGCTGAATTATAAGTCTTACCTTTCAATTGGAACCTTACTCCTTATGGTTTCCCTCATGGTCTTCAAGCTCTTGCCAGGAGCTGTGGCAACCTTACTATGTGCAGGAATCATCGTACTCTCAGGTTGTGTCCCCATTACTAAGGTATACCGAGGGATTAGTTGGGTAAGTGTGGTGATGATTGCGGCAATGATCCCTATGGGAACTGCCCTACAAAAGACAGGAGTCGCTCAAGCAGCTGCAGATGGTTTGGTAACCTATCTAGGGGCGGTGCACCCTTTGGTCATGCTAGGTGGAGTGTTCCTACTCACGAGTATCTTTAGCCAAGTGATAAATAATTCAGCCACAGCAGTCCTAATGGCCCCTATCTCCATCTTAGCCGCTACCTCGCTGGGATTGTCCCCCAAACCCTTCATGGCGGTCGTAGCAGTTAGCGCTTCTACGGCTTTCTTGACGCCTGTGGGAACTACCACAAATGCCATGGTAATGGCAGCTGGCGGCTATAAGTTTGGCGATTATGTAAAAGTAGGGTCTCTTTTGCTCTTGGCCTTTCTACTTGTGAGTTTGGGACTCATCCCATTGATATGGCCTTTTTGATTTCTCTGGATTTTCAACATAAGCCTATTTTTGCTAGCCTGTTCCCTTCAATCCCCCAGATATGGCATTGACCAACAGAAGGAGCTTACTCAACCGCTGCTCGGCTTCGGGTGTATCCTTTGATGTGGAGGAACGCCAGGTTTTCAGTTCGTGAATTTGCATGTGATGCAAAGCCCCCAAAGCGCTTCCTCTCAATCGAATATTTTCCATTCGCGTGAGCCGACGTTCCTTGGCAGGCAATCGCATGAGTTTTTCAATTTGCTTTAGCCCTTCCTCGTAGTCGCGCAAAATTGGGGACATAAGCCCTGATCGGACGACCTCATCTTCAACCAATTGGGCAAAGGCCTGCATAATGTCTGGATCTGCATTGATGAGGTTCGTTTCTATCTGAATGAGGCGGTACTTCAAAAAGGGCCAGTTATCAACCATTTCGGAAAGTTTGGTCCATTCTTCAGGCTGGGAAGCTTGAAGCTCTCTCAGAGCAGCGCCTGTCCCGAACCATCCGGTGAGCATGAATCGCGCCAAGCTCCAACTGAACACCCAGGGGATAGAACGCAAGTCCTCCAAGGATCTTTTTCCTGTTCGACGGGCTGGACGGGAACCAATTTTACTTTGCTCCAGTACATCGATAGGCGTGGCTTGGGCGTAAAAATGGATGAAGCCCGGGTGTGCGATTAGTTCTCGGTATGTTTGTTGGGCAGTATCCACCATGCGATCTAGGATGGGGTGGAGAGCATTCACTTCTTCAGGCTCTTTGGTTAACATGGCTTGACGCGCTGTTCCTGCAACAAACATCTCCAGGTTATAGGTAGCGTTGAGCCGGTTAGCGAATTGGTTGGCGATGGTTTCCCCTTGCACGGTCATTTTGATTTTTCCACTCACTGTTCCGGGGGGCATGGAGTCCAAAAATCGGTGTATTTTTCCCCCTCCCCTACTGATCGATCCTCCACGACCGTGAAAGAAACATAGCTTAACACCCAGTCGGTTACCTACTGCTGTAAGTTGCTGCTCTGCTTTGTAAATACTCCAACGGCTTGTGAGGATTCCTCCATCTTTATTACTATCGCTATATCCTAGCATCACTTCCTGTAGGGCGTCCGCACCTACTCTACTTAAGGTAACAGGATGCGTTAAAAAAGCTTCTAAAATAGCAGGTCCCGCTGCCAAATCTTCTATGGTTTCCAGTAAGGGCACAACCGGAATATTAGACTCCAATAATCCCACCTCTCTCAAGAATAAATAGACTACCAATAGATCGCTTAGGCTTCGCGTCATGCTCACAATAATAGAGCCCATCCCATCCGCCCCATATCGGTCTACATACTCTTTCAACTCTCGAAAATACCCTAAGAGTGTATCGGCTTCCACCCCACAGGAATTCCCCCAGATGATAAAGGGCCTATTACTCTGCAATTCTTCATTCAAAAAATCCAAACGCTTCTCTTCCGACCAAGTTCCATATGCCGAATCGGAATACCCTGCTGCGCGCATCAACTGTTCAATCACTTTTTCGTGATAGGCACTATTCTGGCGGATATCCAGCTTAGCCAGATGAAACCCAAAACACTGAACCATTCGCTCGACAGGAAACAGTAACTGCTGGGCGATTCTGCCCGCATTCATTTCTAGCAGGTTCCCACGTAAATAGCTCAAATCAGCCGATAGTTCTGAGGCATATCGATAGCTAGATTCTTCCCTTACTAAGTCTTTTTCCCGAATTGCCCCGTCTAACCGAGCAATCATGAGGTTGACAAATTGCCGCCAAGGTTCTAAGGGGTTGCGATCAAGCGATTTTTGTCCCATGTCACCCAATGAGTCAGCAAATGCTCTAACACGGGTTAAAAACGGAGGAGGAGCCGGCCGAATCTGACCCGAGAAACTGAGTTTGGAAGCCAGCTCAACCAAGGAGGTTCGAATCATTTTCAAGGCCGCTTGGCGGTGCACCTGTAAGGTAGAAGCCGTAAATTCCGGGGTAACATAGGGATGTCCATCGCGATCTCCGCCTACCCAACTCCCAAATTGGAGCAAAGGGAACTGTTCTGGCCACTTTAGTAGGTTGGAGTCAAAGCCCATTGCTTTCCAAGCCACACGTAACTTTTCATCACTTAAGCGTAATGCTTCTGGAAATACAGTGACAAAGTAATGCAGGAGGTTTTCACGTTCATTTTCTAGTGTAGGTTTTTGCAAATAGATTTCCCCTGTCCGCCACCAACGCTCTAGTAAGGAGATGATCTGCTCTGTTAAGGTCTCTTTTTCAGCAGGAGTCCATATAGGATTTTCATTCTGCACCAGTAGCATATACAGCTCTCGATGAATTCCCAACACAGTCACCCGTTTTGCCTCTGTAGGATGCGCGGTCAAGACAGGCATAACCTTGATGTTAGGCAGCATTTGTGCAATCCGCTCTGGATCCATTCCTTCCTTCTTCCATGTACAAAGGGTTTCTCCCCAAGAACCCCGAATAGCTTCCAACCCAAAATGGGTCTCTATCTTTCTTCGAAATTGCGTTGCTGCATTTTCTTCCACCAGATTCAGCAACTCGAATGACATCCCGAGGGCCTGGGCCAGTTTATCGTCTGAAAGCTCGGTGGAATTTCGTGCCGCTTGAGGGGGATTGACCCAGGGCAATTGATCGGCAAGCGCCACCTCTCCCAACGAGAGCAACATGGTCTTGAAGCAGGACATGACCCACTGTAGGTCCGTTTGAATTTTTTCTAACCCTTGCTTTTGGATAGCTTGCTTTGTCATGATGAAAAATTGGGGCTTTGAGAATTTTTCTTTTCTATTACACGCGCAAGTTGAATAAAATTCGCCCCAGGAAGGGTGAACATAAATCAATGGATTGAAAGGATAGCTGTGATTTTATTCACCCCGACTGTTCATGAGTTAGGCCCAATTACAACTACAAGTATATGCTTCACAGTACCCGCTAATTCATAGGATTTTCGTATAAAGAGCTTTTTTCTGAAGATTGAAAATTATATTTATAAGGTAAATAGAGATTAAATTTTGGTTATCTTATATCCCTTTCGCTAATAGTCCTAATCAGATCCTCGACGAGGCAGTTCTATCCCTACCTTAGCTGTATATTCTGCAGCATACCCTCCCCAAGGAGGGATACGCAAAATAGGCCTTGCCCACATTTGTGTCTTTCCTGGGAACGATACCAAATCGTCGAAACCGATGGAAAAAGCAAGTGAGAATTATTTGCAATTAAATTATCTTTAATCGCCAAATTTTTTACCAACGTCATCAAAGGCCCTTGATAAAACCCTAGTGCATGGATGAGTTAAAAAAAGAAATTCTCGAATACATCATCAAAATCCCTAAAGATTTCACCACAGGGATGATAAATAGGTTGTTCGAAGAGCTGGGTTTTAATCCCAATCAATTGCCTTCAGGAGATGCATCTACGAAAGATAAGCTCGATAGGATAATTGATACAGCTCATCTCCACGATTGTATGCCCAAATTTCTGAGAGCACTTATTTCTGAAATGGAATTGAATGAAGGAAATTCCCATCGGAATAAAATTGAATCCTTTATTCTAAGTTGGGAGAAAGAGTTTAAGGCAGAAAATAGCCTACAAGAAGAGTCCTTGGCGATCCCTAAAGACTTGAGTGAGAGGTTGAGAGAACTCGTTCGGACTTCTAGAACAGCCATTGGCTCAATCACTTCAAGGGTACCGATAATTATTGCAATTGAGGAAGAATCTGATCCGATCAAAGAGGAATCTCTGTTAAAAACAGAGCGACACTTAACGCTTACACTTAAAGCAGGACAGGTCGACCAATTGGAAAAGCTGGGTTCGTGTTTGTTCGATGATCAAGCCTCCTTGTATGATCTGATTGACAATGGAGAAGATATATGGAAAATTCTCAAAAGAAATCACGCTCGCTTAACAAAGCTAATAAAAAGCACTAAAAATTCTTCCAATCCACAACCCGTTGCTTGGATTGGAAAAATAGAATTGCTGCATCGAATTTACTCCTCCATCCTTTTGGCAAAAATTGGTGAAAAAGATGGTCAAGCTGATTTCATGACGTTAGGGTACGGCAATCATTATTTTTACCTACTCCCCAAAAAAGGAGTAAAAAGGGCCATGCGAGGGAGAGGGGATAAACAAGAGGTAGACATTATTGAAATCGATTTTCATAATACCGAGGCCAAGGACTATGGCCAAGCATCTATCATTACTAAAGCCTCGAACGCAGAAGTCGTCATTACGCAATCCCAAGAAGAAATGGAGGGGCTAAAGGAGCTCCTTTCGTTTGTCAATCGGCAACGAACGAGCCTAACTAGATGTATTGTTGATTTTGGAGGGCAGAAGCCAGATCCAGATAGCATTGAGACTGCTCTAAAAAGTATTCCTTTTGTCTGTTTTGGAAATGCTTCGCTAGGTACTCGTGATGTTATACGAACCATCGTTAAACTATTTCCTCGTTACGCTTCTTCTCTTTCCCCCAACTGTATCATCGATCAGGTTAGGGCAACATTAGTTGAGTACGCTTTTGAAAATGAAACTATCACTTTACTCAAACATGCGATATCCTGGAGTTCCTGGTCATATGTAGGACGCCCCCTATTTGCTAAGGATTTCGGGGAAATGATCCCAGCAGCCTATCCACATTTGATGGATTTAAGATCGGTGGCTTCCAAAGATTGGTATTACAACCGTAGTAAGGATATCTTAGATGCGTATCAGGCAGATGCATTTTTAAAAAGAGATCTTGAACCTGAACATAAATTCCACTTCTATTTAACCGGTGCGGGAGGAACGGGAAAAAGCTGCTTTCTAAGGTACGTTTACGAAAATTTGGTAAGTAGGCCTGATGTACTAGCAATATGGTATAGAGTAGATGCACCGAGTTCTGAGTGGTCAAATGTTGAAAACAGAGTTAAGGAAGAAATTTCCAAGGCTTTTTACCATAAAACTGGAGAAAGTATTGATACATATTTTAAGGATGATGGGGAAATTCTCAGAGAATATCTGAAAAATCTAATAGAGAAGATTCAAGAATCCCATCTTAAAATAAAAGAGCTGATCATATTCATTGATCAATTGGAACGAACTTTTGAATCAGGAGATAATCCTGAGGCTCGCCGATTGGCCACAATATCTAAGGAAGTTATCCTTTTGTTGTCCAAATTGAAGGTGGGGAAGGGAGCTAGAATATTTATTGCATCTAGAAAACAATATCTGCCTGATTTTTTGGGATCGTATCTAAAAGCTTCTAAAAATGGTCTTCACTTCAATGTACTTCAGAAGATCACCGACCCTAATGAGCAAAGTAGTTTCGTTGCAAAAATTCTGGAATGGTGTATAAACCAGGAACTGGTGGATGGGTCCCTAACATTCGATGAAGAAGCATCTAAGGAGCTGGGAAATAGGGTAGGAGGACATCCACTTAATATGATGCTTGCCCTGATTCACATGTTCTCACAAGGCAGAAAAGGAGACATAACCAAGGGAATAATTGAGGTGCAAAGACCTTGGGAAAATCTTTTTCAATTGGATATCCAGTTGGCGGCCAAAGACGATATTGAATGGTATTTTTTGCTAGGCATGGCCCATGCTGGGACAGAGATTGTACGATTTGATGAAGTTTGGTGGCGCTTAAGGCTTGTCCACCCTACTCTTACAGCAAGGGTCAACGAAGTGGGCCCAAAAGGGGTATTGGAAAGGCTCTGGCTTTTAGGGCATTTGGGAAGGACAATCCACCCCAGGCCTATGGGCAAGAATCCAGAGGACAGAGCCAAATTTTTGGAGTTTTTCCACGCCAACCTCCGCGACTATCTTATCAGTGATGTACTCAACTATGCAGGGGGAGAGATCCAGGGTAGTAACCGAAGAGGGGGTATGCCCTCGGTTTGGAGAGCACTGGACCGGCTTACCAATGCTGCGCATGAATGGAAACAATCCCTTCAGCCCTTACCTCCAGAAGATATCAAGGAGTTGATGGTATTCCGAAACACTGTCATCGAAAAGATCCAGAATGACGACAAGAAAACCTATGCCGATATTTTTCATTTACTTTTTGTAAGGGATGCAGAAAATGCGAGAAAAGCCTTGTGTGAGGCAGCAAAGGAATGTTTTGTTTTTTCGGCAGTCATACATGACGAGTATGGAAGATGGGCCTTTGAAAACGTGTTTCCGGATGGTGATAAACGCGTACAGTGTGCAAAGGAGTGGCTTCCCAAGTGCACCCTTGAAAATCGAATAAGGATCTTTCAATACCTGATCGAACTTAACTCTTCTGTCTCCCGGGCATACCTATGCGATATTATTTCCTCTGACCCTAATATTACTATCCAAGAGGAAGCCTGGCAGGAAATAGCAAGCATTTTGGCCGAACCCCTCTATGCTGCTCGTTATAGAAGTGAGCTAGTAGTGAGCCTTGCGAAAGCCATATACCATAAAATGAAAACAGGGCCAGCTATTCCTCTTCAAAACAGGTTTGGCGAGTTCTGCACCGCAGCATGTGAGAATAATCGAATTGATTTGATCCGTCTCATGGAGGACTGTGAGGAGCGAATTGCTGTAGTAGATGATTTCAGCCCGGAAAAATTTTCTACCCTTTTCCATCCTGAACGCATAGATAAATGGTTGGATGAAGCTGATGCCAATGTAGAGGTAAATCCTCAATTGCAGTCGAGGGAATTGCGGGGTAAAATCCCTCCTCCCATCCAATTGATTGCAGGAGCGGGTTTGAAAGATAAGGTAACAGGGGATGTAACCCAAAACTGGCACAGCATCTTGAGGAATCAATTTGGTATTAGCTTCCCTACCATCCACAGCATTACGGGAGAACTAGAAGAGAATCAAATAGAGCTAAGGTTAAACGGTCAAAGAGTTGCAATCGGGGAATTTTATCCAGAAAAGGTCCAAACGTTGAAGCGGCACTGGGGAGATATTGGACTAGGTGCTAAAACTATCTCCGCTGAGAATGAAGCGTTCGAGGAAAGTGTGTTGTGGGTAGAAAAAACGGACCTCGACCAGATAGGATGGGAAAACGAGAGCTGGACTACAGAGGAAGCGATCCTGAGTTGGATTGAAAAGCTATTCAGGAAACACTTTGAAGAGATCCTAGATTTCGAAAGCATCAATCGCTTTTTGGGGGAAATAGCTGAAGATATCAGTGTACCGCAATTACTTCAAAGTATAGGAGGGAATTTTCAGGCTTTAAGAGCAATTTTGATAAGTATCGTTCAAGAAAATTTACCCTTGAACGAAAGAAAAGTTGAGTTAATGTCAGAGTTACAGGAATTTCTGAGCCAAACCGACCAAGTCCGAATCCATCCCTCTATAGTAGTCCAAAAGCTCAGGGAATATATAGGAGAAGATATTTGTAAAAACATCATTCGCACGTATAATCAAAGCCAATTATCGGTCGTGTTATTGGATGAGAAAACGGAAAATAGTCTGAAAGAAAAACTCCTAAGAGATAACAATGGGTTTCAGAGGTTAAATATCGACCCGATTCAAGCAAATAAATTTGCGTCAGCCATGGTACGGACATTTGAAAGAATTATTCGAGAAAAAAATACGATCCCAGTCTTAGTTTGCGACCCTGCGCTTCGAATTTACCTGTACAGACTCCTACAAAAATTTGATACCAGAATAAACGTTTTGAGTTTTACTGAATTATCACCAGAAGTACCCGTCAATCTAGAGATGGTACTACCCGACAATATTTGATCCTTACAATTGACCTTATTAGCCCCATTGATCTGATGGTTATTTCCGATGTATACAAAACTTTTTTAAACGCGACGAAACTATCCATTTGGAAAGAGTGCTTAGAGGAGTATCATAGCTTTCTTAAAAGCTCAGAGTATACCTCCAAAGAAGCCATAGATGAGCTTCCACGCGGCTTATATATAGCTATTTATACCCGGTGGTTAAGCTGGTTATGGGGGGATCGAAAGGGCTTGAAACAAGCTTCTGATATCTTTGAAGAAATGGTTGAAATGGTCGAAAAAACGCATCTTCGATTTAACAGTAAACCCTTACAATTAGCCCGAGCAATTATTGCATGTGGAAAATCTTATACCCGCAGGGCCAAAGAACTGATAGACGAAGCCGGATTAGCCATAACTCCTGAAATTGCCTGCCTAATAGTCCCTAAGTCTCCCACTCAGAAAGCCATTTTTTTAAAACCTTTTGTCAAAACGAGTAGGGAGTCATTTTTTCTACCCGCCTTCTACTTTTACTGTGATGCCTTGTTACAGCTTGGAAACTTTCGGGAAATCAATTTGCGGCTGCAAGGAATGGAGCAATACGATTCAAATGGATTTATCATTGATCTCAAAGGTCAAATGTCCGAACGTGAAGGGAGATGGGATGAAGCCTTTGACGTATATAAAACCTCAGACTGGGCTATCCATCAATTTAGGGCATTGATCTGTGAGAATATCCTCCACAGTCGGAATTCAGAAAACAGAATAAAAGAAAGGCTTGCCCAGGACAAAAAAGTCTATGAAGGTATGAACAATTTCGAAGGAGAAATTGATCAGCTCGAACTAGCCAGAAGCCAAGCCTTCATTCATGCCTGCAGATGGTATTCTTTTGATACTTGGTTGGTAAACTTCGAGCTTGGGAAACTGAACTTTAGGCGCAGACGCTACCTGGATGCAGAGCTTCATTTGAAGAAAGCGGTCGAAAATGCTCCTGAGGACTTCCGGTTTCACATTCATACCCTTCGGCATACCAACCTTAGCTGGGTAAATGAAGATAAACATGGATTTCACATGACACCAGAAGCCCTGGAATCAGCAATCGATGTAATAGGTTCTCTCGCAGATGAAGAAATGAAAACATCTGCTTATGCATGGATTTTCATGACTACTCAAGACCAGCGGTTCCTGCAACCCATATTAGAATCCTCTAGCCTGTATGATATTGGCAATGCATATTCACTCCTAGAGGATAGCCCAAAAGCGCTTTATAATTGGCGACTTAGCACGAAAGAAAGGTATTACCATCGCAATGTTTCAAACTTAATCCGATTCTTCAACGAAGTTCAGTTTTACCATACGACCCAGTACCTAGCGAGTGTAGTGATGAAGGAAGATGAGGAAAACTTTTTTGGCTTATGGGAATTGGGTAGAGATTGGCTAAATATTCTGAAACAGAATCGCAATTTTTCAGGTAAAGGAGCAAGTCAACAGGAGGTTTTGGTCAATATCTTGAGGAGACTAGAAGTTTTGAGTCAGGATAACTTTCAGGACCTAATGAGGGCTGCTGAATTGTTTATCGAGATGAAAAGGGTAGATATTGCTGAAACCCTCATTGTTAAAGCTGAAAAACTAGCTGAAAGCCCTGGAGAACTGATAGAAGTTGCAATTACCAGGAGGTTATCTCCTGCTTTCAACCGACTTTTAGGAGATAATCGTGGACTTGAGTGCCTACTCAAAGCCGAAAAAGAATCGCAATCTCGAATTGAAAGACTCCAAATTGCACGCGAATTAGGGGTGTACTATAGGCAAGTCCAGCGTGGCAGAAGGATGTTAGAGCAGCTGTTAAAACCCAAAGAACTCAGTAGCTTTCAGCCCATTGAATATGTTGTAGCTTTACAATGTAGCCCCTTAATGGGACAAGAGGAAGTGGAAAAGTTAATCGAAAGGGCAACTGACTCTTTAAAACAGGATTTCAAACAAGGAATTATAAAAAGCTTTGGAACAAGATTCGTGGAAAGAATCAATAGAGTAAACGCTCTCCCTTTTTCTCTGTTTGACAAGCTAAAAGAAGAATTAACAATCATTTCCCCAAAGCTAGATGCTGACTCAAATATATATCCGCATCAAAACGAAACTGAAAAAGCAATAACTGCCTCCTCACACAATGATGCCAAAGATTCAACAAAATTGAGTTCAGATAATTGGAAAGAATTTGCTACTACCCTTGGTTCTTCCAAATACAAAGAAGAAGAGGAAGAGCAAAAATTTTGGCAAGAAATTACTAGCCAATTGGGATCGATGGGCCTCGATTCTAAATACTGCTTGTGGAAATGGCTCCAGCAGGAAATCCACCAACTTGAGAAAGAAACAGTCAACTTTAGGCCTGAATTTGAACAGGAGAAAACCCCAATCAGTAAAGGTGGTGTAATCGTCGGAGATGTAAGAGCCGATGGCCTTTCGAAGCTCTGGAAGGATTATTTTTTTGAGCCGGATGGACCCAATAAGTCTTGGCGCCTGGGAAGAATTAGTGATTTTGATCGGGAAGAAAAACAATTGTTGGAAGAATGGAAAAAAATGCGAGAGGTTGGTATGAAAAAACCTGCAAAAAGGATGCTATGTCTAGTTGGTAATGCCTTAAAGGTCCTAGACTCCATTCAATCTGAGGAGAACCAAACAGGAAATTGGCCTTTATTTCTTCATGTTGAAGAATATCTTATGAAGGATATAAAGCTACAGATAGATCGGCTCGAAAAGCTGAGGACTAAGTTTCAAAATGATTCGGAATCCAATTTCGTATAAATCATTATCCAATAATCATACCCTCAAGAGGATGAATGTTTTAGAAAGGTGTCATCAATTCATACGAAAAGGGGAGTTTACCCCTATCATTGAATTACTTCAAGAAGAAGAGGACGCTCTCTCTGCCAACCTACCGGGTGAAAACTTAAAAATTTTCTCCCTATCCCAACTGTTTATTCTCAATGAACAAGCAGAATCGAGCTATTATGATTATCTAGCCTTAGTCCTACTGGAATTTCCAGAACGAGACGAAAAAACTGACCCAAGGGTACTTTTACAGATAATAAGCCCTGAAGGCTTAAGGAATTATTCCAGAACGGTAAATCAGGGAATATTTATCGAAGAAATCGAAATCACTAAAGTCGAATACTTTCCTGAGCAAATTTCTACTTTGGTATACCAAATTCCCAAGAATGACCGTAACCAACGATTGATTGAAGTAATTGAACGTTTAGCTAGTTCTTTCGATTTCTCCTCAGATTATGAGGGTTCAATTTATCTAGCTGAATCTATTTTGGACAAACTCGAAGTCCTGACTGCCCATAAGGAGGTAATTCCCCTTATCGGAGGAGTTTTCAATATGCCAAAAGAGGTTACGATAAATTCTCCCCATCACCAGTATTTTGCCGTATTTGACCATAAAATCGCCTCTATCCGGGAGAGAAAATTATGGGTAAACAACAAAAATCTCCAAATAGGCCGAACCCTCAGAACATCCAAACCCTTTGACAACCAGAATTTTCTTCTCTTTAGGTTAGGGAAAAAGTCAAGTCAGGAAAACCAAATCAGGTATATACATGAACTCCGTAGACAACATATACTGTCTCGAACAGTATCAGGTTATCAGATAAGCGAAGGGGATGAAACCTTACTGGAAAGAGAAGCCAAGATCAAGTGGGCACGAAATGAAAAGAGAATTGAGCAAAAGTTTGATAATGGTAGCCAAAATTTCCAGATGCTTCCGGTAGTCACGCCTCTTGCTTTAGAGGTAGCGGGCAACCTGATCTTTATGTTCGAAGACAAAGAACAGGGAGATAGTCTAGCTCCAGTGTTTAGAGAGAAAATCAATGCCCTAAGAGAAAATTTTCAAATTGACATGGGAGTTCGCATTCCCAGCATCAGGGTGCGAGGAAACGAAACGGATTTACCTGACGGGACTTACCTAATTTTGCTGAACGAAATCGCCATTATTTCCCATTACATTCCCGTCCATAAACTATTTGCTATCAAACCCATTGAAGAATTAAAAGAACTAGCTATCACTGTTTCTGAATCTACCACCCACCCCGTAAATGGGACAGATGCAACCTGGGTACCCAATGAGATGATAGACTTATTACGGGAACATGATATTGCCTTTTGGTCTACCGAGGAATATATCATCCAACACTTGCAGGCGATCTTGAGTAGAAACCTAAGTCTTTATGTAGGGGTGCAGGAACTGAGAAATACTTTTGAAACTACGAGTAGAGAAGACTTATATCACAAGATCCAGGAATCCCCAAATGGAGTTTCACAATTTTTGAATGTGATTCACGCACTTTTGAATGAGGGAATACCCATCGTAGATATCGAAACTATTACAGATCAATATTTAGAGTTGGTACAAGAAGACCTTAAAATACACGAAATACCAGAAGAACTCCGAAAATTAGAGGGCATTCGATCCAAGCTTAGAGGCAATCGAGAAACTGATACTCTTTTTTATGGGCTTCATCCCGATCTTGAAACCACCCTTATGAGGGGAATTCGCCAGAATGAAGGTACGGCCATACTCGCATTAGAGCCTGCAGCTACCCAGGAATTGCTAACAGCAGTACGAAATGCCATAGCAAACGTTGACAATCTCAAGGTAGTTATTGTAGTCCAGGAAAATGAGATTCGATCCTTTTTCAAGAAACTCATTGAAATTGAATTTCCAGTGGCCCATGTCATGGCACAGACGGAAATTTATGGACCGATAAAAAAGCAGGAGATTATCGCATTTGATTAAAGGAAACACTAAACTAACAAGTTATCCCCTAAATTACCTTTACTCGTATGAACACTTTAGTCCCCGAGGGTAATGACCTGAAAAAGTTTTTAGCTGATCTCGATATTCCCCTAGAAAACGACTGGGTTAAGCAGACTGTGGAATCAGGTAAGGCACCTCGTTGGCAAGATGCCCCAATTTATATTACGCATGAAGTAGCAAACCGTATTTGGTCGGAATGGTACCCCAATAGAAGCGATCACCTACAGGATCCCTTATTTATGAGGCGATTTAGATCCTTTCTCCGCCAAGGGGTTTCTTTGGGATGTAAGCTGGAACGTTTTAGGGAAGTTAGTGGCCGTCTTCCTATACCAGCTAACACTAAAGCCCATTGGCTCACCTTATTTGAAGAGGCTATTTCAGATCATGAATTGGGATATACAAGGTTATTTTTTAATCAAGAGGATTATCAATATCTATTGGAATCGGATACCCTGGATGAAAAAGAGGATAAAACGTGGAAAGAAATGGTAAAAATGCTGGGGGATGGGCTATTCTATGAAACGGGAATATTTTATCCGGCCATCCAGATCCAGGTAGATGAAACGCTAGAGAGCTCCTATTTTAGGTTTGAATGGAACGACTTTCAGCTTCCCCCGATTAAAGGATTGGAACGTGTTAAAGTATTGGTAAATGATACGACTGATCGGTTAACCTTACTCAATATCAAAGGAGAGGAAGCTATCAACCCAGTGAATGGAAACGAATGCGCCATTATCGATGGTGCTTTTGCAGATATCTGTGAACAGTCTGGTCTGACCACTTGGGACTGGAAAGGCTATATTATCCTTTCCCTTAGTTCACAAATCAGAAAAGCATCAGCAGCCCTTGTGAATAGGGATTATATTTCTTTCTATCTGGGGAAAGTAGAGCAGGCCTTCCCTACCCTTGTAGCGGAAATCAATAAGAAATTCGAGTTTGCATTTTTGGTCCAGATTTTCAGAGGACTCTTGAATGAGGAGATTAGCGTGCGAAATTCTCATGAATTGCTAGGAGCTTTGCTATCCCTCCAGTCCACAATAGAAATAGACGCGAGCAAATATATAGCCTTCGACCCTATTACTAAGGGAACCTATCTTTCCTCCAAAAGGGTTGAAGAACTTGACCCTCAAGATTATGTCGAATTTGCACGACAACAACTCAAAAGATTTATTTCTCGCAAATATACGAGAGGGGGGAATACCTTAGTTGTTTATCTATTAGATCCAGCAATCGAAAATTTCCTGGAAGCAAGAAAGAAGTTAGCGCTTCCCGTACTTCCCAAAGAATTAGAAACGCTATTAGCTGCTATCAGAAACGAAATTGGGGTTTTACCTCCTACTGCTCAATATCCCATTATTCTTACGTATGGGGAAATTCGTTCTTTCCTTAAAAAGTATATTTCTAATGAATTTCCTCATTTGGCTGTTCTTGCCTATGGAGAATTATCTCCAGATATGAATATTCAGCCCCTCGCGAGAATTTACTGGGAAGATAGGCTAGAAGAAATTTCTGCTTCCAGGTTATTACTCGCAGAATTACTTCCATTAGCACTCAGGAAGGCTACCTTGGTAGAAAATAAAGGGGAAGCAAAACAGGCACATGCTTCTCCGTCCTTCTGGGATTCATTTTTTCAAAAGGAGAGATACCCAATTATTAAAAAAGCCAAAGATATCTTTTGGGGGGAATTTTTTGGTCAATTGGATTTGTATTCAAGGGAGGCTATTGATGAATACTTGAATCTTCTTCTGGTAGAAATGGAGGAATGGATAGATAAAAAGCAATTTGATAAACTCACAGATATTTTTGTAAGTCTTTCCATGCTTACACAGGAAAAGGAGATCCAATTGGGTGAATTACTGCAATTCCCTCAATCATTGGTTGATGCTATTCGAGATATATTGCTCGAAAAATATCTCGAATTCGCAGATGCTGAATCTGCAAGTAATACCCAGGTTGCATTGGAGGTAATAGATGAGTTGAGTTTTCAACTAGCTTCTATACAACTTGGCACAATAAGATGAAAATATGTTACCAAATGTCCACCCCTTTAGCGATTGATTATGAATGTTCAACTGGCTCATTTTCTCGAAGCTCACAAGGAACTTTTTGTAGAACAGGTCTTAAGAAAAGTGGATCAACATCACGCGTCTCCTCTTAAAAATTCCCATGAATACCTCAGGGAATTTATTGCTGGTTTGCAAGTGCTTTTTGAGGATATAATGTACGGAATGGGAATAGAAAATTGGGACAGTGAAAAACAACAAGAGACCTTATTGCAAAAATGGTTTGGTAAGGGTCCCTACCCTAAGGAGATATTCACTATTCCTCTGTTCCTGTTACAAGAAATGCGAAAGGAAATTCTTAAGGACTATATGGAACAAGGGGAGGGGCCAAGGTTTCAAGACCTAAAACAGGTGATGCAGGAATTTGAGAACGCTGCTAGGCCATTTGCCTTTTCCCTTGTGGATTTGTACAAAGAACAATTTCAAAAATAGTTGGAACTTAGCGATAGGCATCCTTCCAGCTAAAACACTAAAATTCCCACCTAAAGGCCTAGGATTTCGACCGTTCTAGTAATAGATATGAACCACTTCACAAAAACTTCAAAATGGCATTGTAGATTATCATCATCAACCTAATCTCGTTCTCAGAAACATCTTATAATTCCCCAAATTAGCTTCCATGAGCCTTTCCCGCACCTGTTGTCTAATTTTCCTGTCCCTTCCATTTATTACAGGCTATGCACAAGAGTTTTCCGTTCGAGGCGTAGTGATAGACTCGACCCAAAATCCTATTGCAGGGATTACGGCTTCTCTCCAGGATTTGCAAGATCCCAATATTGCTGTGGGAGCAATAACCGATACGGAAGGGAAATTCGATATACGTGTAAGCAAAGCCGCTACCTATAAATTGTGGATCTACTCTCCAGGATATTTGTCTTACACAGATACCCTACCGTTGACCTTTCGGCGTGCAGGCTATGACTTAGGTAATATTCAGCTTTCCGTTCGAGAATTTATGGGAGATTCCGTTCTTATCGAGGCGGAAAAGCCCCCTATGCTCATACTGGGAGATACAGTGGTATATAATGTTGGCTCCTTTCAAACACGGCCTAATGCAGTCCTTGAAAAGTTATTAGAACAGCTTCCGGGTATAGAAGTCAATGATGATGGCAGCATAACTGCAGAAGGTCAACCCGTTCAGCAAATCAAAATCGATGGAAAGGAGTTTTTTGGGAACAATGTCAAACTTGCTGTAAAAAATATCCCTGTTGAAGCGGTAGAAAAAGTGCAGGTTACGGACAGCAAAACTGAGGAAACGGAATTTACGGGCGTCAATGATGGAGTACAACTGAAAACCATTAACCTAAAGCTTAGGCCTGATAAGCGCAGCGGCTATTTCGGCAATGTCGCGGGAGGCTACGGCCCCCCTGATGATCGCTACGTAGGAAAAGTAAATGCTTTCCGCTTTTCACCTAAAATGCAGTTGTCTGTACTAGGTCTAGCCAATAACGTAAATGAAATTGGCTTTGGCGGGGACCAGATTCAGGAGTTTATGGGGGGCTGGGAAAATATGGGTAGGTCGAATTGGAGTTCCAATGGAGTTGCCATTGGAGGTGCGGGGGTAGGGCTCCCTACAAGCTGGGGGAATGACGATGGGTTTATCACCACCCAAGCAGGAGGTATCAACCTAAACTACGATATCAACGACCGTAC
>JBCCTX010000130.1:0-19974 GCA_039197765.1 Bacteroidota bacterium
CTATGGAAAGGTCAAGGAAACTTGGAGGGCGAGAGTGCAAGTTGTACCAATCTAGGTAGAACCTATGCTGGGATAAATGCCTTTGACAAAGCCTTGGAAATGCACTTTCGGTCCCTGGAAATTGAACGTGAATTGGGCTACCAGCGTGGCATTTTTCTTTCGCTCCACAATATCTCAACCGTATTTTCTATAACAGAAGAACCCCGAAAGGCCATCCAATACCAGTTGAGTGCGTTAGCTGTACAAGATTTCACCCCAGACACCATTGATCAGATCCCCGTGTTTATGGGACTTAGCGGGAATTATCGGGAAATCGAAAAACTAGATAGTGCCCTGTATTATGGAAAAATTGCCCTAAAGCTTGCCCGGAAGATAGCGCATCTTGGATTTGAAATTCGGATTTTGGGTAGCTTGGCTCATACTTCGAATCTAAATAAGAATTTTCACCATACTTTGGGATATTTAACCGAATTAGCCCCCATACTTGATACAACTGATTATTACTTGAGGGGGTTTTATCACAATTACCTAGCGGAAGCACTTTTTGGACAGGAGAAATTCGCTGAGGCCTTCCAGCACGCAAAAATCGCCTTGAATTACGCCGATAGCCTACAAGAATGGATGCTACTCAATAACGCCTACTTTCAACTCTACAACTTTTACAAACAACAAGGTCCTCAAAAGGAAGCACTAACCTACTATGATTTATACCTGGAGGCAGAGGATAGTATCTACAAACAAAACCAATTAAAAGAAATTGAGCGACTGGACATCGCTTTCCAAACACAGGAAAAGGAACGCGAAATTGCCGAACTGAAAGAAGCTTCCCTGCTGCAGGCTGAAAAGTTAAAACAAAATTCTTGGCTCATTGGGCTTTCTCTTTTAGGGCTAACCATCTTCTCCAGTTCAGGGGTCTTGGTGTATAAAAATCGCATCCTTCAGGAAGAAGTGAAAAAAAGCTTGACAGAGCAGCGCCTGTTTCGGGCACAAATGAATCCCCACTTCTTTTTTCATGCACTGGGAACCATCCAGCAGTATATACTGCAAGAAAACGATTCACAGGAATCTCTGGGGTATTTGTCCAAGTTTGCCAAACTCATGCGAAGTACTCTGGAGAGTAGCAATACCGAATTTATAGGCCTTGAGAAAGAGATCGAAAACCTGGAACACTACATTCAGCTTCAGCAATTGCGCTACGATTTCTCCTTCGATTATCACATTGCCATCGATCAAAACCTAGAAATAAAGTCGTACAAAATTCCTCCTATGTTGATTCAACCTATTGTGGAGAATGCCATAGAACACGGCTTGGTTCACAAAGGAAATGAAGGAAAACTCACCGTTAATTTTCACAAATACAAAGCGCAATTAGAGATTAGTGTAGAAGATAATGGAGTGGGTAGGGATATTCTCCGTGCAAATCCCCAAAAGAAGCTCCAGCACAATTCGGTGGCCACTCAAGTAATTCAGGAACGCCTGAAATGGCTTGGGAAACACCTGGAAGCAGAAGCGCAGATGAATATTATTGACTTGACCAATCGCGAAGGAAAGGCCTTAGGCACCCGTGTAGTTTTCCACCTTCCTTTAACCTTACACACATGAAAAACGTGCAAAGATATTGCTTCCTTGTCGTCTTCATTTTTTGTGCCCTGGTTGGAGGAAAAACCCAACCACAAGTTGAAATTGATAGCCTAAAGGCCAAACTAGCACAATTGGAGACGATTGATTCTGTATATCTACAGATCCAATTGCGCATCGGAACTCAATTTCTATTCCTTCACTTGGCAGATAGCGCAGATCATTATGTTGAAGCCGCATGGAAACATTTCCCCCCAGATAGTTTTCCAACCCTGCGTTCTTATGCTTGGAATAGGAAAGCAATTATCGCTGGGGAAAGGCGAAATTTTTCGGAGAGCATAGAATATTTTCAAAAAGCCATCGCTATTGGTAAAGCCCTCAATAATAAGGAATTAATCCAGAAAAATTATTCTGATTTGGCCAGGACCTATCTCCAGATGGAACAACATGGTAAGGCCTTAGAATACAACTTTCAAAGTCTCGAGCTTGCAGAGGAACTAAAAGATTTAGAAGGTCAATCTCTTATCCTCCACAACATCTCAGTGGTATATTCACTTTCAGATCAGGTCGAACGCTCCTTGGAATACAAGCGAAAGTCTCGATCTATCCCTGGGCTTAAGCTACCCCCTTTGAGAAATATCTCTTCTTGCATGGGGTTATCGTCTACTTTTCGCCACCTGAATCAGTTAGATAGCGCAATGTATTATGCGGAAATGGCACTGAGTCTCGCCAAAGAGATGGGGCATAAGCCCTTTCAAATGCGGATTTACAGTTCCTTAGCCTCTAATGCGCTCGATCGAGAGTTGTACAGTCAAGCTATGGCCTATCTGGTAGAGGAGGAGCGGCTAATTCCTCCAAGAGATTCTTCTATGCGATGTGACTACTTGTGTGATAAGGCCTATGCACTGTTTGGCCTCAAACGCTTCAAAGAAGCATTTGCTACTGCACAAGAGGCGCAGCAGCTAGCCGAACAACTCGACCAATTGCTTCTCCTCAATAACAGCTACTTCCAGTTATACAACCTACATAAAGACTACGGAAATTATGCTGAGGCATTAGCGTATCGAGAAAAATTACGGAAGGTAGAAGACAGTCTTTCGGTTCGCAGCCAGAAACAAGAATTTGAAAGACTAGAACGTTCTTACGAGACGAAAAAGAAGGAAAGGGAATTGAGTCAGTTGGAAATGGCTACACAACGACAAGCCGAGCAGCTTCAACAAAGAAATTTACTCCTTTGGGCTTTAGGGGGAGTGCTCGTACTCATCGCTTTGGGAATGGGATTGTTCTATCGCAATCGGATTCTAAACAAGCAACATCAACGCAGCCTTTTGGAACAGCGCCTGCTACGGGCACAGATGAACCCCTATTTTTTCTTTCATTCACTATCGACTCTACAGCAGTTTATTGTGAAAGGGGGCAATAAAAAGGAATCCCTGACCTATTTGTCCCGCTTCGCCCAGCTCATGCGAAACATTTTAGAGAGCAGCCGCAATGAATATATTCCTCTAGAAGAAGAAATGGAAACCTTGGAAAACTACCTCAAACTTCAGCAATTGCGGTACGATTTCGCATTTGACTATCAGATCGAGATCGATCAAAATGTAGACCAGGAAAATTGGGGCATTCCCTCTATGCTCTTACAACCCATGGTAGAGCAAGCGATCGAAGACCGCTTAGCAAGTACAGATGGCTCAGGCAAACTCAGCCTTGAATTACAACGAAACAACGGCCATTTACAAATCACCATCGAAGATAACGGCAAAGTGAAACTTTCTCCAGGAGCTGAACATGCGGCTAAATCTGGGACCCAATTGGTGAAACAACGAATCCAACTTCTCAATCGACGCACCTCCAAACCCCTGCACATGGATATACAATCTCTTACCAACCCCCAAGGCGGCTATGTAGGAACGCAAGTTGTATTTGATCTACCGGTAATCTCTCTATTATGATCCCATCTGTTTTGATCGACAATGAAAAAAATGCTCGGAGCAACCTTAGGGCCTTGTTACACACCTTTTGCCCTGATGTGCAGCTCATAGGAGAAGGAACGGGAGTAGCCTGTGGGTTGGAACTGCTTGCCAAGACCCAAGCCCAATTGGTATTTCTGGATGTACAAATGGACGATGGGACAGGAATGGATCTGCTGGCACAAATTCCCGACCGGCACTTTGAGGTAATTTTCACTACTGCCTACGATCAATTTGCCCTCCAGGCAATCAAGCTGAGTGCCTTGGACTATTTGCTAAAGCCCATTGATCCAGAGGAGCTACAAGCTGCGGTTGCAAAGGCCCAGGTACGAATTTCTGAAAAGGCTCAGCTAGACCCTAGCCTACAACTCGAAGCCCTCCGCCACAACCTCAGACATACAGCGGAAGACCAGAAACTCGTATTAAAAGATGCGGAAAAGCTTTACCTGGTACAGTTGGATGAGATTATCCGCTGTGAAGCAACCGGTAGCTATACCCAGTTTTTCCTCCAAGGCGATCGCAAAATCGTCGTTTCCTCCAACCTTCGCTCCTACGAAAAACAGCTCAAGCCCTTTGGCTTTTACCGTTCGCATCATTCGCACCTCTTTAATTTTGCTCACCTAGACCACTATGAGAAAGGAAGTGGCGGTTTCTTGGTGATGAAGGATGGGAGTCGAGTGCCCGTTTCGGTGCGAAGGAAGGAGGCCGTTTTGGGTTTGTTGGGGTGAGGTATTGGAAATTCGAAAGAATTCTACCTTCCTCATTCCCCTACTCCTCAAACAACTCCTCCAAATCCAATACCTGATCTACTACTGCCAAACTATGTTCATTTACCTTCAAGCCAAAAGTAGTAACCAAGGTGAGAAATAGCTGTTTCCGTGTTTGGGTGATTTCGGCGAACCGATCCATCCTTTCTTTTAATTGCTTGGCATAGGCTTTACTCAAAATAAACTCCTTATTGGCAAACTTAATTTCGAATAGGTTGATGATTTGGTCATTCCGATCTAATAGCAAATCAATTTGTAGGCCTTTTTGGTTCTCTTTTCCTTTTGCTACAAAAGAGGAGGAAACAGCATATACACCGGAAATACCGAGTGCCTTTTTGATCTGGGGTAAATGCTTGATACAGATACTTTCATAGGCATAGCCACTCCAGGTTTTATATTGCTGTGTTTGACTCAAATGTTGCCAAGTTCCAGCCCCTTGATGCTTTTTATCTTCTATAAATTTTAGGTAGAACAGGGAATACTCATCAGTAAGTCGATACAGCTTACTTTTTTTCTTTTTTCCGAAGGGAAAGTATTCTGATATAAACCCAGATTGAATGAGTTCTTCCAATACCCTTGTGAGGCTTCCACCATTTGATAGGCCTGATTTCTGAATAATTTCCGTTCGATCCATTCCTTTGTGCTTTTGGGCTAACGCTCGAATAACGGAGACATGCATTGGAGCATTATCGAATAGAGCCGGATATAAGTCTACAAACTCGTCCTTCAATAGCCCAGAAGGAGAAAAGCAAATTCTGTCAATGGTTTGAACCACACTTTGCCCAGGTTTGACTTCCTTGAGGTAATGAGGAATTCCCCCCATAGCCATATACAATTGAACCATTTGGTAACGATTCAGCTTCACTCCCTTATTAAGAAGAAATAATTCGGTTTCCCTAAGGGTAAAGGGAGAAAGAAGTATGCGGCGAGTAATCCGGTTGTGTAAACCTCCTTTGTCTTTAACAACTCTTTTGATCATCCAAGAAGCAGCGGAACCGCAAATTACCACCACCACCTTTCGGTTTACCGCCCAACTATTCCAAAAGTAGCTCAGACCTTTTAAAAAGCCAGATTTAGGCTTTGCCAACCACGGCAGTTCATCTAAGAAAACAACTTGCTTTCTCCCAGTATTTCTCCCTTCGAGAAATTGGATAAGCATAAAAAATGCCTCAAGCCAGTTTTTGGGCTCTTTTACAGGTATTACCGCCTGAGAAAGCTGAGTAAGATGCAGACTAAAGTTTTGTAATTGCTCCTTATTGCTTGCATTTCGAATACCCGTTAATTCAAAATCTATGTAGCCAGAATAGGTAGATTTAACCAGGAAAGTCTTACCAACCCTCCTCCTACCAATTACAGATACCATTTCAGCATGTGGAGAGGAAAGGGCTTCTTGCAAAATCTGTGATTCATGTTTACGCCCAATAAGTCTCGTTTCCATTATCTATTATTGGCTTAATCTATATAAAGATAAATATTTTAAGCCAACTATTAAAAAAATATCTGGCTTAATCTATACTTTTTTACTGAGATTAAGCCAACTATTTTTCTTAACTCCATCTTAGGTTCTTTGAAGGAGTCCATGCTCAGCATCAGGTGGCGAACCCTATTATTAAAATTCACAGGGAATAATAGTTTTCTCATCCCACACTTATCCAATCCCTAATTACAGTTATTCCCTCGATCCTTACACTTACAAATCTACCGAGATTGGGTATTTATTTAACTGTATGTTTGGGAAGTCAAAATAATCAAGGCGTATTTATGAGTAAACTCGTACAAATTAGCAGCACAATTCTTTTCCTTCTTTCCCTTTGCCTTACTCCACAAACCTACTTTGCGCAATGCGATAGTGCATCTTTTACTATAGATGCAATTTCTTCACTAGGAAATGATCAATACGAAATGCAACTGACTTTCTGTGCACCTGCGGGACATGAGGCAGTCTATTTTTACCAAAATACAGGAGCTTTTGCATTCTTTCTTGAAGGGGCTAAGCTCCTAGAGTACCCTGACTCCATTTACAGCAGCGTAACTCAAAGCACCTATTATGGCTATTCCCTATTTACAGATACCGTTTTGTATTTTGAAAATCATTACCCCAACTACTGGGGCTATTCAGATGCTTGGTGGGTATGTAATGATGGAAATTGTGGGAGCCCTCAATCCTACTGCACTACACTTTTTATCCAGACACAAGGTTTGGTAGAATCGATAACCCTCAAGGGCATTAGTGGCGGGGGAAACCCCGCGGCTGGTTGTCCTATGACTGTATATACCGATTGTTTTTACAACAGCTTTGAAGCGTCTATTGCAGGAAATCCACAAATTACTATTGGATCCGCTGATACTTGTACCTCCCTTACTCCCAATCTCCAAGGTGGGAGTGGGGACTACGCTTATCTATGGTGTACAGGAGAGACTACTCCAAGTATCACAGCCTGTCCTGAAGAGACGCGAACCTATCACCTATTGGTAACAGATCTCCAACGGGGTTGTCAGGCAGAAGCAACTTTTGAAGTTACAGTGAATGACATTCGCTGTGGAAGAAATAACGATAAACTCCAAATTTGTTACAACAATCAAACCTATTGTGTAAAACCTAGGAGAGCCAATCGTCTCATAAATAAAAAAGGGGCAATTCTGGGCCCTTGTTCAGGGAATTCACTTAGACTTGGGCCTGGAAATGCAGGTCCTTTCCTGGAGTTATTTGAAGTGGAAACCTATCAAAAAGAGGATATACTGTTCGTTGACATCCTTTCGGATGACAAGGCATGGGTAGAACTCCTTCTGATTAGCGTTGATGGCAAGCGCTATGAAGCCCCAAGACCCTTTCTGGTAAAAGAATTTCAAGAAAATGAGCTTAAACTCCCTGTTGCGCAGCTTCCAACGGGTATCTATGTCCTCACAGTTTATGCTAATAATTCTTGGGTTCATTCTGGAAAGGTATTTATAGAATAGGTAGTAGGTAGTAGGTAGTAGGTAGTAGGTAGTAGGTAGTAGGTAGTAGGGAACGTTGATCTATTATCAAGAGTTAGCACAGTCTACAGACTAACTTACCCCTACCCCATTATTCTCTCATGTCAATCAATACCCCCTTGGGCCCGCAGATGCGGGTCCTCTTTTTTTATTGACTTCCCGGATAGAAAAAGGTATTTTCCTACTAATGAATATACTACTTGCTTCAACTTGGATTTGGGAATTCCTGGGACGCCTCCACCCCATGATTGTACACTTTCCTATCGGAATATTGGTGGTAGCATTTTTATTGGAATTATCTACGTTCTGGCGAAAGCCACAGGCTCCTTTTTCAAGGAAACACAATCAGATTTGGGTGACGATTGGAGCGATATCGGCCCTCTTTTCCGCATTGTTTGGAACCTTACTGTACCAATTTGGCTCCTACCAAGGGACAACCATTCAACTCCATCTAATTGGAGGTTGGATAACTGCTCTGCTAGCTACGTTTGCCGCATTCAGTTACACAGCCAAACCACCGAACTCTCATACCGTATCCATGACTACCTTGGGACTGGCTGTACTCAGCTTGGTTGTTACCGGACACTGGGGAGCTAGCATTACCCATGGAGCGAATTACCTTACGGAGGTGTTACCCTCCAATGAAGGTCCAACCGATCATGAGCGTTCTGAAAAACTTGCATTGTTTACAAGCTTTTCCCAACAAGACTCCTTTCCTCCCGATCAGCTAGATCAGCTCAATTTGGAAGTGAGGGCTATTTTTGCGCATAATTGTTATCAGTGTCATAGCACAGAAAAGCAAAAAGGAGGGCTGGTATTGGATAGCAAAGAAGGGGTATTTAAGGGAGGAGATTCAGGTCCGATTCTCCTTCCAGGGAATTCTGAGAAAAGTGAAATCATTCGTCGCTTGGAACTCCCTCGCTCTCACGAGGAATCCATGCCACCTAAGGGAAAGGTACTAGCCTCCTCGGAGATTTCACTCGTCCACCTTTGGATTGATCAAGGAGCGCACTGGGCGGATGCTAGCCTTAGCATCTTTCCTGAAGCTTCCATGGCCCTCAGTAAGCCTGTAGTACCCCCTGCCTCTCCACAATTTTCACATCCTGTTGACCGCTTTGTCAACCAATACTTCCAAGAGAAAGGGAGAGCCTGGCCCAAATTTATTGATGATAGAACCTTTATTCGGAGGGTATACCTAGACGTTTGGGGCTTACTCCCTGAGCCTGACTACGTGCAGGCTTTCATAGAAGATCCTAACCCTAAGAAAAGGGGAAACCTGATAGATAAGCTTCTCGAGGAGGAACACAATTACACCCAACACGCATTAAGTTTTTGGAATGACCTTCTGAGAAATGATTATTCGGGTACGGGATTCATAACCGGCGGGCGCAAACAGATATCTTCCTGGCTGTATCAGAGTTTGGCATCCAATAAGTCCTATGACCAAATGTTGAGAGAGTTGGTCAATCCCATTCCGGAGTCAGAGGGCTTTATAAAAGGCATTCGCTGGCGGGGCGGCGTAAATTCTAGCCAGCGGCCTGAGATGCAGGCAGCACAGAATATTTCCCAGTCCCTGCTTGGTGTGAACATGAAGTGCGCCTCTTGTCACAATAGTTTTGTCAACAACTTAACCCTGGATCAGAGCTATGCCTTTGCCAATGTTTTTACAGATACAACCCTGGAAATTTTCCGATGCGACAAACCTACAGGGAGAATGGCTTCTCGTGCGTTTATCTACCCTGAATTGGGAGAAATAGCGGGAGCAGACTTGGCTACCAGACTAGAGGAACTGGCAGGGCTCATGAGTAAACCCGAAAATGGTCGAGTCTATCGGACGCTGGTCAATCGATATTGGGATCGCCTCTTTGGAAGAGGGATCATAGCCCCCGTTGACAATATGGATAAAAAAGCCTGGGACCAGGATTTACTCGATTGGCTAAGTGCTGATTTCATTGCGAATGGATATGATATCAAACATTTGCTTCGCACCCTGCTTAGCTCTCAGACCTATTCCCTAGAAAGCTTTGCGTATCCCTCTTCTGCATATCTAAGATCTGAATCTTTTGAATTCTCTGGCCCAACGCACCGGAGACTCTCCGCAGAACAGTTCGTGGATGTCGTAAGTCAAATCATTTCCCCTGTATATCATTCGGTGGCATATGATCCATCAGGGTATGCCAGTTCCGCAGAATGGATCTGGCATCCAGAAATAGAAGTAGACCGACACGTACTTCCCAAGCCAGGGATGCGGTACTTCCGAAAAACGTTTACTATTCCCGATGTAGAGAAACTAACGGATGCTCATCTGTTACTTTCTGTAGACCATCGTTTTACCCTTTATCTCAATGGGAAATTCGTGGGCTCCGGTTCTGATTGGCGAGAAGTTTTCTCCCGAAATGTCAAAGAATTCCTTCAACAGGGAGAAAACCTCATTGCCATTGAAGGTCAAAATGAAGGAAGTATTTCCAATCCTGCGGGGATACTGCTTAGCCTGGCCTTAACCGATTCCGGCGGAGAAACCGCTTACGTCGTCTCTGACCGAACTTGGCAAAGTACCCAGATTTCCCCTCCCAAAAACTGGTTCCGTATAGGATTTGAAGCAACGGGCTGGGAAAAGGTCCGAAGATTTGGAAGCTTCCAACGGAGCCATTGGGGCAAACCCTTAGCATTTCGCCATGCATTATCCGATACAACTACCCTTTCTTTTGCCAGAGCCTCACTCGTTCAGCTCGATCCCTTTCTAAAAGTCCTAGGGAGACCCGTAAGAGAGAATGTTACTACAAAGCGGCCTACAGAAGCGACACTGCTTCAAACCCTAACCCTTAGTAATGATGCAGCGCTCCATGAAGTGCTATCAAAAGGGGCCCAACATTGGAAGAATGCTTATCCTAACACGCCTGATAGACTTGTAGAGGATCTCTATCTTTATGCACTGGGCAGGAAACCCAATAAACAGGAAAAGGGCACCCTCTATACACAAATAAAGAATCGTTATACCGAACAGGACATCGCTGATATATTCTGGGCGGTAATCCTTTTACCTGAATTTCAGCTCATCCCATAATCCATGTAACTCCATGAATAGAAGAGCTTTTCTAGATAAAATGCAACAAGCCAGTCTTGCCGCCATGGCGAGCAGCATCGGCTCAGCGAGCTTCCTCTCTTCCTGTAAAGGCGCAATGGAGCATACTCGCTCTGCGGATTCCGTTATCCTCCTATGGATGGCAGGCGGCATGTGCCATACGGAAACGTTTGATCCCAAGGCCTACACCCCTTTTGAAAAGGGGATGGAAAGCAAAAGCGTAGTGAGCACTTTTCCCAAGGTACCTACCGCCTTGGATGGTATCTATTTCTCTGAAGGATTGGAAGAGATTGGCTCTGTATTAGATAGGGGTACCTTGATACGATCCTACCGAGCCGCAGACCTAGGACACATTCTTCACACCCGACACCAGTATCACTGGCATACCTGCTATGAGCCCCCCCAATCGGTGCAAGTACCTCATATAGGATCCTGGATTGCCAGGGAGCTTGGGCCTGTGAACCCTGTAATTCCCCCCTTCATAGACATTGGTCAACGATTTTCTGTAGGTGAAGGGGAAGAACTCAAAGCCTTTCATTCAGCAGGCTTTCTAGGAACCGAATTTGGGCCCTTCTTTATTCCGGATCCTACCAAAGGTTTGGAAAGTGTTCGGCCTCCTGCAGGAATGTCTTTACAACGCTTTGAAAGTAGAAATAAGCTCTATCGAGAATTAATAAAACAAGGCCCGCTCGGGGAAAAGAGCAGCAATTATCAACAGGAATCCTTGATACGGTCCATGGAAAGGGCATACCAATTGCTTAAATCTCCTGAAGTAGAAGCCTTCGCATTAGAAAACGAAGCTGAGGATGTATATGAGGCCTATAATACCGGCCGGTTTGGACTAGGCTGTCTGCTTGCCAAACGTCTAGTCGAAAGGGGCGCTAGGTTTATTAGTGTTACTACTGAATATGAACCCTTTTTAGGTTGGGATACTCATGAAAATGGTCATACAAGGCTTAAAGCCATGAAGGCTTATATTGATCGCCCGGTGGCACAGCTCATCAAGGATTTAGACGAAAGTGGCCACCTAGACCGGACCCTAGTTATCCTCGCAAGCGAGTTTAGCCGGGATATGCTCCTCGAAGGAAGGCCTGGAGCAAAAATCAAAGACCAAGTACCGGTTCCAGATGAAGTCAATGACCTAAGGAATTATGGTATGCACAGACATTTCACAGATGGGTGTTCTATTCTAATGTGGGGAGGAGGAGTCAAAAGGGGCTGTGTTCTGGGGGAGACTGCTGAGGAACGGCCATTCCGCGCCATCACAGAGCCAGTCTACATTGAGAATATCCACCAAAGTATGTACCATTGCCTGGGAATTCCTCCTGAAACACACTATGAAATTGAGGGAAGGCCTTTTTATACCACTCCTGAAGGAACTGGCAAATACTTACCGGATATCTTGGTTTGATAAAACCACTATCCTTACTTGTAAGTATGAATCTGCTTTCATGTTAAATGATCTTCTACTGTTTCACCCAAAGTAAATTGTACTGCCTTCCCTCTTCATCGTGAAGGGTAATGAGGTGGGTTCCTCGAGGAATTTTGGTAACATTTATCCGGAATCTTGCTCCAGGCCCTTTTTCCTTGAGCGGCTTGTACTGTAACAGTCTACCATCAATCGTATGCAAGTAGTAGTGTTTCAGACGAATGTGGGGATTGTCCCATTGGACAAATAATTCCTTGTCCGCAGGGTTGGGGAATACCCAAATATCCTTTGAATAGCCATTTAGTAAAGGCTTGGTATTTACGGATAAGGAGTCCTGTATACTTTCAGAATTATTTACCTGGATAGAGGCAAAGATATCCTTTGCCGGGAGAAAGGTACTATCTCCTAGCTGATAAGCTTTGAGTTCTATCACTCCAGGTTCTCCCCATAAAATCAGGTGATTGGGATCTACGAGGGTTGCAGGTCCATCTAGCAATTCATACCCTACCTCCAAGCCGGAACTTGCTTCAGAATGGAGATAAATGAAGTTGGTATCTATAGTAACTGGCGGTATGTCATCAAATTGTATGTATTGAGCAACTCTATGGACCTCGAATGAAAATTGGTAGGTTTCCGACGGAAGATACTGATCATTCCCCTCTTGAGAGGCCCAAAGAACTACCTCACCTGATACTCCCGCTAATTTAATTTTGTCTCCCCAAATGTTGGCTGGTCCGGATAAAATCCCCCAGGTAAGTGGCAAGCCGGAACTTGCCTCAATACCTGGGTCAAAGGGGCCATCGAGGGCAAATACACTATCTTGTAGGAAAAAGCTCAGCGCTTGCTCTACTTTTCTCACTTCAAAAGTAATTCGTTTAGGATCAGCGGCTTTTACTTCCTCTGACCCTTGCTGCGTGGCTTCAATCATAACGATGCCACTTGTCCCTGATAAGATACAGGAATCTCCTTGAATGCGAGCGGGTCCTTCAACTACTTCAAGGGAAACTTGCAAGCCTGAGGTTGAAGAGGCCTCTATCTTAAACGGACCGTCAAAAACCGTTTTATTTTCAATGGGCGGAAGGAAAATACTTTGTTGCTCTACTGGCCTACTCACTATTTCCAAGGTATCTTTCGCTTGCCATACGCAGTCATTTTCATCTGTATAGGTATAAGTGATTGGGTGGAGTCCTACTCCTGCTTGTTCTGGAAATAATACATTATCCACAACTCCTGGACCACTGAATTCTCCCCCTACCGGGAGCCCTCCCAATAGAACTTGTGGGCCCTCAAATATATTTACTTCCTCCATTACGGTAAGAGAAACCGAAGGTACTTCCTCTCTGTCGATGGAGAACCATCCTTCTTCGATACAATTTCCCAGACGGTAGGTATAGGTATATCTTCCTGGAGTCAGGGTAGATACATTGTCTACCATTTGATCTTGCTCATCTTTTATTTCCAGGATGCCCCCGCTAGGCTCCGCTTGGATCTCTGCTTTCCCATTATCCTCACAAGCACTTGAAGGTTCTGTAGAAATGGAAACCGAAAGGGATTGAGTACATGGTTCAGGAGGAGTAAGTGTGGTAAAGGGCTCAGAAGGCATAGATTCATTACCCTCCTCATCTACTGCAACTACATAATAGGAATATGCAGTATTAGGAGTCAAGCCTTCTAAGGTAACTTGTGTAACCTCAGAATAAGCCACTAAGATTCCACTCTCGGCATCATACACGCGGTAGCCTATGATTGTAGCTTCTTCTCCTTCATTTACTTTCCACCTCAAGGTAAGAGAATCATGGTTTAAGGTACCTGTAGATAAATCATAAGGTGGATTGGGAGGATTGAGAAAAGACCCTGAAATGTTGAAGTTACATATAGTCTGTTGGTTGTACGCCCCCCCCGAAGCGGCAGTAAATCCTACATATACCTTCTCTTCAGCGCCAAAAATATTGGTTACTATATCATACGTGAGATCCACTCTAGATTTACCATCAAAAAATACAGCCATGCGTGTCTCAGATGCATTCCAAGTAACCTTTACTGTATGGGCGCTCCCGTCCTCTGCATTGCTACAATCGGACTTCAAGCATACAGAGCCACTGAGTACATTGCTGAGGTCTCCATTTCGAAATATAGATAAGTGATCCTCCGCTCTTTCGCTTGGTCCACCACTGTTATAGGTATCAAACTCGATTCCCAAAGAAGGAGTAACCCCCGAAGCTCCAAGGCCGCTCCCTCCTCCAGTATAAGAGAGAAGGTCAGTCCCTTGGCGCTGAAGGAGAAAAGTAACCCCATCTCCTCCCTCATCTTGGTCTCTAATTTCGTCCTGATCTCCCAAGGTTACATTAAAACTCGCTGTGAAGTCTTTAGAAAGGTCAACCATAATAGGATACCATGCTGTACCCACCTTCTCCGCCAAATTGGGTGTAAGTTCCGTACACCCCCCTGAAAGTTGGTTTGCGTCTCCATTCAGTACCAAATCCAAATCAACAGGTTCTGACTCCTCTTCCATACTGCCAATCCATTCCGCAAGTAGGGCAACCCCTTCCGTATCTATTTTATCCTTAGCCAAGGGAGGCATGGCAACTCCGGCGTTAACATTCAACGAATTACTTCGGTGGTAGATCATAGATTTCTCTAGATCTCCCGGAATGATAGCGCGCGCGCCTTCTATGCCCAAATCTGTTATCAAAGACCCATAAATCAGGTTTTGCTCTTCCAAAGGGGTGGAAAGGCGTAAATCGAACCCTGCGCGAATACCTGTTCCTGGCCTATGGCAATAACCGCAATTTAGGTCTAAATAAGAACGAGCCTTAAATTCCAAAGATGCATTAGGGTCGTCCTTAGAGGCCATTGTAAGAAAGGATTCTGCCTGACTTTGTGAGATGGATGTGTTTAATATCCCGGCCTGGCTCAAGCTCACTAGCTGATTTGCGCGAATCCCGGTAGTAGGATAGGTAATCTGAGTATTCAGGTAACGGGTTCTAGGACCAAGGGTAGAATTGACGGCATTGGAATGACAGGTTTGACATTCTGTTTGGCTAGGATAGTGCCATACCTGACTGGTTCCATTTACCTCAATAGTTTCGTCTAGGGATGATTTGAGCAGTGTAGCATCTGTACCTTCAGTATTCCATTTATAGGATAGGTAGTAATACGCACCATCCTCTCCATGGACTTCAAATCGGGTTTCTAAACGCTTTCCCCCTAATTCAAAATGTTTGATAAGCACCGAACCTACAGGAAAAATCCACTCCCCTCCTTCTGAAAACTGGATTTGTTCAGCTGGGCTATCATGACCTCCATCATTGGGAAGAGCCATCCAACGCTTTTTATCCGCTCCATCTGACCAAAAACTCTCTACCATTTCATAGGGTATTACCCCTTCTTGAGGTTCCAGGGTACCTAGATCTTTAAATGCCCCTACCTGGGAAAGTAAGGATGGAGCTGGGGGATTTGCAGAATCTCCTTTTAGGGTGTAGAGTGTCGTGCTACTAGATTGCCTACCCATATACAGGTTCCCCTGTAAGTCTTGGCCAAAAGTGATGAGAGAACCTGGCGCAAAGCTTAGGAATTCTTCTTTTTGGTACGATCCATCTGCTTGCTCAGTTAAAAGAAAAAGTTTGTTTTGGGCGTAATCTCCGCATACATATTTGCCATAAATACTGGGGTAGGCACTGCCGCGATATACATACCCCCCTATAATTGAATTTGCCTCATCTCTCAAAAAGTCAGCTACGGGTGGATTGTAGGTACCCAGTTCGCTTAGGGGAAGGGTGTGTGCACTACAGTTATATACTTGCCGAAATAGGTTTCCTTCATAAATTGGCCAACCAGCATTACTGCCAATACGCAGCTTACTCACTTCTTCGCGAGAACTTTGCCCAATTTCCCCAATCCACATTTCTCCTGTAACCTTATCTAAAGTCATTCGGTGGGGATTCCTGTTTCCAATTTGAACAAATTCTTCAAACAAGCCATTTTCAGTATCTTGCCAAGGGTTGGCGTAGGGAATGTAGTATCCTATACCAGTAGATTCGTCAGAAAAACCTGTATGAACCCCCATTCTTCTTCTAGGTGCATGGCTAATTGCTCCTCCTTGTTGATCAACATCGATTCTAATGACTCCTCCTTCAAAGTTACTTTCTATACTTTGGGCAGTTACGTGTCTAGCTTGGTCGCCAATGGTACAATATAAAAAACCATCGTTTCCAAAGGTAAGTCCCCCCCCTCTATGTGTTCCGCCATAGAGACGTATGTTTACCATTCGCAATTCAGATGATGAGTCAACGATAAGAGATCCATCATTCACTTCCCATCGAGATAATCTCAGGTAGCTCCCTGACCATTCTGCATCGTTTTCGCAGGTAAAACATTTTTCTCCACAGCCTGCCGGCCCCCAAGTACCATCATCACTTTTGGCACAGTAGTAGGTATAAAAGAAGTTCCGATTGGGGGAATCTTCCTGGCCAAACTCTGGATGGAAAGCCATTCCCAAAAATCCCCCATCCCATACGACCGCTGTTTCTTCGGACAGGTCAAGAAAGACTTGCTTAGATGCAACGTTTTCTACTTGCTCAAAACGCTCAATTTTTCCTTGGCGGGATGCCACAAAAAGCTGATTTTCTCTTGGGTGGGGGGTAATTACGAGGGGGTCCTGAAAGGTTAGGTTTGGATATGCTGGAACAATAGAAAAAGAAGTACTCCCTGCTTCCCCTGGAGTTATTGCAGGCAAATTTCCATTCAAAAATTTACCTATTGCCTGTGTAGGACCTAAGGCAGACTGGGCTTGGAGAGAACCTTGAAAAAACGAGAGAAAATGAAATGTACAAAGGAAATATATACCTATTCTTTTAGCCCTAGGGAATTCCTCATTTATCCGAAAAAGTCGGATGGCATTCATTACTAAGAATTTCATGTAGATCAAGATTAATGTACCCAAACCATGTGCTTTTGTACAATCTCGAAGCTTCTACCGATGTGCAACTGGGCTGATTTATCTCTTGTGGATATACTAATCCCTTGGAGGCATAGTTCTCCCCGTTTCAGAATAAGTACTCCTGAAAATGTATAGGCAACCTCGGAGGAATCCGATTAATGCCAATATCAAGGCGCTAAATTTTATGGCGAATTGCGATGTTAAGACCCTAAATGTTAGATAGAAGTACGATGCTTGCAACTAATTAATACAAAAATATGAATAATGTATTTAATATACAATTCCCATATGATAATTTTTTATAAAAAATATATCTAAGTAAATTCAAGTGCTTAATTTGGGGCTTGAATAGATAGATAGGCATCCAATTTTTCTACTTCATTTCGCATTAAGTGATAAAAGGATTGGGATAGTACAAGGGTTTCTTGTTTCAGGGTAGTGGATTGCGTCCTATTTTCCAAATCGGCCTGTTTTAGCTCAAAGTCCTTACCCATATACCTGCATATTACTACCATTTTATGCAAAGCTTTATTCATGAGTTGAGCATCTTTTGATTGAATTCCTTGGTATAGTATGTGCAGATTATCTCGACAAACCTCGGTCAACAATTTCAACTTTTTGTGAACTTCAACTTCATTGGAACCAACCTCTTGGTTTAGCTTTTGGATGGCATAAATATAGGGAGAAGCATCCGGCCCTTCAGGCTCCACTTTTTCAGGGGCTTTTCCTTGATTTAGGAAATGGATATGACTAGGTAAGAGGGCTAATATTTTATGAGAAAGTTCTTCTTTTCCGTAAGGCTTGGAAATATAGTCACTTATCCCATATTGACCTATTTCCTTCAATAGAGCTTCTTCAGCATCACCAGAACAGATAAGTACAGGTACCTCTATACCTGATTCCGCTCGAAGCCATTTTATAAATTCCTTCCCGTCCATTTCGGGCATGTGCAAATCCAGAATAATTAATTCAGGCACAATATCTATTAGCAGTTTTTGGGCTTCTCTCCCGTTAGAGGCACTATGAACCCTTCCCCCCATATCGTTCAACCAAGTGCGGGTTAACCCTAAGTTCATTGGGTCGTCATCTACCAAAAGAATATTTGCCTGATTAAGATGCGTTTCAGGGACATGTTTCTTAGCAGGTAAAAACAAAATGTCCTGCATTGCGCCAATTGGATAAGGAAGGGAAATGAATACAGATGTTCCCTGGTCGATTCCTTCACTTTTGAGTTTAATTTTGCCTTTATGTTGCCGAACCAATTGATAGGCAATGGCCAATCCCAGACCCACCCCACTGTCTCCCAACGTATTAAACTGTCTAAATCGGGAAATTTTTCTAAGTTCTCGTTTAGAGAGCCCTTTTCCTGTATCTGTAATCGAAAATTCAATATATGCCTTGCTAATTTTCACTTTCGCAAGGTGAACTTCCATTGAGACACTCCCCTCTTCTGTATGTTTAATGGCATTGGCCACCACGTTCCTCAGAATTTGTTTCAAACGATCTGGATCCCCGATTAAGACCTTGGGTAGATCTGATCCAAATCGCACATTCAGTTCTATACCTTTTTCCCTTGCCTCTAGTCGATGGCTATCAATTACTTTATTAACAGTCTCCTGAAAAACAAAGGGAACCGTTTTGAGGGCAAACTCATTTCGACGAATTTTAGAAAGGTCCAAAATCCCATTTGCCAAATACAGCAAGTGTTGAGATTCTTCTTTTACTGTCCATAAAATGTCCTTCGCAGATACCTGGGAAGTACTTTGATCTAGGGTGGAGGCAAACCCTATAATGGGATGAAGGGTGTTTTTAATTTCATGGACAACTTTGGATACGAAAGCTTCTCGGCGTTGCAAGCGTCTTTGATAAATTCTATGCGTAACGCCCACCATAGCCAAACTCAAGAATATTCCTGCTCCCAGTAACACAAGTAGCTGAAATAGGTAGTTGAAGGTATTTGCCAGGCTATTCTCGGCTTCGTTTCTTAGGATTACAGACTGTTTTTCCAAGGCTCCACCATGGATTGTGCCCATAATCTTTTGGACATAAAAATCCATTTTATTGGCATAAAATTTATTTTCGTAAAAAAGTTCCAAGAAGGCTGCATGCTCTTCTAGAGAAACCCGATCTACTTCAAAATCTTGCTCACTCATAGGAAGCTCGCGTATTTCCGGTTCTCCTTCTTCTGAAAGAACAGTTTCTTGCCAATCTAAAAGCACTTTTTCTACGGATTCTTTTCGCCTCTTTTTAAACGCTTTTCGATACTTTTTAGAAAAAACCCACTTAAAAATGGCTATGTCATCTTCGATAGGAATGCTATCGGGTAATGCTATCTCATTTCTCCCTAAAGTTCCTTTTACCGCAAAATTCTCTAGTTCAGGATCATTTCCTTGTGATACATTCCTAAGCTGAAGGATCTCATCCCAAAAATTCAGGCGTTTTTGCGTCAAATAAAATATGCTATCCTGGAGGATACGCTTCCTGTTTTCTTGGAAGAATTTTGTATTGAGTTGTCGAAGGCTATCTGCTAAGGCGATCAATTCCCTCTTCTGTACCTGATTGATCGTACCAGAATAATTTACCGCACGCATTTCAAGATCATCTAAACCAGATTGAACCCAAAATAAGGTATCGAGGTACCCTGAATCCAATGTGGACAAATAGGACTCCTCCCGAATGACTAACATGTCCTTCCCAACCTGTTGATGGAGTTTCCAAACCCCCAAACAGCCTAACATAAAGAGGACTATTCCAAAGAATAGAAAAATTAGGATCGAATTTCGTTTAATCATAAACTATTCTTTCCGAGAAAAAAAAGTATTGATTCCTAAGGTGTGAAAATTGTAAAAAATAAAGTGAGGGTAAGAGAGTACGAAGGCATATGCTAAGCAATTACAAATATAAATTCACACTTTCCCATGAGTTTTGCAAAAAAGATTTTAGCTATCTCTTACAAGGTACAGCTATACAGGCTATAGAAACTTAGGCATATAGGATAAAAAATTGACCTAAAGGGTATCCGTTTTTAGCAGAATATTTTTCAAAAAAACGCCTCCCATTGCTGGGAGGCGCTAGTTCGAATGTAAACAGTAACAAATAGTTTTTTGGGGGGGTTAGATAGTAGTTTGGTCCACGGTCAATAGTTGGGAGTGTTAGCGGTCTAAATTAAAGTCTTGGCTGTGGACTATGGACTAATAAACCATGTACTAGTTATAGGGAACAATCACACTTTC
>JBCCTX010000131.1:0-19958 GCA_039197765.1 Bacteroidota bacterium
CTTTTTGACACAGAAAGACACGGAATTTGGAGGACTTAGCATATGCTAAGAGACGCTGAGGAACTAAGGACTATCCAACTAGCTCTTTTTTTTACCACGGACTACGGACTATCGACTACCCAACCCAGAACCCTTTTCGACACTGACTTTATAGGAGGGATTATGACGGACACTGAGAAACCCTAACCTACAAATTAAACTGTGGACCATCGACTATTCAACTATCTAACCCCGAACCCATTTTGCTATCACGAGGTGCAGCTAAGTACTAAGGAATATGCGCTGGTCTCCCCAACTAGCTCTTTTTTTTACCACGGACTACGGACTATCGACTACCCAACTATCTAACCCTTTACCGCATTTCTACATGTATATGATCATCATGACGAACGGCTTTGCAGCCATGAAAACGTATTTTGGGACTACGTAGGGAGAGGCGTTGTTTCAAGTGGGGCTCAATAAAAATTCGCCTTGTAGTTGCCTGCTGGGCAAATAGCCTCACTAGAAGCCGAGTTCTTTTGAGGTCAAAGGTATATCCTTTCCTATGTGGGACTAGATATTGGAGAAAACTGTATTGCCAGTACCCTTCTTTTCTACATCTTTCAGGAGTATTTACTTCTCCCTCCCTAGGGCCTTCAAAGGCACCATATCCTATAAAGGAAGGAGCCGAGGCATTAATCTCTTCTCCTGTGGAAGAATTCCGATAGAATAGCGCAATATCAAGTTTCTTCCCATCATCATGGCTAAGGTGGGGCAAAAGCGGAAACCCATTCCAGAAGGGGAAACTTGCATCCAGATAGGCAATAATTGTATGGGGATGGTCCCTTTGAAGGTTGTTGGAAACTGCTAATGTACTTTTCAAGAGTTCAGGACGTACATAATGACGGTTGAGTAAACAAGTCCCTATCGTTAAGGGTCGAATATAGGAATGCTGGACAATGGGTAAGGGAACTCGGCCCAGATATCGTGCTATAGGAGGAATTACTAACAAGGTAAAAATCAAGTAGAGAGCTAAAAATATACCTAAATTCAAGCCCCATCGATATTGCTTTATTTTTCGAAAAGCTACCCGACAAACTAGCAGAGATAGGAGCCATATGAGGCCACCAACCTGGGTTATAAGGGTGAGCATGGAAAATAGAAATAGGTATCCTAAACCTTTAACTCCTCCCCAAAAATATCTAAAAATAAGCCTCATACTGATCGATCTTCATCTTTAGCCGTTCGCCTAAATAGACAGAAGCGCCTTTCAATTGCTCATAAATCATCTGTCCCTCCTCCCGATAGGCTCGCTTTTTACCCTCATCCCAATAAAAAGGAGGCTCATTCAGGTTGTTGATACGATCTGCGAGCTTTACCATGGCTACTTCTCGGGGCTGTTGGAGAATCCGGTTGAGGCTATCTTGCATTTGCTCAGCTTTTGACGGTAAGCGCTTATTTTTTGTCAAGGCCTGGACTCCTGCCAGGATTTCCTCCCCAAATAGTTCTCTGATTTTCTCCTTATCCAAGGCGGTATCCTCTAGGGTATCGTGTAAAACTGCACACGCAAGCGCCAGGTCGGCATTTACCCCCTCCTCATACTGGAGGGAATTGAGGATTTCAAAGGTAACTCCCCCGATATGGTTAAGGTATTCTACTTTCATCCCCTCCTCATGGCCTCCATATTTCTGCCCATCGTGGTAGCGGGTGGCAAGATTCCAGGCTTTTCTGAGGTGATCAATGTTCCAAGTCATAGATATCATGTGAATTCCCAAAAAAATAAATAGAAGAGTCCTTGTATTCGAGATATACGGGATTTCATCTTGAGGTGTATCTGCTATAGTAAAGTAGTAGCAGGGTCATGCTGATTTAAAATCGGCAATCATCTGATGGGGATTTTTGTGAGGCCTCCCTGAAGCTGACTCAAAGTGCGATTCAACCTCATAAGCCCCCTTACGCATACTGGAATAGATGCCTGCAATCACAGTTCCTAAGAATTCTCCCAATGCAGCCTTGCGTTCTGCTTCGTATTCCTCAATTGTCATAGAGGTATACGTCAGTTGGGTCCCATATACCTGATTAATCAATTCCGCAAGTTCAGCTTGGCTTACCGCTTCCCCAACCAAGTTATACAGCTGACGGCTGTGTTTATCCTCTCTTAGCACATGGCTGTAGGCTACTGCTAATTCTGCGCGACTGGTGTAGGCACATTTCCCATCAGCAGCCGAATTTTTGATTCCTCCCTCCTTTACATAGGTGTCTATGTATTCTAGGTCCGGCTCTATGTAAATGCCATTTCTTCCTATAACCCAATCCAGGCCAGATGCCTGAATATCTCGTTCGGTTTGCCGGTTGCTTTGGATTATGGGACTGAAACTACTCCCCTCTTCCTCCCCCAGCACGCTGGTATACACAATCTTATTTACCCTGCACACTTTGGCTGCTTTGATTATGTTTCTATGCATAGGAACTCTTAACGCAGGATCGCCATTTGCGGAGATGATACATACGGCATCTATCCCGGTCAGCGCCTGCTCAAACGCTTGCTGTTGGGTGTAATCTCCCTTGCGAACCTCGACACCCAAGTGCTCTGCTTTTGCAGGCGTCCGGGCTATGGCTACTATGGACTTTGGGCCTACATCTTGTATGAGTTGATGTACAATGGCAGAGCCAAGTTGGCCGTTAGCGGCGGTTACTGCTATTTTCATAGGTTTGAGCTATGTTTTACCTGAAAAGATATTTAATGAAAACTGAGCATAAGAGGCACAGAGACACGGAGTATTTCATGGCATGAAACCAGTATATTTCTAAAATTTCAGGAAACCTAATATAATTATCCTAATGATTTGACATTGACAAAATAGAATTTGACTGCTATTACATGGCTTAGCAATAAGCTAAGCCATCTAACCTCTGCTTTTTTGCATCTAAAAAACTTCTACACACAGTCTACTCATTTTTGCTACAACCTAGGATCAACCTCCTCACTTTCTAGCGCCAAGACCCCAAATACGCTCTCATGCGTTCGCCGTAGAGGTTCTTTCCTGACGAAACGTTCCAGTGCTTCTACCCCCAAAGCAAATTCTCGCAAGGCCAGCGAACGCTTTCGAGAAAGCCCTCTTTTTTTCAAGCGTTGCATATGTTCCGGTCTGTCATACCCTGGGCCATATATGATCCGCAAATATTCTTTTCCTCTACATTTCACGGCGGGTTGTAAGAGTCCTTCTTTTCCGTAGGAGATAAATTCTCTGGATTTTACTACCATACCTTCCCCTCCTTTAGCTGTCAATTCCATCCACCAGTCCACTGCATCTTGCATACTTTGAGGATCTTGGGTTTGGATCACTTTATAGGGGGTTGGGCGAAGCAATTGCACATCTGCCTCACAAATTTTGTAAATCTCTTCCATATGCCAAACATGATCCTTATCTACATGCACGGCTCCTTCTGTTGCAAGGATATGAAAGGGGGCTAATTTATAGTCATCCAGTGCCTCTACAGGCCAGCAGTATTGTCTGTAAGCTTGAACATACTTTTCTATTGACGTTTGCTGTAAGGAGTACGCTTCGAGTGTAGCTTGGGCACCTTCAATTCCGCGATGAGCCGTCTGCTGTAATACTTGGACAACGTCATCCAAGGCTCCGGTTGCAGCCGCTCCTACCGAAGCGTACTGGGTTTTCAGTAAGGCTTGGGCCTTAGCAGACCAAGGCATCAATTCCGCATCTAAGCAAACCCATTCCGTTTGAAAGTTGTCCCAAAACCCGACTGCATTCAAGGCCTTTGAAATACGGTCCAGAAAAGCTTGCTCAAGCTCTGCATCTGTGAAAAAGTTTCTTCCCGTTCGCGTATAGCAGACCCCTATCTTTGCCTTTTTGAGCCCAAAGCGCTTGATAGCGATTCCTGGATGCTTACAAACGATGAGTACCGCTCGGGAGCCCATGTGTTTTTCCTCACAAATGACCTCTTTGACATTTCTCCGCTTGTAATAGTTTAGTGCCTGAGTAGGATGTTCTAGGAAGTCAGGAAGCTCACTAGTCCCACAGGGAGACATCGTTGGGGGCAGATAAATCAGCCATTTGGGATTCAGAGCAAAGCGACTCATTACCTCTAGTGCTGCTATGGAGTTTTCTTCTTTAACGGTAATATTGTTGTGCAGCCGCGTTTGGACGATACGCTTCCCCAATACATCTTCCATGTTTAATAGATCATCATATTCTTGCTGCATGTCTAACAGGCTTTGGGTAGCTTCTTCCATAGGTTTGGCAGGCTCCCAATACACTTCCTTTGCAGCAACAGATACTAGCTCTTCCTCTGGATAGCGCAAAGCGGTAAGTTTACCCCCAAATACACAGCCTGTATCGATATCGATGGTTTTATTGAGCCATTCAGCCTCCCGAACGGGGGTATGGCCATATACCACCTTAGCTTTGCCTCTGTAGTCCTTTGCCCAATTATATCGGACGGGAAGGCCAAATTCATCTATTTCTCCTGTTGTTTCCCCATATAGACAAAAACTCCTCACAGCACCAGAGCCTCTTCCCTGCATTTCTTCCCTAATTCCCGCATGGGCAACTACGAGCCTCCCGGCATCCAAGACATAGTGACTGGTCAGGCCATAGATAAATTCACGCACCGCTTCTAGAAAGTTAGGGTCTTCTCCTTCCAGCTGCTCCATGGTAGCTGCAAGTCCATGTTTGAGTTTTACGTCTTTGCCTCTTAGCTTTTTTTGAAGCTTGGCGTCGTGGTTACCCGGTACACATAGGGCAATGCCCTGATGGACCATACTCATCACCAGGCGTAAGACGGCAGGCGAGTTGGGCCCCCTATCGACCAGATCTCCCAGAAAGATGAGTTTCCTCCCTTGTGGATGAGAGAAAGCTAATCCATAGTTCTGTTCATCCTTGGGTACTTCCTGGACTTGATAGCCCAGTTGGTCTAATAGCTCTCGGGTTTCCTCATAGCATCCATGAATGTCCCCGATAATATCAAAGGGCCCGGACAACTCCTTTTTATCGCTATACAGTTTTTCCCTTGATATTCCCTCAATTGCGTCTACCTCTTCCTGAGATTTGAATGCATATACATAGCGAAACCCTTCCCGTTTCAGGCGCTTGAGCGACCTTCTCAATTGGCTGCGCTGTTTACGTATCACGAAGCTCCCAAAGTTTCTGTCCGATCGGACTTCGTTTCTCGCTTGACACAACTTTTCTGGCATATCCAACACAATGGCGACCGGCAAACAATGGAAGCTACGGGCAAGTTCCACTAGGTTTTTCCGAGACCTCTCCTGAACATTGGTTGCGTCAACTACGGTAAGTAAGCCCCGCTTAAGCCGCTTTGAAACGATGTAGTGGAGTAATTCGAAGGCATCCGTTGTAGCCCCTTGGTCATTTTCGTCATTTGAGACGATCCCACGGCATATATCCGAGGAAACTACCTCGAAGGGATCGAAATATTTTTTGGCAAAGGTACTCTTCCCAGAGCCAGAGGCACCGATTAGTACAACAAGGGAAAGGTTGGGGATCTTAAGTTCCATAGGTAAAAACTGCCATTTGTGAAGGAGCGCCGACCTCCTCCTTTTCCTCCCCTATGGAGTAAAAAGTCACTTGATAGCCATTGCGTTCTGCTACAGCCTGAGACCATGTTTGAAACTGCTCCCGAGTCCATTCGAAACGATGGTCTTCATGCCGCATACTTCCTTTCTGCATAGATTCAAATACTATGTTATATTCAGCATTCGGCGTGGTTATAATAACTCGTTTGGGTTGAGCAAATTCAAATACCACTCGCTCCATTGCATCTAGCCGATCTTCTTCCATATGCTCTATGACTTCTACCAATACAGCTATATCAAAACCACTCAGCCGCTTGTCCCGATAGTGCAAAGCGCCTTGAAATAGGGTAATTCGCTCTTTTTGTTTAGGCGGCATTTCGTCCCAATACAAACGCTCTTTTGCCTTTACCAATTCTTTGTAAGAGACGTCCATCCCTACAATTTGGGTAAACTGACGTTCTTTGAGGAGCATTCGTAACAGCTTCCCCTCACCACATCCCAAATCAAGAATCGAGGTAGCCTCTGATTTCTTCACCTCCTCTAAGACCCGATTGAGCCGCTTTTGATGTAGGCTTTCTTTTCGCTTCTTTTCCGACTCCGGTAAAGGCTCCTGTTCCTCTTCCTCTGTTTCTCCCACAAGCTGGGAAAGTGCGCGCCTGCTGAGGGATCGTAAGTTGATTAGATATCTGCGTGTGATCTGCTCCTTTTGGGGATGTGTAGCCAACCAACCTTCTCCTTTTTTCAGCAGCTTGTCAATTTCGCTTTGACTGACATAATAGTGCTTTTCATTATCCAAAACGGGTATGAGCACGTAGAGATGGGACAGCAATAGCTTCAAAGGAATTTGATGGCTCAACTCCAGTGTATAATATTTACTTTCTCCCCACTCTGGAAAAGTGCTATCCAATCCGTGCCTCAGGACATTGACCTCATACCCCAAGGGCTCAAACAGATTGCGAATCAACCCTTCTCCTCCTTTGGGAGCGGGTATTACGGCAATTTTAACCATAAAAGGAAGGGCCGCTTCTACCAATTCAGGTCGCTCATTGCAGCGGCCATTCATCGCGGTACCAAAGGCTTCTGACAAGGCGACACTCATGAAGGAAGAGGCTACATAGGGGCGATCATTTACATACTGCCCCAAGCTAAAGCCTTTCCTCGACAGATCTCTGCCTCCACGAACCAGGGCAATAGGGTCAATGTCCAACAGTAAGGCAACCGTTGTTTTTTCTTCCGAACTTTCCGGATAAAAAATGTGTGCTTTTCCTATGGATAGGCTTACCGCTTGGAAGCGATCGGGATGCTTGTGTAAGAGGTAGCCCAGGTCCGTAGCAGGGCGATGGGTGGTACTGAGGGTGAGAAGCATGGAGGAGAAATGAAGAATGATATTTATACTTTGTAAAATAAAATTTTATGAATTTCCATTATAATTTATAATATTTAGCTTACCTTTCTGTAAATATAACAGTATGAAAATGCTTTCCTTATCTTTCCTTGCAAGGAACTGGAAAAGAGCTAGATCTATCCTTCTATTGGGGTTCTTATTCTGGGGAATTTCTGCTTTTGGACAAAACAACTACAAGCGTGGCTACATTATCACTCAGGAGTCAGATACTAGCTACGGTTGGGTAAATGAACTTCGACTTAAGAAGAAATATTATCTGTGCAAGTTCAAGAAAAACCTCTCTATGGCTTCTGTTACCTATTTCCCAGAAGACTTATTGGGATATGGGTTTCAAGATGGGAGGGTGTATATATCCGATTCCATTAGTTTACATTCTGGCGAAAAGGGCCAGTATTTTATCCAGGTTATATCCAGAGGTAAAGTCTCTTTATTACAGCTTTTTAATAGTTATTTTCTTGGGTTAGAAGATTCTTCTTATGTAGAGTTGTATAAAGAATCCCAAAAAGTCCGAAGAAATGGTGGCGAGTATATTCAAACAACTAAGCAATATGAAAATCAGCTAAGGTCTACCTTAACAGGATGCCCATATGTGAGTGCCCAAATTGACTCAGATTTACAATTTGACACAAAAAGTCTGGCAAAATTAATCGGTGCTTATAATTCCTGTCTAGGCTACCCAGAATATACCTACCTTATGCCAAAACCCAAGGGTAATCTAGAATGGGAATTTCGTGTTGGAAGTATAATGTCTACGGTTAAAGCCCCTTTCTCTCATACGAAATCTATCAGGATAGGGGGTGTAGGCGGTTCGGATACTCTTACTGAAGTCCTGTTATGGGCAAGGAGGGAAAAATTCAAGACAAGTATAAAACCTAGTTTTGAAGTTGCAGGGAAACTATTTGTTAATACAAATCACTCAGTTTACCTTCAGTCTGGATTGTCTTTGGGCTCTGCAAATCTAGAATGGGCTGAATCTAATGATCATCCTTGCTTTGTGTACGATGAGATCCAAATAAAGTACTGGACTTTTACACTTCCCTTTGGGGTTGGTAAGCGATTCCACTTTGGGCAGGTATACTTAGATTTCACAGGAGGCCTCTCTGCTCATTTTTGGAGAAACATTCGCTCCCGTGGATCACACGAAATAAGAGATCCTTTCAACGTATTTCCCGAAAATTGGGAATGGCAGGAATATGAATCATACCTGAAAAAATCTAACACGAGTGTCAGCGTATGGTCTGAACTCACCTTAAGTCCCTTTGATACCTCTTTTGGAAGAGTTGTTATGGGAGCGAAATATCATTGGGGGCAGCGCCGTATCCCCGTAGATTCTGAAACTACAGGACTAAATAGATTCGAAAGTCATATTACCTTTCAGGAACTTTCGCTTTTTGCTGGGATTAGCTTGTAAAGGTGAGTATCTGGTTTGGTAAATAAATTGTTTAGAGACAGCTCGCTAAGCGCTTTATGCACTTAACCGCTGTCTCAATTTGAAGAAAATCTTCTTCGATAGCCATCTTCTAGCAATCAAGAAGAACAGATACATTTGAGTCCTACCTGAAAGCCCTCAGATAATTCAACTAGATAATGTAAAACATACAGCTACATAGATTTCCGAAATGGGGACTTCGCCTTCGAAGCTGATCTTTACTAAGGCAATTTGAGTCGATTCTTCATTGCCTGGGTAACTTTCTAATAGCTCGTTGGGCGAAAAGATATCACCTTGGAAAAATAAATTTCTTGGAGATATCCCAATCATAATGGTATGATCAGGGTCTTTTGCAGATTTAAAATGGATAAAAGTATATTTCTGCGGACTGGTTGGGTCTACTTCGATTCCATGCGTACCATCCAAGACAAATGTATTGGGATCTAGCCCCAGAATTTCTAGGTTACTTTGGAAACGTCTTGCATCGTTGTATTCCAACGTTCCATACTTACCTTCCCAATTCAACTTAGCAGAGACTTTACCAGAAACATGTGAAGGATGGGAGGCAAATACTCTATCCACCTGGAATTTCTCTTGAGGAATTTCATTGTTGAATCCACCCAACCACTTAAAATAGACTTGAGTTGCAAAACTTGTTTTTTCTAATTCCTCAGGTCCCTCTAATCTCATAAGTGCGAGCAGAACTGACTCTATTGTATGTAATTCATTCTTCTCATTCCCATTAATCGCTTGTTCCAATGTAGATAGGGAGTCATCGCCTTCTACCCTTAAACTAGGACGTAATGGTTGGGAAAATACAGTTAAACTCATGACAATGAGGTAACTATACATCAGAAATACTCTCATTCGTTTGGGTTTGATTACAGCTTAATAAATTCTACTCGACGGTTGTTGGCCTTGCCTTCAGGACTCAGGTTATCTGCTACAGGTGTAGATTCTCCCTTGCCTTCTGTTGCTAAGCGCTCTTCGGAGACGCCCAATTGGACCAAAGCGGCCTTGACCGCATCAGCTCGTTTCGCCGAAAGGGAAAGGTTGTAGGCCTCCTCTCCATCACTATCTGTATGGCCTTCTATGCGGAAACTGAGGTCTGCATGTATTTTCATCATCTGAGCGACTTCGTTGAGGACACCAGCGGATTCGGGTTGAATATCGGCGCTATTCGTCCCAAAGAGGATTCCTCGGGTGACGAATTTGCCCTCGCTCATAACCCGATCATACAACTTCTTGCCGCCTTCGGCAATCCGAATATTTTTGATGATCCCCATTTTATCTTGGTAGAAAAAAGTTTCGACATTGAACTGCTTGGGTTTCATCCCCAGATTGGGGATATTGACGATCTGGGTTTCATTGAGGTATATTTTCAGGGAGCGCTTGTTGAAGGCAAGAGCAATATGCTTCCAGCCATATTGATCCTTGAGTTCAGCCTTTCTCACCTTAGATTCACGCGCTTGTCCCCCAATGTTTCGAATGAACGATATTCCGTTATAGTATATGCCAATGGATCGGAAGGTATTCCCATTCTCTTTATAGTATAGGCTGAGATCGGGCCAAAACCTAATGGCATACATGTTACCTGGAGACCTATAGATATCTCCATCAGGGAAATAGGCGTCGAATTCTATCGTGAATACCTCGGGGAGGTATGCACTTTCATCCATCAAGGGGGCGATGATCCCTTTGTTATCAATTTGGATGACAGCCTCCCCCCCAAAAAGGGCATTTTCGGCCGATCCCCGCAATAAATCCCAGCGGGAAGGAAACTCACCGCTTTCTTCGCCTTCCAGGTCATCAAAGAATAGAATGTTATCCCCCGGCACAAAATTGTATTTGGACCAAAGTTGTGGGTGCTGGGCTTCCTCTGTCCCTTCCGATTCAGATGTAAGACCCTCATTTTCCTTTTCGGTTATTTCTACCCTTACTTCCTCATTCCCTGGATCGGCATTCTCTGAATCTGAATCAGGTTTCTTTTTTTTCTTAAGGAGTTTAAAGGGTTTTTCTAATACACTGTCTACCGCTTGCTCTGTTTTCTGTCCAGCCTTACGTGCCGTAGTTTCTTCTACAGCATCCTTTACGCGTTCCTTCACCCGTTTGAGCAATTGGGCTTGTACATCTATATGTATTAAGGCAAGGAATCCTATGGTTAAGATACTTATGCGTAATTTCATTGGATAAATTCGTATTTGGATGAGAGTTAGTTCATTTTGAATACGATTGGGATAAAGCAATCTGAGAGAGGGTATTCTCCTTCAAAAGAAAGCTTGACCATAGCGACTTCTAGCTCCTGAGGGTCATCAAGCTTTAGTCTATCGAGTAATCTTCTAGGAGAAAAAATATCCCCAGGAAAGAAAATGTCTCCAGGAAAGAAGATATCCCCTGGGAAAAATATATCGCCAGGAAAGAATTGCCCTCTAGATCCCCCCGAAGCGAAAAAAGTGGGGTCAAGTCCAAAACTCGATGGATCTAATCCAAACCTCTTCGGATCAAGTCCTAGGTATGCGACAAAATTGGGGGAGCAATCAGCCTCACGGGAATCGAAATATCCATACCTGCCCTTCCATGTTAAAGAAGTGTTCATCTCACAGGAGCTAACGGGCCTTTGGGATTCAAACCATTCTTCAGGTTGGATTCCCTTTGAGGTTCCGTCTTTTACTATGAGCCATTGGAAATGTATTCCGCCTTCCCAAGGTTTTTGTTCTGAACTTCCTTTTGCTTCTATCCTGATAAGTTCCAGTAGCATTAACTCTACCTGTCCTTCTCCTACATTCACGGTACTCATGAACCGTTTGACATCCTCTTTTGCGCGGATAACTGGTGGCAAATAAACTTGTTGGGCAAGCCCCATGAAACCGGTACAGATAAGCAAGAAATACAATAGAAATACTTTCATGATCTTTGCGTTTAATAAGGTTCTGTTCTTTCAGCAGGATTGTCCTGCTAGCTTTGACTCATACTTTTTAATTCGTAGAAGAAGTGAAAAATGGATTTACCACTCCCTTTCACCTACCTATACAGGAAGGAGAGAAAAAGTAGCTCAATGAGTGGGAGAAAAATTGAAAGAGTTAGGGAAGGGCGTCTAGTTCTTCCTGAACCTCAGTCACATAGTTGGTGATATTCAAGGCTTTGAAAATTTCCAAACTTTTCTTGAGTGCGGTGCGCGCTGCTAAATTGCGCTGCAAAGCGCGGAAGCATTTTCCTTGGAACATAAAAGCGAAGCCAAAGAGTTGGTGGTTGGGGGGCAACTTTCCCTCCATTTCTTCAAGGGTAGACTCAATGGTAGATAGACCTTTCGTATACTTTCCCTGGTCCAGGTACAACCTAGCCAATGCTAATTTACAAGCTGCTGTATTTTGATGTCCCACAGGAAGCTCTGCTTCATTGATTCGGAGAGCTGCCAAGTAGGTCTCTTCTGCTTTGTTGAGTTTTCCTTGGTAACTATAGGCCTGTCCGAGACCTAAAAGCGTGCTTGCATTATACTCATGTTCATCTCCATACAGTTGGCGCTTGATAGCCAATAACCTAACGAAAGCGCGCTCTTGTTCTTCATACCGCTTCTGCATTCCGAGAGCATAGCCCAAATCATTCATACTAGCAACCACCGTATTATTAACTTCAGTGCTATCATAGAGACTTAAGGTCTTCTCCATATACTTGATGACTGAATCTGTCTGTCGGATATAGAGAAAATTACTCCCTATCTCATAGAGGTATTCCCCCAGCACAGGATGCCCTTCCCCATAGTAGGCTACTTTTTTCGTATAGGCTTCTCTTGCCAAATCGATAGCTACATTGTATTGACCTAATTTCTTTTTGCACCGAGACCAGGATAGCGTTAAATGGGGTAGGGCAAATTCATAATAGTCTTCAAATGCACCTTCTTCTTGTTGGCCAAACAATTCAAACGCCTGAGTAAATAGGCTATCAGATAGCTGTAATCTTCCCGTTTGAGTAAATAGTTTTGCTCGGTCTGCCATTGTAAGGGCCTTTTCTGGGATATAGGCTGGATCTTTGATAGGCTTTTCAAGCTGCTCCATACACAAGGTAAGTGTAGAGTCTACAATTTTATAATCACCTAGGTCTAACTGCTGAGTTGCCCACATCCGTAGGTAATATATTCTTTCTATTTCCCCACAAGTATGGGTGGTATCGCATATACTAATAACCTCTTTATACGCTTCAGTAGCTTTCTTTGGCCGTTCCAGCTTTGCATAAAAGTCTGCGATTATGGCCATAAGCTCTACCCTGTAGTCGGGCTGTTGTGAGAATTCTTTCCGAATTTTAACCAGGGTTTGGTCTAACATATTTTCCAGGGCTCTTCTACTAGATCGAAATTGACCTATTTCCGGGTTATACAGACCATTGGGATCCCGAAGTTCTAATAAATCCTTTAAAAAGGTAGAGACCGTACTTTCCTGGAGCCTAGCCTCCCTTTCCGAGGCTAAGGCTCTATTGGCCCTTATAGCCTCTCGAGAGGTAGTTACAATTCCCCCGACTAAGAATACCAAAGCCAAGGTTGCAGCAATTACCCCTGCGCGATTCCGCTGGACAAACTTCCTGGTCCTGTAGGTCCATTCAGATCCACGGATACTAATAGGCTGGTTGGTTAAGACCGATTGGAGATCCTGAATTAGTTCTCCGACACTCGTATACCTTTCCTCTGGCTGTTTTCTCAGACATTTGAGGGTAATGGCATCCAAATCCTTCGCCTGGGAACTTTGCCCTACCAGTTCTGTAAATCTAGCACTGGGGGCCTTGGGTATTTGCGTTCGAATAAGCTGTTCGCGCTTCTTTTCCGCTAGACCCGTAAAATCGAAGGGTCGGGAACCTGAAAGCATTTCATAGAGTAGTAGCCCCAACTGGTAGATATCTGTTGCAGTAGATACAGATTCTCCTTCTACTTGTTCTGGGCTAGCATATTCAGGGGTTAATAAACGAATGTGCGCTTGGGTATCAATAGAAGTTCCATAGGGATCGGGTTCCATAAGCTTTGCAATCCCAAAATCTAAGAGTTTGGGAGTCTCATCTCTTTCAATCCAGATATTATTCGGTTTCAGGTCCCTATGGATGATTAGATTTTGATGGGCGTATTGAACTGCTTCTGCAATTTTGAGGAAAAGGGATACACGGGCTTCAATACTCAAAGAATTCCTATCCACATACGTATCAAGGGCTTCCCCCTCTATATACTCCATAATAAAGTACGGCAGACCTCCAGATAAATCCCCTCCTCCATAGAGTTGAGCAATATAAGGATGCTTGAGGTTCGCCAGAATTTGGCGCTCATGTTCAAATCTAGGTAGGAGGCTAGAAGTTTTATTGCTCAACTTCATCACCTTGATGGCAACTTTCTGTTGAAAGTCTCCAGAGATTCGATCGGCTAAATATACCCTTGCCATTCCCCCCCTACCGAGTTCGCGAATGATTCGATACTCGCCTATTTCCGTTCCTTGTGGTAAGGGTTGATCCTTGTTGGGAACAAAGGCCTGATGGAGTTCCTGCTCTAGGGATAAAAAGAATTGAGAAGCAGGGGTAAAATTATCTACAAGCTCTAGTACTTCCTCAATTAGATCGGTATCTCCTCCGCAAGCGGTATCCAAGAATTTTCGGCGTTCCTTAGGCTCTTTTTGAAGGGTTTGCTCAAATAGGCTTTGCAGTAAATTCCATCTGTCTGGATTCATATCGTAGGAAATTAATAAGGAGGAAGGTATTACTAAACTTTCCTACAGATTCCCTTAGAAAAGTAGCTCAATCTTCTTTCAATTTCCCATATAACCAGGCTTTCGCGAGGCTCCAATCTCGCTTGGCAGTAGCTGGAGAAATTTCCAATGCCTTTGCAGTCTCTTCAATGGTCATTCCTCCAAAAAATTTACACTCTACTACGTGAAACTGTCTTTCCGAAAGCTGCTTTAACTCCTTCAGAGAATCGTTTAAAGAGATAAGTTTCTCTAAGGCAGGGCCCGATAGGTGTACTTTTTCCTCCCAATCTGCTAAGGATTCATTTTTATTTCCTTTTCCTCTTTTTTCGGCCATTTTCCACTCTGCATAATTAATCATCAGGTGTCTCATGGCCTTCGCCGCGATGCGCAAAAAGTGCAGCCTACTTTCAAATTGTACCTGTGATTGTCGACCCAACTTGAGGTAGGCCTCATGGACAATTGCAGTAGTATTCAAGGTATCTATTGAGTGGAACTTGAGTTTTTGCCTTCGGGCGATTTCCTTGATTTCTGTATATACCTCTCGAAAGGCTAGGTCAAGTGGTAGCTCTTCAAAATCTGTTTGATGTGGATTGTCTGGTGAATGAGACTCAAGCATACGCTAAGAAATTCGCAATAACCTTATCCTATCAACTGCTCTGCGGCTTTGCTCGCCGCCCTCGCTGTCAATGCCATATACGTAATTGAGGGGTTTTGAACCCCCGTTGTCGCCATACAAGCACCGTCTGTGATATACACATTGGAACACGCGTGCAGTTGGTTCCACTTATTTACCAGAGAGCTTTGGGGATCGTCCCCCATTCGTATCCCTCCCATCACATGGATGTCAAGGCCTGGCGACTGTTGGCTATCGTGGCGCGTGATATTCTCACATCCAGTAAGTCGAAGCATTTCCTCTCCCTGTTCCCAGAAGTCTTGCAAGATTTTTTCGTCATTCTCATCGTAATCCACCGAAGTGATAAGTAGCGGAATTCCCCATTCATCTCGTTGGTCCGGACTGAGTCGAACATAATTGTTTTCTTTGGGGACGGTTTCTGCTTGGATCATCATATAGATAGACCACTCCCCCGGTTGTGTGAGTTTCCTTTTAAATTCAGCACCGATTTGTTCGCCTTCTACTCCTTTGTTCCAACCCAAACGGGTCGCCGTATAGAAGCTCATATAGCCTCCAACAAAATCTGTGTCTTGTCTATATACATTGCGAAAATTGGGAATTGCTATAGAGGTAGGTCTTCGCCCATAGTAATAGCGATCTAGGTGACCACTATAGGTCGCTGTGAGGGAAGCCCGGTAGTTGTGAAAGGCAATATACTTCCCAAGTAGTCCATTGTCATTTCCCAATCCATTGGGAAAGCGCTCGGAGGTGGAATTGAGGAGGATTAAATTGGAGTTTACCGAACCGGCATTAACAAAGATAATGTCCGCGTAAAAGTACCCTTCTTCTTTGGTAAGGCGATCTATTACCTTTACCCCTATTGCCCGATTTTCTGATTCGTCATACACAATAGAATGAACGACTGAGTTGGGTCTAAGGCTCAGATTTCCCGTTTTCTCTGCCCAAGGGAGGGTAGAAGCATTGGAGCTATAGTAGGCTCCGTAAGGGCAACCTCGGTAGCATAGATGTCGGGCCTGACACTGCGCACGCCCTTGAGCCAGGTGGATCTCCTTGGGTTGAGTCAGATGGGCACAGCGCCCAATAATGGCCTTTCGGTCCGTATAGTATGCATTGATTTTGTCGGCCATTTCTCGCTCTACAATATTCATCTCCCATGCTGGGAGAAATTCGCCATCGGGAAGGGTCTCCAATCCTTCCTCGCTACCACTAACACCTATAAACTTTTCAACCTCGCTATACCAGGGAGCCATGTCTTCATAAGAAATTGGCCAAGGGGTAGAATAGCCATCTCTAGCAGGATTTTCAAATTCAAACCGACTCCAGCGTTGCACTTGTCGTGCCCAAATGAGGGACTTTCCCCCGACCTGATAGCCTCGAATCCAGTCAAAGGGTTTCTCCTGGATGTAGGGATGCTCCGCATCTTTGACAAAGAAGTGCTGAGTAGCTTCATCAAAGGCATAGCAACGATCTGCAATGGGGTTTTCCTCTCGCATCTTATGGGAAAGGTGGTTCCGATGGGGTAAATCCCAGGGATTCTGAAATGCAGTTGGATAATCTTCCTTATGCTTCACGTCTCGGCCTCGTTCCAAAACCAGGGTTTTTAAGCCCTTTTCGCATAGGGTTTTAGCGGCCCATCCTCCACTGATTCCCGAGCCAATTACGATTGCGTCGAAGGTATTTTTATTGCTTTTCTCTTTCTTTAGAACAATCATTTGATTGCTTGTTAATTTTTCTCGTGGTTAGTTTTACAGTTCTATTTTCATCGATAAAAAAGAACCAAAAAATCATCTAGCACAAACCAACTGCCTCCTTCCCCTTTTATAGGAGATCCTCAAGGAGTTTCCCCCCACGTTCGTGCACTCCCGTGCGCCTTACGTTTGCATTAAGACAAATTTTTCGATCAAATCGCCCAGGCCTTATCTCCTTCTTTGTAGGGGAAGTCTCCTACGTATCTACCCGGAATAGGTACATAGCGGAGCGCTTGGGTCGCTCCTATTTCTGAAGTAAAATACGTAAAGATTACCAGATTTTTGAGAAGGGTAAAGAAGTGATGGGACTCACCAGGGTTAAGGGTTTCCTCGTGCTGATGAGCATACTTGTTAAAGTCTTGCAAGTACGCTTTTCTCTGCTCGGGACTAAGGGTAAGGAACGATGTTCCATATCTTTCCATACTTAATGCTTTAAAACGAGCAATGCCCTTGTTTATGACTTTTTGGAGTTCCGGTGTATAGCAATCTGCTATATAGGTATCTATACAGTTTCCTACGAAGGCAGCCTTTGCGCCAGAGGAATCTTCTGTCGTAGGGAGAATGGTTTCTCCTATCTCATCCAAAAGGAGCAGATCTTCCTGTGGGAAAAAGCGAGCTATATAGCCAGGATGCTGGCAGCCTGTCAAACTCAGACTTGGAAGGACCAAACCTGATACGCCTAGTAGGCTCAATGAGGAAAGTGCTTTTCTTCGATTCATACTAACTCCTGGACTCTTTTTCAAACGTGTAATTTCCCAAGTATTCTGCATGTTTTGCTTTCAGCGGCATAATATTTAGACAAAGAGTTGAATTGGGTTTAGTGCCAATTTAACATTTTTATCTATTCAATACGCTTTGCTTCGTTTTCTCCTCCTTGCACCAAGGTCAATCCCGATACTTCTTCAGCATCATTTACATGAAAGTGGATTTTAGCATCTACTACTTCGGTAAAAAATTTGTGGGGCTCGTAGCTCTTGATTTCAAAGCGTCCCTGGCCAGTAGCTTGGGCATATAAGATCCCCTCTTCCTGAAAGATGTGTAGGATAAATTCAGGAGCCAACTCGTATTTCCCTTCATATTTGGTCAATTCCTCTGGCGAAAGCGCTATGACTGGGCTTGCAGTAGGTAAGGCCTCATGGGTTCGCTTCCATCCATTATCTGGGCCGACCGTTACGCCCAAAGAGACCGAATCAATCTTTCCCTCAGAATTTCTATGAAATTGGAGCGTGGAAAGACCTCCTTCCCGAAAGAACTTGTCTTTTCCATAAGGTTCCCAGGTTTGCTTGCTTCCTGCACTGCGCATGATAGTCAGCGCACCTTCAGTCGCCTCCACATAGAGTTTTCCAAAGTCCTCAGATGCATAAACTGCCTGATAGGCTGCTATTTCTGAAGTATCAAGCTCAATTTTTTCAAAGATATAAGGCTTCCCAATCGCCATTGCGGCCATTTTTATGGCTACCTGTGTAGGGCTATGGCAATTACAGTTGGATAGAACGGCAACAAATACGTCTTCTTGAGGCAAGTAATTGGTAGCTGTCAGGTAGCCATTAATTCCTCCCCCATGCCAGACCTGGGGACTCCCCTGGATTTCCCCTAAAATCCATCCATAGCCATACCCCGTTTCCCTTCCATTGTTGAGTATATAAGAAGTGTGGGCTTTTTCCAAACTCTCCCTGCTAACTACTTTGTAATCCATCAAAGCCTCATACCAAGTATGTAAGTCTTCTACATTTGAGAGAATAGAACCAGCAGCATAGGGCTGTGTCATGCTAAGGAAGGGTGCGTTGACAAGGCCTCTCTCGGAAGGCGAATATCCTGCTACCCGCTTTGGAACAATCCGAGAAGTGTTGCCATATGAGGTATGCTTCATCCCCAAAGGCTCAAAGAAGTTCTCTGTGAGGTATTCTCCATAGGATTGTCCTGAGAGCAATTCAATGATATGTCCCAAAAGAAAATATCCAGAATTGTTGTATCGCCATTGTTCTCCCGGAGCAAAATCCATGGGCTCGTTCTTGAAATAATCTACCATTTCTTCAGGGGTGAAATCTTGCTTGCGGATTTCAGAATCCCATTTCCCCATATCTGTATAGCTGCGAATTCCCGAAGTATGGGTCAAAAGATGTTCTATGGTAATGGTATGTCCGTGGGTAGGGTAATCTTCTATAAAATTGGTGATAGGGTCGTCCAGTTTAAGCTTACCTGCTTCCATCAATTTAAGAATGGCACAGGCTGTAAACTGCTTGGTAACAGAGCCAATCCGAAAGACATTATCGGACTTCATATCTACATCTAACTCCAGATGTGCCTTCCCAAAAGCCTTGTGGTAGATAATTTCTCCTTTCTTAGCTACCAGTGCTACACCCCCAGGTTGATCGGTAGGAAAAAGTTCTATCAATAAGGCATCGTACGCTTCTTCAACAGATTGCCCTAGGGAGATGATAGGGGTTCCCAATAGGATGATGGCTGTAAAAAGGAGGGATGCGAATAGATTTTTCATGTTATCCAGGTTTACAGGTTTACGGATTTAAGTACCTGAAAAAGACAAATGAATCTCATGCAGGTTGGAACAATCCACTAAATTTCGCTAACGGCCTTGAAGAAGGCCTCTAGTTTATGAAGGTCTAGTTTTCTATCTGTGCGAACCCCACTACACAAATCTATTCCGAAAGGTGCTACAGCCTCATAAGCCTCCTTTACGTTTCCTGGGTGTAATCCCCCTGCAAGAAAAACAGGTATTGGGACAGATTCTTGGATCTTGCGACTCAAGGTCCAGTTATGCGTGCGGCCAGTTCCTCCAAGCTCCTTCACGGCTAGGGTAGGATTGCCCGAGTCCAATAACAAGGCATCTACATGGACTGCTACCTTTATTGCTTCCGCTATACTTTGGTCATTGATTACGTGGATGACTTGAACCAGTTTGGTTCCTGGCAGGGCCTTACGAATCTCTTCATATGTTCCCTCTGCTAAAGCGTCGACGATCTGAATTGTATGGGTGTGTACGCGCTGATGGTGAGCAATGATCTCTTGGGCTGAAGTTTTACTTGTGAGCAGAAAAGTAGCGACAGGAGGTGGGATTATTTCAGCAATTTCTAGAATCGTCTCATCCGTCAAGATCCCTGGACCACTTGGCATGTGGCCTACTAACCCTAATGCATCGGCTCCCATATTTATCGCTTGTTGGGCTTCCTGGATACTGCTGATACAGCAGATTTTTACTCGTGGTCGCATATAAATTTTGTTCTACAATTTTCATATTCCCTGTATATCGCAGATCAGGTCCCCTTACTCGGGCAAACTCCAGAACAGGCCTTCTTTCAGGGTTTTCAATTGTGCATATAACTGACCAGGACTTAAACCGCTCTTAGCTTTGAACTGGTGGATAAAATCTGACTGATCGTAGTATTGGCTCGTATAGGCAACTTCTGTTAACGTGGGCTTTTCTTCACTTTCTTGATAGGCGATTAGGGCCTTGCGAAAACGTACAACGGATAGATA
>JBCCTX010000132.1:0-19894 GCA_039197765.1 Bacteroidota bacterium
CATTCTCCTGGGGATTCCATGCCAAATTGGTAAAAGGGATAAGCGCTCAGGTAGTGGATAGACTTTCTTATACCCTTTTCACTACAGAAACTGGAAACCGAATTGACCTTCAAGCAGACTATGACGGGTTTACAACCACCCGAGATACTGACGGTTGGGGAGTGGGCATCGACTTAGGTGCCTCCTACCAACTAGCTCCAGATAAAATTCTGGACCTAGCAGTAAAAAATTTGGGAATGATCAACTGGGAGGGCATCCAAAGCACCAATCAGGTAGATGTTCAATACGATGGGGTTACCTGGGATAACTTTATTCAAAATGGGGGAACTACAAGCCTTGCCATCGGAGATACCCTCCAACAATTGATATTTCCCGATTCCGTGGAGGGGAACTTTACCTACACTTTGCCCAGTTCCGCTAGAATTGGATTACGGGTGGGAACCCTTACGCAGGGTGTATGGACCCTTGCTGTGAGTCAAGCCCTTACCAATTTTGCGCCCACTACTCCCCTACCCTTAGTTCAAGGAGGCTACATGCGGAAAATAAAGAATCTCAGCGGTGGGATTCACGCACACCTAGGGGGCATGGAGCTGTATGGATTGGGGATTTGGGGAGAACTCCAAATACCTTTCTCTACCCAGACACAAATGGGGATTTATGCCAACTTTCCCAATATTCTGGGCCTTGTAGCGCCCGAAATTTCCAGAGAGCTAAATGTACAGGGAGGGATCTACTTGAAACTTTAATACATTTTTTTCTTTTCCATAAGGCCTTCTCTAAACCTTATATGCTTCTCGTTGGGCGGCTAAAGAACGTGCAAAGTGGTCCCTGTAGGCACGTTCGATTTCCTTTGAAGCATTTCCTTTTTGGTGAGTATATGTCCCCAAGCGAAAATGGAGAATGGGTTTAGAATAGTTTAGGTAATCCATGTGGGCAGCGTAAAATACAACCTGGCTTTTCCCCTCCACCCTGTCAAGAATTTTTCCAATTCCAGGTTGAAAATCAATTTCGGTTTCGTATTGAGAATGAATTTTCCCTTGGGGAAAAATAACTACTAAATTCTTAGGATTTTTCAGTAAGGATGACGTATAAGACAAGGACTCGACAATGCTTCTATTTCCTGGATTTATTGAAAAAGCTCCCCCTTGCCGCATAAACCTTCTCTTGCTCAACTCCTCTTCCAACATCATCACATAATAATGTTTCCGAAATACCTGTTGGTTGAGCCATAGGGCAAAAAAACCATCCCACCAGCTGATGTGATTTCCAATTAAAAGAACGGATCCCTCTTGGCCTCCCATAGGTTCCCTTTCAATTCGAATCTCCTGAAAAGAACGGCTCATCGAAATTCGTACAAAACTGTTCCAAAAAAATCTACCTTGCCAAGTGGGTTTTGCGGTGATCATGTGAGTGTTTGGTCGGTGGTCGGTGGTCGGTGGTCGGTTGTATAAGGTTTACTTTGGTATTCTTACAAAGGTTACTACGGGCCACCAACTACGGACAATGAATCTATCAACTATCCTATCAAATCCCCTACAATTTTAGCTGACAGTAAACACAAGGGAATACCTCCTCCTGGATGCACACTGCCTCCGACAAAATACAGGTTTTTAATTTTTTGTGAAAAGTTGGGGTGGCGCATAAATGCTGCCAAGGGATTATTCGAACTGTTTCCATATAAAGCCCCTTGAAAAGAGGAGGTTCTCTGCTCTATAGTTCGTGGCTCCAGGCGATGTTCTTCTACGATATGAGACGCGACGTCTACCCCTAGTCTTTTAGACAATTTTTGAAGGATACGTTCACGAGCCTGGGCACACAGTGCGTCCCAATCTTGTCCAATATCTGGGGGTACATTGATCATACAAAACCAATTTTCTCCTCCTTCCACTGCATCCTGGGGATTCATCTTACTGCTAATATATAGATACACTGTAGGGTCTTCCCCTATGTCTTTTTGCTTCCAGATGTGATCGAACTCCTCTCCATAGTTCTCACTGAAAAATATATTGTGTAGATCAAGGGATGGGAAAGTCCGGTTCATCCCCCAGAAAAAAATCAAGGCAGAGCTAGACCGAGGTTGGTTCAGGATCTTTTCAGGGGCTGGTTGATCTGGTAGGAGTTTCCGATAAGTGGGGACGATATCCATGTTGCTCACAACTTTATTAGCACGGATTTCTTCCCCTCCCGTCTTTATTCCTATCGCAGATTTATTCTCTATCACTATACGGTCAACAGGAGCTTTCACATGGAACTGAACCCCTATCGCTTTAGCTAAATTTTCCAGTGCCTTTACAATATTATACATTCCCCCTTGGGGAAAATAAGCCCCAAGGTTGTGTTCCAGGTGAGAAATTACATTCAAAGTTGCCGGTGCCTGATAGGGGTCAGAACCATTGTAGGTGGCATAACGGTCAAATAGCTGGACCACTCTTTCATCCGAAAAGTAAGATTCATTGGCCTGATGCATGGTGCGAAAGGCATTGAGCTTGTGGAGTTGAAGAATAGATTTAAGGGTATCCTTCCGTAGATAAGTACTCAATTTGTGTAAGGACCTTTCTAGAAAAACATGAGAAGTAATCCCATAAAGCTCTTCTGACTTACGAAAAAAGCGTAGAATTCGATGGGCAGATTCACCGGTTTTGGCTTCAACTTCATCTGCAAATTTTACGGGGTCTTCATAGGCATTTATATTCGTACCATCTCCAAAAAAATATCTACATAAAAGGTCCAACTTAGTGTAGGAAAAGTACTGAGTTGATTCCTCCCCTCCCAGTTCAAATAAGTTATCTACCTCTTGAGGTAGGGTAAAAAGGGAGGGGCCCATATCAAATCTAAAGCCTCCAAGTTGTAACTCTGCAAGCTTCCCTCCTACCCGATTATTTGCTTCAAAAACCTGCACCTGATGTCCTTTTGCCCTTAATCTTATCGCGGTTGCTAAGCCTCCAATACCCGACCCTATGACAATAATTTTACCCAAAATTTTTCCTTTTATTTCAAAAATTCGAAAATAGTAAAAAATCGAAGCATATATATTAGCATTCGAATTATTTTTTTCAATAAAATCCTATTGGATTAAGTAAAAACTTGATATATTTGTGTATGTCTCTTGCAAAAATCTTTGATCAGCACAGTTACCAGCGGATAATTTAATAAGTTTTTGAATCTTTTTTGAAAGAGAAACGTTGCGGTAGTTTATGTGTTTGTGTCAAATTTTCTTCTATGAAATCCAGCCTTTTTTTAATAGTCACTCTTTTTTCACTTAGCTCTCTGTTGAGTACTTGCGGAGGCGGAAATGTCGATTTAGACAATTCCGGGGGAGTTCCTTTAGAGGTAATTATTGGAAATGAAACCCACTTAATGGGTCCTAATTCTTATAAATCTATTTCACTCGAGCAAGGAGCATACGACATTATCGTACGGGATCAAGAAGGAACTATCCTCGCTGATACCGCCTTCCAGGTCATGGAGGGAGGGCTCATCAACCTGGCCCAAGGTCAATATTATATCTGGACTGACCTCTACGGAGATCCTGCGCTCAAAGAGAAGAAACTCGATGAAGACTGGACTGAAATAGGGGACCAAACTTTCTACGGAGAATTCTACCCACTGGAAACTAACAAACTGTATGTTGAAAAACGTTGGGACTATGGACTCCAAGAGAACTTTCCAGAGGACTTATTGGGATGGAAGCTAGCCCAGGAAAAATACTTGATCAAAAGCAAGGTCTTTCGCTCTGAAGATCTTGTTGATGCCTATAATAACCTCGCAAAAAAAAAATCGGCATTCATCCGACTAGGGTTGTAAAATAACTCGTATTTTCGCCCTCATCATGCAGGTTAATGCCAAAACATTTCCGCTCAAATCAGGAAGTTGCCACATCTACCCAGATTCCATTCAAATACGAGGGAAGGGCCTTACTCACTTTTTGTCCAACTTGTTTTCAAAATGGGGGTTTGAGCGAACTGTGGTTTTCTATGGGTTGCTGGCCTTGGGATTCATTGCATCCTCTGCACTCTCCATTGGCATCCAAAATTATTTCCTAGCGGTTTTTTTTGGGATTGCAGCTTTATTTTCGCTTCGCTTGGCATGGATTAATCGCAAGGTTTCCTTTGCCCCTACTATACCTAAGAAGCAAATTGAGTACATTGAGTACCTACCTGCTATTCCTGGAGAACGAAGGAACTCTTTTCTCATTGTCTACAAAAGTGGAGAACGCTTGCTACACAGAAACTTGGTACTCCCTACTAGAAAGGGGGATATGATAGCCCAGTCAGCCTATTATATGGTAAAGGATACCGGCTTGTTGAAGGAAGAGCGACCGCGGAGCTGAGAGGGTAGAGCATTCAGAAATCTCGTGTAACATTTACTCTGCACCCATCTTAAGTCTCTTCTCTCACTTCTGACTTCTATTCACAATGCTTGGATAATCGCTAAGAAATCAGGTGCTTTTAAACTGGCACCTCCTACCAACCCTCCATCAATATCAGGCTTGGCGAATAAACCCTCTGCATTAGCCGGCTTTACACTTCCTCCATATAGAATAGTGGTAGCGTCGGCTGTTTCTTCAGAATATTGGTCTGCAATGAGTTTCCGTATAAATTTGTGTACCTCTTGAGCCTGCTCCGGACTAGCCGTCTTTCCTGTTCCAATCGCCCAGACGGGTTCGTAGGCAATGATGAGCTTCGCAAAATCTTCTTCTGTTAACCCAAATACACCTTCCTTCATTTGGGTTTCAATGACCTCCAGGGTGTTTCCAGCCTCTCGTTGTTCGAGTTTCTCCCCTAAGCAATACACGGGTCGAATACCTTGAGCAAGTAGACGAGAAACTTTTGTTGCTAGTAACGCATTATCTTCGCTAAAATATTCCCTCCTTTCAGAGTGGCCCACAAGGCACACACCTACTTCTATTGAAGCCAGCATCGTAGCAGAAATTTCCCCAGTATATGCTCCTTTTTCCTCATGGTGTACATTTTGGGCAGCAATATGAACTCCTTCTACATCCTTAACCATATCTACCATAGGCTTCAGGTAAAGGGCAGGGGTAGAAAGTATAACTTCATTATTCTGAAGGGGGAAGGTACGTATCCCCTCCAAAATATTTTGAACCAGGCCCTGAGCTTCTTCGTAACTCAGGTTCATTTTCCAGTTGCCGGCAGCAATGTTTTTACGCATGAGATTGATAGTTAGGAGTTCTACATCCGCACAAGTGGCGAAAGATTCGGGGCGAAAATATGCCTTAATTTGCCAAACGCAAAAAAATTTCAGGTTGGGTTTCATTCCCAAGACCTAAAAACAGAAGTTTCTTTGAAAACTTTGCTCAAGGACGCTTCTTCTACACTAGATAATTCTCTCCCCTTTAAAGCCAAATGTCTTCTAGCGCCTTCCACAGCCTTGGTAAGTTCATAGGTCTGATTCTTTCCCCAGGAAAAGGAAGGAATAAACTTAGGCGGAAACCCCTCTCCAAATACATGTGCACTTACCCCTGTTACTGTGCCCGTATTCAGCATTGTATTTATCCCTGTCCGGCTGTAATCTCCCATGATCGTTCCACAGAAGTTCAAGGAGGTATCCTGCATGGCTCGATGCCTGTAGCTCCATTGCTTAACTGTGCTAAAGGTATTTTTCATGTTTGACACATTGGTATCTGCCCCCCAATTACATCCCACGCCTATAACCGTATTACCCATATATCCTTCATGGCCCTTGTTTGCATAAGCAGAAATCAAGGAATTTTTCACCTCTCCGGCAACTTTCGCATGTGCGCCGATTACGCTATCTGCTCTTAGTTTAGCCCCTATTCCTACGGTTGCCCCTCTTCCTATAGCATGGCCACCCATAATTATCGCACCTGGTTGAACGGCTGCGTAAGGCCCTAGGTATATAGGCCCATTTTCTGCATGGAGAATAGCAGCTTCAATTTTTGCCTCCTCCCCTACCCAAATATTGTCTTTTCCATATATAGCTGTGTGGCGATCTCTAATGGGTTGAGAGGGGAAATTTTTTAGGACATAGTCAAAATCCCAGTTAAAAAATATGGGAATCTTTGAAAACAGGTCTGTACACCTTCTTATGGCAGGCGGATCCAATTGCGTCTTTTCAACCTTGACTCCTATTGCCTCACAAGTCTCTATGGTTATCGCTTCTTGGGTAAGAGATGTATGAGAAAAGGATTGAGTATGAAAGCAAAGAATTTCTCCTGCAGCATTGAGATAACAGGTATTTTCCCCCATAGAGTGGATTAATTGGAGAAAGTCCGCTTCAGGAAGGAACCTAGCATTAATCCAATGGAGGCTATGATTGGAAAGGGCTTCATGTTTAACCTGAATATCTCTTAGGCTTACCCCCCGAACGTCATTTGTTCTCCCCAAGACATACTTCCATCTGTCCAAAAAAGAAAAAATCCCTACTTGTAACTCGTATACAGGACGAATAAAGGTGAGCGGAAGGAGATCTATATAAGCTTCGTCTTCAAATAAACAATACTTCATACAGGCAAAAAAAAAGGGCAAGCTATGTCAGCTGCCCTCTGTAGTTTATTCTTTGGAAAAATAGAATCGTCCTATTTAGCCTCTGTGCTTTCCTCTTTCTTCGCTGAGCTTTCAGCTTCACCCCCTCTTTTCTTAAACTTATCCCCATACTTGGTGTAGAACTTGTCTACCCGTCCAGCTGTATCCAATAATTTCTGCTTTCCTGTAAAGAAGGGATGAGAATTGCTAGATACCTCAAGCTTTACCAAAGGATATTCATTACCATCATCCCAAGTGATAGTATCTTTGGTCTTGATGGTAGACTTGGTTTTAAAAGCCCAATCTGTTGAAATATCCTTAAAAATTACTTCTCTGTATTCTGGGTGAATATCTTTTTTCATCTCATTAAATTTTTGGAGCACAAATATAGATATTTATTCTATGCTACACAATGGGGAAATTGTAAATATTATCCGTGTATTAAATTTGATTATTTTTATGGAAATAATCTTCTCTAAGCTATTAAAAAGTGAAGAATATATTTAGCTTTACCCATATGAAGGTGTTGTCTTTCCTAATTCAATATCCAAAAAGCTCTGGACGTCCTACGGTTTATCTGACAGGTATATTGTTATTGGGGCTACTTTTTTCCTCGAGTGGGTACGCGCAGCAAGTGCCGCTCAACTATTTTACCATAGACGCTAATGGTGCAGATATCGTACTTGAGTGGGAGGTACAATCAGAAAAGTTTGTTGAAAAGTTTGAGCTATACAGGAAGATTGATAGCGACCCGACTCTGACCCATGTGGCTACCTTAGAGCCTGATGGTGGACTTAAGTACCAGTTTTTGGATGACAACACATTTAAAACCCCTCCCAAGGTATTAAGTTACGAGCTCTACATTCACATTGCTGAGGAAGAAAAGGTAGAAAAGGCCTTTGTCAGTCTCACACATAACCCTACATCCATTCAGCGAACATGGGGTTCCATAAAAGCAATGTTTCGATAATAAAAATCTTTTCCTAAACATTTAGGCCTTTCTTTGTTTACTTTGTAGAAAAGTTCATATGGCAACTACTTGGCGGACAACTAGAATTTCCCAGTTTTCGGAGGAAGACTATGACCTTGTGGTTATAGGAGGGGGGGCAACTGGCTGTGGAATTGCTTTGGATGCAGTAACCCGAGGACTAAAAACAGCACTAATCGAAAAGAATGATTTTGCTTCCGGGACAAGTAGTAGGTCAACCAAACTCATTCATGGAGGACTGCGATACCTGAAGCAATTTGAAATATCACTGGTTCGAGAAACCGGTAGTGAAAGGGCAATCGTCCACAAACTAGCTCCTCACCTGGTCGTTCCAGAGAAAATGTTGCTCCCCATTATTGAAAATGGGACCTATAGTAAGTCTCTTACTTCCCTTGGATTGAAAGTTTACGATGTCCTTGCTGGGGTCAAGAAAGAGGATCGGCGGAAAATGTTGAATAAGGCACAAACCTTAGAGAAGGAGCCTCTCCTTAATCCAACTGTCGTAAAGGGAGGAGGGTATTATGCTGAATATCGTACCGATGATGCGCGCCTTTCTCTAGAACTCATTAAAACCGCTGTTCAAAAGGGAGTCCATGCAGCAAATTATGTGGAAGGAATAGATTTTATCTACGGGGAAGTCAATGGAGAAAAGAAAATACGAGGGATCATTTGCCAGGATAGCCTAACTCAGGATACCTTTCAACTCAAGGCGAAACAAATAATCAATGCTGCAGGTCCCTGGGTGGATGAATTGAGAAAAACCAATCAATCCCTTTCGGGTAAGCACCTTCACCTTACCAAGGGCGTACATATAGTCCTGCCTCATGTGGTTTTCCCAGTCCGTCAATCTGTTTATTTTGATTCTCCAGATGGAAGAATGGTTTTTGCAATACCCCGGGGAAAAATAACCTATGTAGGGACTACAGATACTGATTATAAAGGGGATAAACACCATCCGCGAACCACGCAGGAAGATATAGCATATCTCCTGCAAGCAGTCAATCATTTATTTCCCGGGCTGGATATACAAAAAGAGTCTATTATTTCAAGTTGGGCAGGCCTTAGGCCACTCGTTCATGAGGAAGGAAAATCAGCCTCGGAAATCTCGCGCAAAGACGAGATCTTCTTCTCGGAATCAGGCCTGATTTCCATTGCAGGTGGAAAACTTACGGGATACCGCAAGATGGGTCAGCGAGTAGTGAATGCAGCCCTGAAGGCCATGGATCGCAAGCATGTTCCTAGTAAGACTCACAGGATCACGCTATGCGGAGGAGAATTTGACGATTTCGACGAGGTAAAAGCGTTCAAAGAGGCACTCAGAGAAAAATTGAGTCAAGGGGAGCTACCTGACTACTATGCTGATTACTTGGTAGGAAATTACGGCAAGCAAGTCGTAGGGGTTCTATCTAATTTTGAGGAGCAAGATGAAGCGGATAAAGAGCTTGCATTGCTATTGGCAGAACTCCAATTTGCCATAGAGAAAGAAATGGTTCTTTACCCTACAGACTTCTTCATTAGAAGGACAGGTAGATTATATTTTGATATTGAAAGTGTATATACTTATAAACTCCCTATAATTCGTTATTTTGCGCAACATTTTGCTTGGTCTGAACAAGAACTCCAGGAAGCTGAGAATCAACTGGACCGGGCATTGACCGAAGCCAGCACATTTCCCCCTGAGCAGCAGGAAAAAGTTCTGCAAAAAGTAGAAAGCTAGCCTGCCCTCTCGGGTGAAGCTGATGCACAAAAGAAACCCGAAAGATATTCATGCTCAGTAAACTACATATCAAGAATTACGGATTATTCGAAGAAACACAGGTAGAATTTCTTCCTGGTCTCAATATACTCACTGGAGAAACGGGGGCAGGAAAGTCCCTTCTCGTAGGGGCGCTTGGACTCATTCTAGGGAAAAGAGCGGATAATTCTTCGATTTTTTTATCCACTGATAAGTGTATCATAGAGGCCCATTTTTCGGAACTTTCCCCCAGCAGGTGGAAAGAGTTAGAAGCCTTCGAAGGTTTCGACCTAGAAGGGAATTCTTTAATCATTCGCCGGGAAATTCGCCAGGGGAAATCTCGCGCCTTCATCAATGATACGCCTGTTTCCCTACAAGTATTGAGAGAAGTAGGGCTAAAATTACTAGACCTTCATGCCCAACACGAAAATCAATTGTTGTTGTCAGCAGATCAGCAAGTGGACTTACTCGATGCATATGCTGGATGTCAAGCACGCACAAACAGCTTTGGAGAAAAATTGCTGGCCTATAGACAATTGGGGGATACCATTCAGAGAATGGTAGAGCAAGAGGCCCAGGTAAAACAGCAATATGATTTTCTCCAACATCAAGTAAAAGAACTAGAAGAAGCCCAATTGGAATCAGGAGAAGAAGAAGCCTTAGAAGAGGAGTTAAAACTGCTACAAAATACAGAAGACATTCGGGAGGGATTGGCCCTAGCAACCAACAACCTATACCAGGACGAGAATGATATATACAGCCAATTAGGAGAAGTAATACAAGCCCTAGAAAAAATTCAGGATGTAAGCCAGGATATACAGTCCAACTATTCCCAGTTGATAGAGTCTCAAGAGACCCTAAAAGAAGTGGCTTTTACCCTTCAAAATCTGCTAGAACAAGCAGAATCCAATCCTGAGCGTTTGGCAATTATTGAAGAACGTCTAGCCCTATACCACAACCTTAAGCGGAAATACAACCTCAATTCAAGCGAAGAGCTACTCACAACCTATGAGAAGCTTGCTGGGCAATTAGGAGAAGCCGATAGTATGGAGGGTAAAATTCTTGAGCTTAAGCAGGAACTATCCCAAAAACGAGACGAATTAGAAATATTAGGACTCGAAATTGAGGAGCTCCGAAATCAGGCAAAGGGACCTTTAGAACAACGGGTCAACGCCTTGTTGGAAGAAGTAGGGTTTAAACGTGCGAGGTATGAGGTACAGATTCACCGAAATACCCAGGATAATGGAGAGCTTCAATTAGATGGGAATTCCATTAAAATGACTCCCAACGGGATCAATAAGGTAGATTTTCTCATCCAGACGAATCCGGGGGTTCCCGCAGGACCATTGTCTCAAATTGCCTCTGGTGGGGAATTATCTCGCGTGATGTTGGCTATAAAAACTATTCTAGCAGAAAAATTTGAATTTCCCGTGCTCATTTTTGATGAAATAGATACAGGGATTAGTGGGGAGATTGCCAACAAAGTAGGCCAAGTAATGCACCTATTGGGTAAAAAATTTCAAATTATCGCCATTACTCACCTCCCACAAATTGCGGCAAAGGGAAACCAGCATTTTAAGTTGATCAAAGAGATCGAAGGGAATTCTACTAAGTCTACCGTAAAGCAGCTTTCCCTCGTTGGCAGGGTACATGAACTCGCTACGATGATGAGTGGCGAACATCCATCAGAAACAGCGCTTAGGAATGCCCAAGAGATGTTATCGGAGGCACCTACAAGGTAATCCCTACAGAGTAATACACATGAGGAGAGGTATTCTCCCTTATTCCCTTATAATGATCCGATACACTGGGATCCACATATAATTCATGCAGCTGTGAAAAAAAGATCCCTCTTACGTATCTTTTACTTCCTTAGTCTATGTTACCTGCATTTATATCAGTTTGGGTTACTCTTTTTATTTCTCCTCAAACGGATAGTACCCTTTTCTACTATGAAAAGGGCAACCAATTTTTTGAAAAAGGAGATGCTTATTATGCGCAGGCTCAAAGCGTTTATGAAAAGGCCTTAAACTTCCACCACGAAACAGCAGATTCCATCCTGGGAAGGATGTATTTTAACCTCGCCAGATGTAAAATTCACTTTTTAGAAGGGGATGAATCCTTTGAGCTTCTTCGCACTTCCACGAAATTATATGAAAGGGCTGTTGGTCCAGAAAAGTGGGAAGAGGAAAAGCACCATTGGATATGGTACTTTGCTCGGGCGCATTATGTGGAAAGAAGGTATGATTCCGCCCGCTACTACTTTAGAAAATGCCTGGACTTTTACCAGCAATATCCTTCCCGATTTTCCGATAAAATTGGCCTTTCCCATCACGAATTAGGCAATTGCGTGGTTAAGGAATGGAAAACACAAGAAGAATTAATAGAAGCCCTATCCCACTTCAAACAAGCAACATCCACATGGGATACCTTAGGTAAAGCCAATATAAAAGAAGAATTAGCCACCGCCTACGGAAATATTGCCGCTACCTATAAAGACCTTGGACAATATGAAAATGCCCTGCGCTATTATGAAAAAGGAATAAGTGAATCTAAGAAAAATGGCCTTTCCTCAACTGTCCAACTAGCCAATATGGCAAATCTTTTGAAAGCAATGGGAGAATATAAGCGGTCCATACAAGCATACAAAGAAGCTATAGCAGATCTCTCACTCGTTCAGAATTCACGAAACATTTCTAATCTCGCAACCACCCTTGGGCAACTAGGAACTACTTATGAATCTGCCGGACAATACGATAAAGCACTTGAAGCCTACCAAATACAGATCGATACAATGGCTGGAAAATCCTACTTCCACCCCTTGGCAAAAGCTCTTCCCATTATACGCACGGGGAGACTTCTAGGAAAGACAGGAAAAATAGCCCAGGCTGAACGCTTATTAAGACAGGGTTTATCAGTCGCGAGGGAAAACCGCCACGTGATGTTTAGCGTTTTTGCAAGCAGCGAATTAGCGACCGTACTAAGCCTACAGAGGCGATTCCAAGAGGCGATGGAAATACGAAGATTAGGATTACAAATAATCCAAAACCAGGACTTTGATCGTACCCATATTACTAATTCCCACCGGGTAGCTATTGGAAAAATCCCCCTTCACAACAATTTTCAGTCTTTTCTGATCCAATTGGGCGAGCTAAGCTTAAGTCAATTTGAAGCGCAGAGCGCTCAAAGCCAATTGGCGCAAGCTCAAAAAGACCTAAATGCTGCATGGAAACTAAGCCAACTTATGGAAGTAACGCAATTGGGCAACAACCAATTTCGGATCAATATGAATCGATTGGTTGGAGCCATGATCCGACTGAAACAAATCCAATTTGAGGAATCTGGAGACTCAACGCATTTGGAAGAAATCTTTATTTGGATGGAACGCAATAAGGCACGAGAAATCCAGGTAGCACAACAGGATGAATCTGCCTACCAGCTAGCAGGTATTCCCGAGGAGAAAAAACAGGAGATAGCCTCCATTAGCCAAGAGATGGCTGAACATTGGCGCAAACTGGACGAAGAGCGAGCAAAACAAAATCGCGATCCTGAGGAATTGGAAAGCCTAGTAAATCAATATTTCCGCTTAGGAGAAAAAGTGGACTCCTTGACTTCTCTTCTTATTGCCCAGTACCCTTCTTATCAAAAAATTAGATTTAGCAACCAACCCATTTCTTTAGCTGAGCTCCAACCTATTTTGGATCAAGAAAAGATGGGTCTTGTGAGCTTTTACTGGGGAGATAGTATAGTCTACCGACTAATTTCCATAGGCAAACGGATTCAAGTGGACAAGATTCCACTTTCTGAGATACAAAAGCAGGAAATACTAGATTTAGGGGTAATTCTTTCTGGAAAGGCCCTGCGCAAATCCCACCCGCTGAATGGGTATAAAGCCTTTGAAGATCGTTCGGTATCTTTTTACCAGCATCTATTAGCAGAGGGCATTTCCATGCTTCCAGATTCCCTTTCTTCTCTAATGGTTATTCCCGATGGCCCCATAAATTACATCCCCTTAGGTGCTCTGGTTACGGAGAGGACTGAACCAGGAACCAATTGGCGATTGGCCCCTTATCTCATCCACCGATTTTCCTTCCAATACAGTTTTTCTGCTAGCCTTTTTTACAGCCAGTCCCTCAATACAACAGGTGCAATTTCTCAAAACTTTGCTGGCTTTGCTCCTAGTTATCCCGAAGGGTTGGAAAGTCCCTTGGATACCTTTGATACCCCCTTAATAGCCGGTCTCATTCGTTCAGGTACGTGGGAGCTCCCTGAAGCAAAAGAGGAAGTCCAGGCACTAGAAAAGATATTTCCTGGAAAACTGTATCTGGGGCCTAAGGCTACCAAGAAAGCATTCCTAGCTGATGCTATGAACTATGGGATTCTTCACCTTGCTATGCATGCCTGGGTGGATCCAGAGCGTCCCGCTCAGACTCGACTACTCTTTAGTCCCGCCAAAGATTCTCTAAATGGGGGAAACCTGTACATTTCAGAATTATCTAGCATCTCTTTACCCGCACAACTGGTCGTGTTAAGTGCCTGCCAAACGGGTATAGGCAAGTATCGCGTAGGGGAAGGGCCTTTGAGTATAGGTAGGGCGCTTACCTTCTCTGGAGTCCCTAGCATAGTTATGAGCCTGTGGAAAATTCCAGATAAGGAAACTCGAGCGTTAATGGAGGGCTTTTACCAGGGCCTCGCAACAGGTCAGCAAAAACACGTTGCTCTTAGCCAAGCAAAATTGAGTTACTTAGACGCCATTCAACAGGTAGAATTAGCACACCCCTATTTTTGGGCAGGGTTCATCTCTTCTGGTAATATAGCCTCTCTGGAAATCCCTCATCAACGAAGCCCCTGGCTAGTATGGGTTGCACTTGCACTCGTCGGAGTGTTGGCAGGAATTTGGGGCTATGCTAAGATCCGGAAAGGTCCTCAAGAAGTTGTTTAGCGAACTGCTTGTAGGAATGGGCTGGTTTATTCTGAATTGCTTCCAGAATTTCCAAGCTTTTGTCAACCTCCTCCAAGCCCAAATATCCCAAGGCCAAATACCAATCCAGGGCCTCCTCATCTGGGGATTCTCCTTTGGTGTTGAGGTCTTGCAATACATTAACTGCCTCGCGAAATCTCCGTAGAGATAGCAGGGTATGGCTCTTGTAAAAAGAAATTTCTGGTGAAGGTTCTCGTATGGCCAAAGAATCCAAGTGGGATAGGGCCTCCTCCCATTCTTCTTGCTCATAGGCGGCAAATGCTCGCTGTCGGAGGCTTATCCGAGGCTGGGAGCGAACAATTGGCTCAACAGTATTTCGATACGGCTTGTAATATGCCTCAAAAGTATCTTGGTAGCTATTTGCCCCAAGTTGTGATAGCCACCAACCCGCTACTACAATCAAGGCAAAGCTTGCAACCAAGGCCCAGGGCATCCACCTCCTTGATACAGGTGAATATTCACCTTTTAGCTTTTGTTTGAGTTCATAGGCTAGCTCTTCTTCTTTCATGAGCGCTTTCAAGGAGCTTTCTTCTTGTTCAGCGACCACTTCCATTATGGACAATTGGAAACGCAACTCTTTGGCAAAGGCTGGATCCTGTACTTTTCGCGCCTCCACTTCCTCTCGTTCAGCAGTGGAGGCACTTCCCCAACAGAAGCGTTCAATTAGGTGTATGTCTTTATCGGACAAATTCATAATTTTCCTGCTTTGCTAAGGTCTTGCACAGCATTTCTCAAATACTGCATACACCTTTTCTTTTGGTTTCTAACCGTTGCCTCACTTTTATACCCCAACTGGTGCTGGATTGCTTCAATCGAATACTCTTTGTAATAATACAGCGAAATAATCTTATTGCAAGGGGCTTTCAAGGAACCCAAAGCTGCTTTGACAGCTTCCTTTAAATTGGAAGACTCTTTATTAGAATTTTCTCTCTCCACTTCTTCCTTTTCTACATAGGTAGCTTCTAGTTTCAGTTTCTTTTTTTGTTGGTCTAATTTTTTCAATAGCAGGTTCTTTCCAACTGCAAAGAGATAGGTGCTAATACTGCTTTCAAGCTGGTCAATTTTTCCGCTTACTACATTTCTATAAAAAGCCAATACCACTTCCTGGAATATATCTGGGATTTCTTCTGGGGCAACTGCATAGTTTTTCAAGGCCCAAACCTGGAACTTGTCCCGATTGGCCTGGTAAATTTTCCGAATCATCTGTTGATCCCCGTTGCGTATGCCTTGAAGAATCTCCGAAGTATCCACTAAATTCTTTGTTCAATACCTAGTTTAAGGTATCACAATTTCCCTTTAACGTCAAATAATGTCTCCTCCTTAATACCTAATCTTCACGGAAAGTAAACACACACAAAAATTTTGCCTGAGATGTTTACTTTTTCTTTTGGGAAAGGATAAAGGGGAAAAATCATCCATATGATACCCAAATTTATCATTCAAACCTTTTTCCTCTTTCTTTTTGGGAACTCTTTAGGAGCCTTTGCGCAGGAATATCCCATCCATCTTTCTGTAGAGAAATTTTTTTATGCCCATACGGGTACACTTGATCAGCTCCTACCCCAATTGGGAGAAGGCCTATTTATGCGTTATCCGCCTCCACAGGATTCCATCCTAAAACACACTATTCGGGTGAAGTTCGAAGGGACTTCTCTACCCTGGGAGAAGGGAAAAGAGGTGTTACACTCCCCAAAAAATTTGCATACCCTTATTGGAAAATCGCAAAAAGAAATTCGATACTCTACCTGGGAAAAAGTCATTCCCAGAGGAACAGAATCGCATCGGGTACAACTTAAGGGGATGGAACCTTTTGCCATTTTAAGAAAGCGTCCTGGTCGAGCCAAATACAGCGTAGCTGCTATAGGGATCGGCGACAATTTCGAGCTTACTGAGCCTAATCCTATGGGAGAGACCTGCTTTTTGATACATACACAGGTCTGTTACGGGAGGCAGGACATTCCCTTAAGTACATCCGTTTTCATCCTTATTACCTATTAACTCCTAACCTTCGTAAATCATGAAAAAACATATTTTGGGCATTGCCCTGGCATGCCTACTCCTACCTTGCTCCATTTTACATGCTCAATATATCTGGAAGAAATTACCTGGCTCAGCCTTGGAAATTGCTAGCGGTCCAGAAGGCCAGATCTATATAGTAGGTACCGGCAAACGGGTATTCGAATGGAATCCTTCCCAAAATAAATGGGTGGCACTTCCCGGTCTTGGAAACATAAAAAAGATTGCGGTCTTGAAGCACAATGTAGTAGTAGCCATCAATACGAGCGGGAAATTATTTTCCTACAACTCCAGTTCCAGGAAATGGGATGGTAGCAACTGGATAGCTAAAAACCCTCCCGCTAACATTCAATCTATCCATTACAGTCCAGATCCCAGATTCAAATTCAACTCTTTAGGAGACGGATTAAAGTGTGTGAGTAATAACAAGGTGTATGAATACCAGAATAGTCAATGGAAATTATGGAAAAATGAGCGGTATGTACGGAATTTAGTGGAGCCGAAACAAGGGACTATTTTTTACCGAAATACAAGTAATAAGGTAGTTCGCTATGTAGGCAATCAAAAAAAAGTACTCTCTGGAACTGCAACTGATATTTCCGCTGGGAACGATGGCTCTGTTTGGGTAGTAGGGACCAGCAAGCGCATTTTTAAATGGGACACCAATAGACAAAACTGGAATCAAAATTCCTCTTGGGACCTCAAAGAAAATGGCCAACAGGCTATCAAGAAAGTAGCGATAGATACGAAAGGCTTTCCTTGGGTTATTAGTCTTAGTGGCGGAATATACAAAAGAGTGAAAGGCAGACCCAGTGAGTCTTTAACCACCCAAAACTATACAATCGATTTAAAACGTTTCTGTATACAAAACCACGACGAAGGCTGGGGAAAAGAGGAGGCAAACGGTAATATCCTCATTTACAAAGGGACGAAAAATAAGTCTGTATCTCATGTAAAAAATATCTTTTTTGCGACCGACTCAGATCCGGCATATAATAGAAACCTCACCCGAACGAAAGGGCAACCTTTACTTACGAATGGGAAGAAGGTTCCAGGAGTAACCCTAGACAACTTTGCGGTTTTATCTTCTGTATCAAAAGTCTATATACCCAACATAAGGCAAGATGACTTTATCCTAATATGCGCGGTATTTATTGAAGAAGACGATTCCCCTTGGCCTGTTTTCAATCCTTTAATTGAAGAAGCTGTAAACTATGTTAGACCTCATGAAGCACGCTCCTTTGGCGACCTTCAAAATAGAATTCGGGAGCTCAAGGAACGCATAAAAAATAAGCTCCCCGCATATTTTTCTAAAAATCACCTAGCTGTCAGGGACGATTCAGACCTAATTGGGATCGACATAGAAGGATACATCCACAACAAGAATTTCACATGGCCTTATGAATCTGGATCAAACCTGAGACTCCATGGGAAAAATGATGATGCTCACTATTTCATGGAATTCACTGTTACTCCCAACTAACACATATTTCATACTCTAACTCACGCATCATGAGAATTTTTTTTCTAAGTATTGGCTTAGCCTACCTGCTTGTACCCTATTCTCTCCTTCAGGCCCAAAATACCTGGAGGAAACTCCCAGGAGAAGCGATAGACATAGCCTAAGCATAAAAGCGGATTGCATCCCCAGTCTTTTCCCTGTGTAAGGGATAAGTACTGGGGACTCTCATTGTTATAAAGGCTCAGCTAATTCCAAAAGTTGTATTTTCACCATTCAACAACTATTTTCATCCATTGCCGCTTTTCGTAAAACTCCGTACCTCACAAGTTTTATATTAGACGAAACTTTAGCCCATGGAATCTTTCGATGCAAATTTTGAAGATGTTCCCGAAACTACTCACCGCTGTGAGTCTAGGCGGGAAGGAGACTGGATTGTGTTCACCTGTAAAAAATGTCCAGAGTACGAGAGGAGATATAACTACAAAACAGGGGAAATGAAGGTCAAGAATAGCTCGAAAGAGGTAAACCACATTGGTCATTTCGTTCCTAACTATTTAAAGAAGATCTCCCAAAATTAGTTTAGGAATCTGCTACAAAGGCAAGGAACTTATTTGCTTCTAGGCAAAACCGATCGCTTTTCGAATCCCCTAAATATTCCAAACGAAGCGTAAATAGGTAGGTTCCTGTATCCAGCCCCTTACAAGGAACCTCCCAAGTTGTTTCCTTTGGTTCGATGGGAACGAGTTCCCAGAATAGACGTCGCTTGTTTTCCTGAGACTGAGCTTTTCTTATCCAAAGACTTAGCTTGACCTTCCTACCCATATATGCGTCTAAGTTGATTTTCCTAAAATCCAGGAGAAAATGGATATGATCCATAGACTGTTCATGCGTTCTTCCGAAAGCCAGTTCAAAGGAGTTTTTTGCTATGGGGGTGGTTTTTAGAATAGGGGCAACCAGGTTTATACTTCCTCCTTGCTCAGAATTTCTAGGGATTTTTTCCTCTAAAAATCTCCGTATCACTTCTAAATCAAGTCCTTGAAAGCTTCGTTCCTCTTTGTCCAATGGAAACTTAATTTTTCCATGCAGGGAAGCCTCTCCAGGATTATATAAAATTAAGTGAAACGTAGAAGAAGGAGCCGGAAGGTTGCTTCCTTCTCCTTCATAGGGTTTAGGCTGTTCTTCAGGGAAATTTTTCATGGCTTGTTAATATAAAGGTAAAATTAGGGAGATTGATGGCTCCAATCTCCCATTTACCTGTTTTCCTTATAGAAGAACAATTAGGCTTTGTAGAATTTGATTCCACCTAGTTCAGCAAAGGCTGCAATAGGACCAGGAACGGAAGCAGGTGCAGGGCTCGTGAAGGTGATACAAGCGGTCAGTCTATATATCCCTTCTGGAACGATATTCTGTGGAATTTGAATCGTCTGGCTGTAGGTAGTTGGATTCACGCTTTGGAAGGGAACCGTTGCTTTGCCTAAACCTGCAGGAAACCCAAACTCATTGGGACCGATTTGCTCCAGCAAAATCTCCAAATGCCATACACCCTGGATAAAAGGTACCAATAGACCGCTATTGGTCCAGGTAAAACGAACTTCCCAAGGCTGATCCGTCTGGATAATCCTCCTGGGTGGGCCTTCAGGGAATCCCCCTGTACTGGCACCTTCAAATAGCTCTACCGTACCGTCGCTTACGTCAAAGTGAGCGGGAACTAATTCTTCAAAAATTAAGTCTGTCATGACTGTGATGTTTTATGGTTTAACAAAGAGATTGACAAAAATGGGCGTCAACCGAATTTCTACGAAGTTCAGCTGATTTTGCCTGAACTGTGATACAAAGAAGAATGGGATTTCTTAATTCCTTCTGAAATAGGCCTTAATTCCCCTTAAAAATTGCTTAAATTTCACTTAACGCTCTGCTAACCCCGCTGTATCCTTTCCGCCAGCTGTATGGTTTCTGGACTCAATTCATATCTCGGTCCAAATTCTTCGCCAAGGATTAGTTTACACTGCTCCAATTGGCGTAAGGCCTGGTCTCTCATTTGAAGGCGATAATAGCAGCGCATAACCCGACGGTGAATATCTTCCCTACAACTATCCAACTGAAGAATCTCCTTGCAAAATCCAATCGCCAAATCAGGATTTCCATTATTGCTGTAATAGTGGCTGATTCGGTCCAATAGCAGCTTATAGTTCTCTACCAAATAGGC
>JBCCTX010000133.1:0-19715 GCA_039197765.1 Bacteroidota bacterium
GGGAATAGAATTGCTAACCGCTCTTCCTTGTAGTTGTGTGACTGTTAAAGGTCCGGGAAAAGTGCCAGAAATATCTCCAGAGGCAGTCCCACTCAAAGAAGGAGGATCTCTGGGTACCCATGCTGTTCCTGACCAGGTCAGTACTTGGTTGGCAATAGGTGCAGGAGTTGCGGCAACTGTTCTTCCTCGGAGCCCCGTTACAGTTAGGGCACCGCTGTAAGCACCCGACACATCGCCGGATGCTGAGCCCCCAGTGGAAGAAGATACGTCTCTAGGTGCCCATTCTCCCCCTGTCCATGTAAGTACCTGACCCGTATTCGGGTCATCATCGCTGACCAAATTTCCTTGTATCCTTTGGACGGAGGGGTTGGGGTAATCACCTCCAAGGTCTCCTCCCGCTCCTCCTCGAGGAGGACCGGGAATTTCCACACTTCCATTTATATCATCTCCCGAGATAGACCCGTTGATGATATTTGCCGTTCCGATGGTATTGTTCCGAATATTGAGGTTCCCGAAGGTTCCTGAGAGGTCTCCGCCCGCTTGGCTGTCATCCGTTATATCATCTCCTGCATTGGTGTCACCTGTATTGTTAATGGTATTGCCTGAAATGCTGATTCCAGATCCTGCCACTGGGGAAAATCCCGATTGAGAATTCTGTGGCTCCCACTCATTTCCATTCCAAGTGAGAACCTGGCCAGACGCAGGGTTCTGGTCGTCGACATCCAACAGGTTCTGTAACTCCATATTCGTGGCTACCTTACTGTAGGGTACCGCCTCTAGACGTGTGCCCCCTATTGAATTGCCATTGATCGCCACATTTACAAAGTAAGTATTATCTGTCCAAGGAATAGAGTTGAAATTGCCACTTTGAACGGTTCCTTCTCCGATAATTAGCGTGAATAAACCCAGAGAATTGGTTTGTACCTCATGGTCTTCTTCGTAGGCAATCGCTCCATTGGTGGAATTACTTCGAATTTGAATTTTGACCTGAAGATTTTGAGAAGTTATGGGATCTCCATTATCATTCCTGGCAATTGCCTGATAGGAAAACCCTAGGTCTTGACCCTTCACTAAGCAAGTAAACAGCAGGAAAATCAGGGTAATCAGTGCTGGTATTCGCAGTGAAGAAGAGGGTTTGAGAATCATATACATTGCTTATTTAAAAGACTCGTTCCGAGAGGTTGCAATAGTTGAAAATGCGATTATATATTTATGAGAAAGTATTATTCTGATTGTGGATAAATATAGAGAATTATTGTAAACGAAACGCAACCATAATTATGGGATACCTATCCCTGAAAATTATCCAACAACTTTTATTACCTATTAAGTAAGTGCAGCATCACAGTATAAAAACGCAAAATACGTGCATAGAAGTATTTTCCTACCCCAAGAAATGGACAAAGATGGCAGAAATCTATCATCTTTACAAAACGAAGGCCTTTACTGGGTAAAAGACGGAAAAGCAGTGGGATATAGTTTGGGGCCTTGAAACCTATTTGGTGTCAAAATATTTACCTACTTTCTCCGTAGCAAAATCAACGGAGATACTTACCTATATATGGAAAGTATTATGCTTGAGTTTTATTTGAAATGTAACATTATTGCTAAGTACTCGAGCATAATGGATCAGGTATTTTTTCCTTCGGGTAAAAAATATCCTGTAAGAACTCTCTATTCGCAGCACATGGCAATCCCCACAATTATTTTTCTTAAGTACTTATATGAAATCTCTGCCATTCTTAAGCTTGAACAGATGTCAGACACCTATTTCCTATTGGGGTTCTTCTATGCTTTATTGCACAGCCCAATGTTAAAATTCGTCTTCAATCGTGCAGATAATTCCCAATGGAAGTGCGGGAGCAAGTAGGTTACTAGGAGGAAGTATACCTCGTGAGGAAAAGGGATTCATGGAATTTGTATTAGGTTGTAGAATTAAGGGTATACTCCCAATCTCTTGATTTCTCCTCGGATGTAGAAATGGTTTTTTAGACGTTGATCTTTCCTTTTTACAGAAATCTTGGGAATTTTTACTTTCTACTCAATTTTTCTCTTCCCTTTTAGGAAATAATGCCAATGAGGTGGATTCTTTTTGCAAAATCTGCAAATGAGGCAGATTCCTCTACCGTTATATTGAATGAAAAATATCCATGAATATTTTTTAAAAGTAGGTATTCCTTAGAAATAGGAATTCATTATTATCAAACTTTTTATTATTTAGCGGCAAGTTTTTTTATGCCCAATATTTTTTTTAAAAACATTTAGTGAAATGAAAAACAAGAATTTCTTTTCTACCATTTTGTTGGCATTAGCTGTATGTTTCTGCGTTGAACTGCAAGCTCAATTAACTACACCTGCTCCAAGCCCATTAGCAAAAGTAACCCAAAGTGTAGGTCTGGGAGAGGTGAGTTTGGTTTACTCTCGTCCAGGAAAAAAAGGACGTGCGGTTATGGGAAATTTGGTTCCCTATGGAAAAGTATGGAGAACAGGTGCTAATCGTCGTACCCAGATTCACTTTTCTGAAGATGTGAAATTAGAAGGGGTAGACGTAGCTGCTGGAAAATATGCTATGCTTTCCATTCCCGGAAAAGAATCCTGGACCATAATCTTGAGTGACGATCTTAATGGAAACCCCGGTACAATCGCTGATGAAGAGACGACGATAAAATTTGATGTCAAGCCTCAAACGATGGAGCCTATGGTTGAAACCTTTACTATTGATATTAATGATATCAAGGACGGTTCTGCTACAATCAACATTGTTTGGGAAAATACCTGGGTACCTATTAACCTAACAGTCGATACAGACTCCAAGGTAATGGCTTCTATCGACAAAACCTTGGCTGGACCGTCGGCTGCAGATTACTACCAGGCGGGATCCTATATGTACAGTTCTGGGAAAGATATGCAAAAAGCCCTGGAATATGTAGAAAAAGGGATGAAAGAGAATGAAGATCGTTTTTGGGTTGTAACCATGAAAGCGAGAATCCTTGCCAAGATGGGAGAAAAGGAAAAGGCAATGGAGGCTTCTAAAATGGCAATCGAATTAGCTGAAAAAGCTGGAAATGGAGACTACGTCAAGATTAATCAGGATCTGATGTCTACGCTTCAGTAGGTATATTTCTATATGTAAAGAGAAAAAGCCTACCTGAAAGGGTAGGTTTTTTTATAGGCCAACATTCTCCAAATATTTAACCTCTAATTTGTTGAATAAGCTCGATGGTTCTTTGAACCTTTTGGGTTAATCCCTCAAAATCTTGGTTGGCTAATAGCTCTTTCAGAAAGAGTTTCGACCCCATACCCACACAAGCTACTCCAGCCTCAAACCAGGGACGGAGGTTCTCTTCTGTTGGGGATACTCCTCCGGTAGGCATGATTCTAGACCAGGGACAAGGACCCATAACCGATTTTACAAAGCCAGGGCCTCCTACTTGGGTTCCCGGAAATATTTTTATGACTTCTGCTCCCAACTCTTCGGCCTGTCCAATTTCCGAAAGAGAGCCACAACCGGGGGCCCACATAACCTTCCTTCGGTTACATACCTTAGCCATATCAGGATTTAGTAAGGGCGAAACCACAAAATTCGCCCCGAGTTGTAAGTACAGAGCCGTAGTTCCTGCATCTACAATGGATCCGATTCCAAGAATCATTTCCGGGAGTTCTTTTGCAGCAAACTTTGTCAATTCCCCAAATACCTCGTGAGCAAAATCTCCTCGATTAGTGAATTCAAATGTACGTATTCCTCCTGCATAACATGCTCTGAGGACTTCCTTAGCCATTTCAACATCTGGATGGTAAAAAACAGGAACCAGTCCGGTGTTTTCCATAGAAAGAGCTACTTGTATGCGTGTAAAACGTGCCATTGGGAGGGATAATGAGGTATTAGGGATTAAGTATTAGGTAGTAAGTAATAGGTGTTCATTTAGCTTATTGTGAAGGTACTATTCGATTAATTTTAGGGCTGCGGAAGCTTCGCGAACTGGGAGTTTACATACTTTATTGGTACATACGTAAATGGTGGTTTGTCCATTTACAAGTTTGTTTTCGAGTAGGGCGAGTTCACCTTCGGATTCTCCTCCCAGGAAGAGGACATTTGGCAGAAAATTTTGGTCCATTTCTGCTCGCTTTTTTTGGGCTTCTGGACCGAGGATGGCTACTTCGTAAGGAGGAAAGACCATAAGGGTAGTAAGCCTAGCCCAGTTAGAGAAAAAACCTGGCTGCTCCGCTGTTACCTCCTGCATTCTAGCCAGCATCTTTTCTGATCTTTCAACCCATTTGGGTTGATAAAAATAGGTTCCCAAAAGGAAAAGAACACGTGCCATACTAGAATTAGAGCTTGGAATAACATTGTCAGTAGTTACCCGCGTACGTGTTAGTAGAGGATCGTCCTGGTTTGAAGTATAGAAAAACATATCCGTCTGTTCGTCTCCGAACTGTTCAATTGTGTATTCTGCCAAGCGCTTGGCTTCGTTCAACCATTTCTCTTCGAAGGTTGCTTCATACAGACCGATACATGCTTCAGCCAGAAAAGAGTAGTCGTCTAGAAAGGCATTAATAGAGGATTTCCCCCCTTTATAAATACGGTTTAGCCTTCCAGAAGACTCCTGGCAATTAGCTAGAATAAACTGGGTGCTTTCTAGGGCTTTTTGCAAGTAGGATTCATTCCCCAGGGCCCGATAGGCATCGATATACCCCTTGATCATAAGGGCATTCCACGCAGTTATTTGCTTGTCATCTAATCCAGGTTTGGTGCGGGCAGTTCTGGCATCGAAGAGAATGCTTTTAGCCTTATCCATATTTTGGATGAGCTGGTCTATCGAAAGACTATTTTCTTCGGCTAACCGTTCAACATCTGCAGGTGCTAGCCTCCAAAGAATGTTTTTGCCGTCCTCCCAGTTTCCTTCCGCAGTACATTGAAAATACTTGGAGAATATTTTAGCCTGGTCTCCCAGTAAGGAATTAATCTCCTCCATTGACCAAATGTAGAATTTCCCCTCCTCTCCTTCACTATCTGCATCAAGGGTTGAGAAAAAGCCTCCATTCTCCGACGACATTTCCCTTTCGACATATGACAATACTTCTTCCACAATACGTTTGTAAGCTGGATTTCCTGTAGCTTGATAAGCCTTTGCATATAAACTCACAAGTTGGGAGTTGTCATATAGCATTTTTTCAAAATGAGGCACCTTCCATGCTTCATCTGTGGAGTATCGCGCAAAGCCTCCTCCTAGGTGATCATATAATCCATATTGGGCCATGTAATCTAGTGTTGTTTGGACTATTTCCAGGGCTTGGGCATCTCTCGAAAGCGTGTAATACTCCAATAGGTACAGTAAATTATTGGGCATGGGAAACTTGGGAGCCCCCTTTCTTCCTCCAAGTTTGGGATCCATAGATTGGATGAGGGTTTGAGCTATTTGCTCCCAGCTTTCCAAATCCATGGCTACACTTGAAGGTAGGTTTACCCCTTGCATAACTTGGAGTTGATCAGTCAATTGCTCGGCTAGGTCTAGGGCTTTTTCTGGGGTTTCCTCATAAACTTGCTTGACCCGCTGTAGGATATTCATCCACTGCTCTTTTGAGAAATAGGTACCCGCAAATATGGGCTTGCCGTTGGGGAGGGCAATTATATTCAAGGGCCAGCCACATCCCCCTCGGCTGAGCAATTCGCAAGCATTCATATAAATGCCATCTACATCAGGACGTTCTTCTCGATCTACTTTGACGGATACAAAATTTGCATTCATCAGGGCGGCCACACTATCGTCTTCAAAAGATTCGCGTTCCATCACGTGGCACCAGTGACAGGCAGCATATCCGATGCTGATCAATAAGAGTTTTTCATCTTGACTGGCCTTTTCCATGGCTTCATCCCCCCAAGGGTACCAATCCACAGGATTGTAGGCATGCTGTAGTAAGTAGGGACTTTGAGCGCTAATGAGTTTGTTAGCTTTCCCAAGGTTCTCAGAAGCGGCGGGGTGCTGGGCAGAACAGCGGAGACATATCCAGCCTGCCAATAGACAGAATTTTAAGATCCTCATGACAGGAAGTTAAGAAAAAATTAAAGTCCGCATCTTTAAAGATGAGGACCTTTCGGGAGCAAGAGACGGGATTCGAACCCGCGACCCCGACCTTGGCAAGGTCGTGCTCTACCAACTGAGCTACTCTTGCTGATTTTTAACGTGTCTGCAAAGGAAAGAAATTATCTGCATTTGTGCAATAAACCCTTAATTCTGGGTAAAAATAAATCCCCTCCAAAATAACTCCTAAATGTAAGTAGGCTGACAACCTACGCATTTTATCTCTTCTAACTTTATCTGTAAAGTAGATTTCCCCTAATCCATCAAAACCCAAAAATATGATGTCCAATTTCCTTCGATTTTTGCTCATTATATGCCTGAGTACGTGCTTTATAGCATGTGATGACGATGAACCCACAGTTAGCAGTTCTCCCAATACACCTAACCCTCCTACAAGCTCCGATTGGTTAATTCCCGTTAGCGAAGTATTTGATGGAGGTCCGGGAAAAGATGGGATTCCATCCATTGATAATCCCCAGTTTACCAATATCGCTGGAGGGGACCAATTTTTAACTGCTGGAGACTTGGTTGTAGGCATAGCTTACAATGGAGTAGCTAGAGCATATCCTCATGAAATCTTGGATTGGCACGAAATCGTAAATGACAATGTAGGTGGCCTTTCGGTGGCGGTAACTTATTGTCCATTGACGGGCACAGCTAGTGGGTGGAATCGCGTGTTGCAAGGTGGGACTGCTGCGGGTCAGGAAACAACCTTTGGTGTATCCGGACTACTGTACAATACAAACCTGATTCCTTATGATCGGAATACAGATAGTAACTGGTCGCAGTTGCTCATGCAGAGCGTACAGGGCAGCCTGCAGGGTGAGTCTATAAAGATTGAAATGGTAGTTGAGACTACTTGGGAAACGTGGAAGAAATTGTATCCACAAACTCAAGTACTTTCACGGGAAACGGGTTTTAGTCGGAGCTATGGACTGTATCCCTATGGCGATTATCGTACAAATGATTCCCGACTGTTATTCCCAATATCTAAAAATGATAACAGAATCCCTGCTAAAGAGCGGGTGCATGGAATTGCAGCTGAAGATAATGCATCTGCTATCGTTTTCGACTTTAGCAATTTTCCAGGCCCTTTAGCGGTAAAGCAGCGTTCCTTTAATGGGAAAGAATTGGTAGTTGTCGGAAGTTCCTTCATCGACTTAATTGTTTCTTATTACAATGAACTGGAAGGAGGAGCAGATCTAATTTTTGATCCTGCAGCAGAGGATCAATTTCCAATTCTCATGACAGACAGCCAAGGAAATGCATGGGATGTATTTGGGGAGGCAGTTTCTGGGCCTAGAACAGGTCAAAGACTTACCCCTACCCGGTCATGTATGGGATACTTTTTCTCTTTTGGAACCTTCTTTCCAGGGGTAGAAATAAATGATGAGTAAACATTAATGGGTTTTCATTTTGGGTGGCCCACTCCCAATAAGGTCTAACTTAAGTACCCTAGGGAGTGGGTACTTTTTTTCTTCAGGGCTGAGATGCTCAAAAGAGGATCTGACGATTGGAACACAAAACTTCCGGCTACCAATACATGGGCCCCTGCCTGTACCAACTCTTGGCAATTTGACTCATCAACCCCTCCATCAATTACGGTTAAAATGGGCCTTCGTGCTTCAGCTATGCGCTCACTCATTTGCGCGGTTTTCTTAAGGGTATTGGGGAGGAATTCTTGGCCTCCAAAGCCAGGGTTAACAGACATGAGCAACACTTGATCTATGGAATGTAACAGATCATCTAGCAGGTAGATAGGGGTACCTGGATTCAATGCTACACCTGCTTTCATACCTGCCTTATTGATCTGTTGGATAACCCGGTGTATATGGGTGCAGGCCTCGTAATGGACGGTTAGCCTATCCGCCCCGAATGCTTTGAATGTGTCTATGTAATTCCCAGGATTCTGGATCATTAAATGCACGTCCAAGGGTTTCTCGCTGTCTTCTTTTAAGGCTTTCAGAATGGGAAAACCAAAAGAAATATTGGGGACAAATACACCATCCATCACATCCACATGTATCCAGTCGGCATCACTGCGGTTTAGCATTTCGATAGTTTTTCCCAGATACCGGAAATCGCTGTTAAGGATAGACGGAGCGATATACGCCATATTAATTTTTCCTCCTAGTTTGGCGGTTTCCTTTACCTTTGCCTTGTGCGTTTTGCCGCTGCTTGAGTACTTCTTGCTGCTTCTTCTGTTGCTCTTCCATCCATTTGGCAATTCTTCCCTTAGGCGCTTTTCCTCCCTTTTTATTCTTCTTTTTAGACTTCTTCTGGTTTTCTCTTAGTTGTGCCAGAAGCTTTTCATCATTAATAAAATAACGACTAGCCGTGGTTTGACTAATGGAGAGTAAATTAGAAGTGAAGTAGTAAAGGCTAAGCCCAGATGCATAGTTATTCAGAAATACTAGGAAGATTACGGGCATGAAGTACTGTATGTACTTCAGTTGCTCTTGCTGTGGGGAAGTGGGTTGAGACTTCTGCTGGAAATAGGTGAATACCATGATGGAAACTGCCATGAGTATTGTGAACAGAGATACGTGGTCTCCATAGAAAGGTATGTTAAATGGCAAATCCAGAACAGAATCATAAGTAGAAAGGTCATTTGCCCAGAGAAAGGACTTTTGTCTTAGCTCTACTGACTGGGGAAAGAAGAAAAATAAGGCAATCAGAAATGGATAAGATAACAACATGGGCAAGCAGCCACCAAACATACTCACCCCCGTCTCTCGATATACCTTCATCTTTTCCATCTGGAGCTTTTGCATGTCGTCCTTGTACTTGTCATCCAGGGACTTTATCTCCGGGGTCTGATTGATAACCCGCATTTTTGCCATGGAAATAAAGCTTTTGAAAGTAAAGGGGAACACGACGATTTTCACAATAACCGCCAGCAGGATTACAATGAGTCCGTAGTTACTTATGTATTTCTCTAAAAACTTAAATATCCGGATGGTTGCTATGTTGACATATCGGATGATGCTCCAGCCCAAATCCATTTGTTTTTGGAGCCCAACTTCGTAGCTGTTCAGCAGGTCATATTCATTAGGCCCCATGAAGAAAGTGTACTCCTGCTCCGAGTTTTGCATGGAAGAAACATCTACGTATAAGTCTGCCTTCATCATTCGGCTGATTTCCTCAGAGAGAGGCGTATCCATTGCAAGAGAAGCAGTTTGAAAGGGTTCCTCAGCTATCAAGGCGGAGGAAAAGAACTGACTTTTAAAGGATACCCATCGAATGTCAAGCTTTAAATCTTCTTTCTCATATTCTTCGGATACCCCCATTTTTTCAACATCCCCTCCTCGATTATACGCCAGGGTAGTCTTTTGGCGCATATTTTCAAGAGAGAGTTCGGTTTTGGGTAAATAGCTAGTCCAGAGAATCTCATAGAATTTGTTTTTAAAGAGATTCTGCATGCCTTCTACCTTAACTCGGTAGCCTATATCAAATGATTTTCCTTTGAAGGTATAAATCTGTTCTATGTACTTCCCTGGGCTTACTTCAGCTTTCATTCGCAATTCCTGGGTATCCTCCCCTGAAACATTTATGGGACCTGAAAGAGAAGGTTGGAAATAAAGATCTGTTGTATTTATTTTGGTCCCACCATATCCAAACAGTAAACCAAACTCATTCTCAGGATTATTTTCAATCATGGGAAGTGGAAGGGAGTCAAAAGTCAGATAGTTGTTTAAATAAACTTCCTGAATGGCCCCTCCCAAGGTATTAAGAACTACGTCTAGTTCATCTGTTTGAATTCGAACTTCTTTTGCTTCTCCTTGGACCAAATTGGCAAATTCGCCAAAGGTCTGATTTAAGGCCACCTGCTCTAGGGAGTCTTTCACAGTTTGAGGCAGCGTATCCGCCTCGCTTATCGTAGGTACCTCTCTTGGACTTACTTGACTGTCTGTAATTTCAGTCTGAGAGAGGTTTTCCGTAGGGGTTGGAGGCTTCGGTGCAAAAAAGTAGAAGTAGGTAATTAACAGAAGTGTTATCAGCACAAATCCCGTGGTCGCATTTCTATCCATAAGTCTTAACGTGTGGAAACGATTGAATAAAGTAAGCGGGGAGAGATCAAGCAGAGTAGAAAAAAGAAATCCCAAATGTAAGTCCCAGTCCGCAAAACTTTGTATTGAATAATGATTAAAAAAAAACTAAAAGGTTCGAAAACAAACACTATCTTAACTCATCAGGCGTCTTAATTGCTTGCAAAGGTAACCAAGATTTTTATTTCCTGGAAATTGCCATATTAATTCAAAATTGGATATTTTTAATTCATGATTGATACCCTCGACTCTTCTGACTTCCCTACTTCTCTGGATGAATCTTTTGAAATGGAGAATGCCTTCTTATTGGAAACTGCCTATGAGGTTTGTAACCAAATTGGAGGAATTTATACAGTTATCCGCTCTAAAGTCCCAAGTATGCAGAAATACTGGGGAGACCGCTATTGTACGCTTGGACCCTACGTCGATCCCAAAGTATCTGCAAATTTTGAACCGCAGGAGGGTCTGGAAACTCCACTTGCACAGGCTGCTTACAATTTACGTGAAAGAGGCTTTGAAGTTCATGTGGGATATTGGCTGATTACAGGTAGGCCCTTGACCATCTTATTCAATCCCTACAGCGTTTATTCTCGTTTAGGGGAAATCAAGTACCTGTTGTGGGAACATCACCATATTTCTACTCCTGCAGAAGATGATTTACTCAATCAGGTAGTGGCTTTTGGCTTTATGGTGAAAGAATACCTGGCTGAACTGAGTAGATTGGTAAATGAAACGGGCAATCAGCGGATCATTGCACACATGCACGAATGGATGGCTGGTACGGCTATACCGGAGTTGAGGAGAGACCATGTCCCAGTAACTACTGTATTTACGACCCATGCAACCCTTTTGGGGCGTTACCTGGCCATGAATGACCATGAGTTTTACGACCATTTGCCCTTTTTTGATTGGCAAAGGGAAGCCAATCATTTTAATATTTTGACCCAATGCGCTATAGAGCGGGCTGCGGCACATGGATCTCACGTTTTTTCAACCGTGAGTGATGTTACAGCAAGGGAATGTGAAGTTCTGGTTGGGCGGAAACCGGATGTAATTACCCCCAATGGATTGAATATTCAGCGTTTCTCAGCCTCACACGAGATTCAAAATGCACATCAATTGTACAAAGAGCAGATCCATCAGTTTGTGATGGGGCACTTTTTCAACAGCTACTCTTTTGACCTAGATAATACCCTTTATTTCTTCACCTCCGGAAGATTTGAATACCGCAACAAGGGATATGACATGACGTTGGAGGCGCTAGCTCGACTCAACTGGAGGATGAAGCAGGCAAAAGTCAACAAAACCATCGTGATGTTTTTTATCACGCGGCAACCTTATCACAGTATCAATCCCGCAACCCTGCAGTCCCAGGCACTCATGGAAAATATTCGAGAGACCTGCGAAAATATTGAGCACCAGATTGGAGAAAAGCTATTTTATCGAGTGGCTACAGAGGCTAGCCAAAAACTCCCAGACCTTAATACCTTAGTAGAGGATTACTGGCGCCTCAGACTAAGGAGAAACCTACAGTCTTGGAAGACCCCAGGCCTCCCTTCCGTCGTTACCCACAACTTGATAAATGATGGAGAAGATCCGATTCTTAACTTTCTGCGGACTTCCAACTTGATAAACCGTGAAGAAGACCGCGTCAAAATCATTTATCACCCAGATTTTATTTCTCCTACTAGTCCCTTGTTAAAGATGGAGTACAGCGACTTTGTACGGGGGTGTCACTTGGGTATTTTTCCTTCCTATTACGAACCGTGGGGATATACTCCTTTGGAATGTATTGCCAGGGGAGTACCAACGGTAACGAGTGATTTAGCTGGATTTGGGGATTACTACGAAAAAAATGTAGGCAGTGAAAGAGATGAAGTCTTTACGGTAAGCCGACGCTACAAGAGCTATGAAGATGCTGCCTCTCAGCTTACAGATTTTCTGTTTAGCTTTGTTCAGAAAAACCGCAGGTTTCGGATTACCCAACGATATGAGGTAGAAAATAAGTCCCTTCATTTTGATTGGGGAAATCTAACTATGTACTATCAAAAAGCTTATGAAATAGCTTTAAAGCGGAAGGAGTGAGGAGGGATTAGGTAGGAAGTAGTAGGTGATAGGTAGTAAGTTTGGGGTTTGAAGTGTGATGTTTGGGGTTAAGTTGGGATTTGACCCTACATTAAACCAGCTTGAAATTTGTAGAAGAGTTTGCAATTGCATATGGGAATCTTGCGCATCGTAACGGTACTATTGTTTTTGGGAAAGGCTTGGCAGCACTTGCGCTGGGGAACTCCCAATGATCAGCTACCCTATGGGACCTACTTAGATAGCTTATTTGTCTTCGTCTATCTGGTATGCGCAGTCTTAGTTGGCGGCTTACATAAAAAAGTTTCCTCCGGGGTTGTACACCTTTTCATTTACCTGGGAGTCACTTTTTTACTCTCCCAGACCTGTCTTTCTTTTGCTCAATCAGGGTGGGAAATACCCCAATTAATCGAGCACACCCTGCAATGGTCTATTCCCCTTTTTTGGTTGTACCAGAATTATGTAAGTGAAAGGCCTACTCAACGAATTACCTATTTTATGCTAGTAGCCATTGCCCTTACTTTTCTGGGCCATGGCTTATATGCTGCAGGCGTATGGACCCAGCCTACCCATTTTATAGGTATGACCAGGAGTATCTTGGGAATCTCTGTACCCCAGGCCCAGCAGTTTTTATTAGTCGCAGGAATCCTTGATTTTTGTGTTGTAGTGGGTATTTTCTTTCTTAAGGTGAGAAATCCCTTTCTTATCTATGCGCTTATCTGGGGTACATTAACGGCACTTGCTCGCATTGTAGCCCATTGGGAATGGGATAACCCGGTAGATAGCTTCGACCGATGGGGCTTTGAAGTTGCCTATCGATTAGGACATGGAGGAATCCCTTTTCTTGTTTGGTGGAACCGGAAAATAAATGAATGATTCTCAGGCTTTCCTAACGAAATCGTTGCGTCTGTTAGAACTCTTTATTTAATTTGCCTGTAACACTCCCAAAAATGAATATTTCCGTATTATCTTTGGGCTGGGAATATCCCCCCAACATTGAAGGTGGTTTAGGTATAGCTTACTTAGGCCTGAATAAGGCGCTTTCTAAGAAAATTTCCTTAAGGGGAATTGTTCCAGGATTAGCTAGTGCAGGAGGCAGAGGTAGGAGTGTAGAAGTACGAGCAGAAGATTCTTTTGAGGTACATCCCGTGAGCGTCCAGCATCCCATAGGGTCCTATGCCAACGGATCCTCTAGTTATCTCCACATTATCGAACGAGCGGAAGTGGTTTTAGAGGAAATAGCCGAGGGACCCATTGAGAATAACCCACTCGCATCTGAGTTTGAGGCATTCTTCTCCGATGCATCCTGGCAAAAAAATCCCATTTTTAAAAGTATCTACCAATACACGGAGAAGACTCTTTCTGAGGTAAAAGGCCTTGGTTTTCATGTCATACATGCACATGATTGGATGACTTTTTTGGCTGCTTTTGAGCTTAGGAGGATATATAATGTCCCCGTTGTATTACATATTCACTCACTAGAGTTCGATCGAAACGAAAGTCCGTGGGACAGTTGGATTTTTGAATTTGAGAAAAAAGCTTTGGAGCATGCAGATGCAGTCATTTCCGTAAGTGCCTATACCAAAAAAATTTTGGTCGATGAATATGAAATCGATTCGACAAAAATCTCAGTAGTCCATAATGGCTTAGAACCTGTCACCCCTTTTCGAACCCCGAAAGTATTTCCCGAAAAGCTTATATTATTTTTAGGCAGGCTAACCTATCAGAAAGGACCTGAGCTTTTCATAGAAATGGCTAAAGAAATTTTGAAAAGTCATCAGGATGTTCGTTTTGTTATTGGAGGGAAAGGCGATCAATTACCAGAGATTGTAAACTATGTAGCAGAGGCTAGAATCGGAGACCGGGTACATTTCACTGGACATCTCTCCCGCACCAAGGTATACGAATTGTTGTCCATGGCTGATGTATTTGTTATGCCTTCTGTCTCGGAGCCCTTTGGCTTGGTGGCCCTTGAAGCCGCCCAATTTGGTGTGCCCTGTATTATATCCAAGAATTCTGGCCTCGCTGAAATTTTTCCTACCTCCTCTACCGCTGATCCAGGAGAAGTAGACCAGTGGGTAGGTGCCATCATGGGCTTACTCCAATTCCCCGAATGGCGCGAAGAACAAGTTAAGGAGGTTCAAGAGCGAATCGCTCCCCTTTCATGGGAAAATGCTGCAGATAAAACCCTACAAGTGTACGATAAGGTATTGGGTTAGGATGGTTTCCAACTCGCTTATCGATGAACCTCGTTTGCAGCCAGATCAAATGCTCAAAACTGGGTTTTGAGGGCTTCCATTAGTTCTTCAAGGTATTTTTGATCCGTAGAATCAAAATCATCTAACACATCGCTGTCCACATCCAATACCATTTTTACTTTTCCCTCAATCACAAGGGGCAATACAATTTCTGATTTAGAATCACTGCTACAGGCTATGTGCCCAGGGAATGCTTCCACATCCGGCACCAAAATCGTTTTTTGTTGCTGGGCAGCTGTGCCACATACGCCTTTACCTAAGGCAATACGGGTACACGCCAAGGGTCCTTGAAAGGGTCCTAGAACCAATTCTCCCTCTTTCATAAGGTAGAAGCCTACCCAGAAGAACCCAAAGGCCTCCTTAAGCATAGCAGCTGTATTGGCGAGATTTGCAATACGGTCCTTTTCCGCACCAATCACAGCACGAATCTGAGGGAGCAGTTCTTGGTAACGCTGAGCTTTGGTGGTATTCTGTGAGAGGATAAGTTCTTCTGCCATTAATCAATATAATTAATCGTTTGGTAGCCAATCAGGCGGTCGGTTCGATCCATGGGAGACCGGAAATATACAAGCAAAGAATAAAAATTTTCTCCAAAGCGGTGTGGCCCTTCTATAGGGGAGCTTTGTGCCTTTTTTGGGGTTTTTACCACATACTGATAATCGTAAAAGCCTTGCTTGAGCAAAAGATCCAATTCGTATTGACGCTGTGTATCGTTGTATTCCATTTGGTACATATCTTCTAATTGCCAGCCTGTAAAGGAACCATTGATGTATACATTTGCATCCGGAAGGGGAGGACTTTGGAGTGCAAATAGATTGTATACGTAATCTGCATGCACATCTCCATCTTGAAAATCAGATATTTGAACAAAATATGCCCCGTTAAAGTCCTGGATAGGGCCTAAGGAATTTTTATTCCGCACTTGGTCTCTGTAAAGGATGACATCATAAACTTCCTCCCGTTCTAGGACTTCCCGGATAGAATTGGAATAAAATCGAACCGAGCGAATATCGTGGAAGCGGAATTCATTGCCTGTATCAAAGGCTTGGGAAAGATCTGTATAGTACTCCAGTCGATTGGGCGATTGAAACCGTGGTTGGTCAAATTGAAAGGCATCTCCCCATCGGAAGTTTTGGAGTAAAAAAATCTTAAGGTCTCGGAAGTTGTTTCGAATAGGAAGCCCTTCTGTGGTAAGGGTAAAGGCGATCTCTTCCAGTTCCAAGCGCTCAGGCATAGGCGCTAGCTGGTTGATGAGTTGGATTTCTGTCCGCTGTTCTACTACGATAAATCTCTGGGTAAGTACTACCGTTTCCTCAGCATCATCCCGGTATACCTTGAGTAGATAGTTTCCACTCATTTTGAATCGTTCTCCTTGCTGAGGAAAGGTATACAGGAAATGCACATAGGGAACCTTGGTATGCCTGGATCTACGGAAGGAAGTTAGCCGGTCTTGGGTAAATCCATCGAAGAACTCGATAGGTAGCACGTTCGTAGGTTGCCAGTTCACATCACAGTTAATGATGTCTACCAAAAAGTCAGAAGCTCGGTCCTCTTGCGCCATGAGTTCATCAAACTCTAAGGTGAGCGGTAACGCTTGGCCAAGATAAATCACCGGATACGAAGTCTCGTAAATATCCCGGTATAACTGTACCGTTCGAATAGCCTCATCGTAGACGCGATTCTCACAGGTCCACTCTTGGTTAGGAGGAGTATGAGAGGCTAAAACGGGGCTTATAAATAGGGTTAACATCAAAAGGGAAAGCAAGTTGCCCCTATCTTGAGAGAGCAGGTTAAAAGCTCGCAACATCTTCTTTTTTCTTTTGGTTGAGAAGTAGGCTGCGCTTCGTTGAACCCACCTTAATGTTTACCAGGTTGGTTTGTTCTTTGTGGAGATGCATCAAAATCTCGTTGTGAATCCTTATTTCCTCTATAGGGGCTTCACAGGCAGCTTCTATATATACCCAAGAAACTTGCATGTCTACTTCCTTCCCGAGATAGGTTAATTCTACAGGAGTTCCATTCACTTGAATAGTTACCTTTTCATTTAGGTAATCAGCTAGGACCGAATCCGAAGTGGGGATTTCAGATGCTAGTCCAAGATTTAAAATTTGATTACTCGCATCGTGAATTCCCTCTTCCAGATCATCTGTAAATATTTTCATGGTAACTTCCAGGCTATTGCTAGAAGCGTTGAAATTGACCGTACTCACACTGATGTACATAGGATGTACATAGAGAAGAAGGCTAACCAAAAGCTTAGCGCCCAGTGTGGAAAAGTTTAGTATTAACACAATGCGATAATTGAAATTAGCGGTTTACTTTCCACAGGTCCTATCACAACACTCGATTCCCTTTTTCCAAACCTTAAACGGCTTCTACAGATTTTACCTCGGGAACCATCCGAGTAAGTAAACCTTCAATACCCGCCTTGAGAGTCATCGTTGAGGAGGGACATCCAGAACAACTTCCCTGAAGCCTCAGCTTAACCACCCCGTCTTGAAAGTCTTCATAGATAATGTCGCCACCATCCATGGCAACGGCTGGTCTCACATGGCTTTCCAACAAGGATTTAATTTTCTGAGTGACCTCGTCTTCCACAGGATCAGGTTCATTCGAGGCATTGATCTCCTCTAGGTATTGTTCACTGAGTATAGGTTGGCCACTGGCTATATATCCTTTCAAAAAGTCCTTTACAACAGGAATGACTTCTTCCCATTGAAAAGAATCCAATTTGGTCACAGTAATAAAATTTGCTCCCAAAAATACCCTATCGACAAATGTAAAGTCAAACAACTTCTTTACCAGAGGAGCCTCATCTGCTGACTCCAAATTTGGAAAATCAGCCGATCCTCTAGGAAGTAAAGTTTGGGAAAGTACAAACTTCAATGAAGATGGATTGGGGGTTATTTCTGTATAAATCATAGATAAAAATAACAAAACTACGACAATAAGCTATTCATAGGCTATTCTTTGCTATTAACGAGTAGATTTGCTGGATTGTTCCTTTTTTTCCCAGCTCTTTTGTATACATATTGCAAAAATCACGTTTAACCGATAAAGCATTAGAAGGTCAACGCAGGAAGTATGAGCCGTAGGTTGAGAATTTTTTTTGGACGGATGTGGTTTACCTGGTCCCTGGGCTTGGCGATAGTTCTGATGCTATTTTCCTTTATGGGTATGGCGCTCTCTCACCCAGATATCCAGTACAGGCTGGTTCAGGGCCTTCAACAATTTATTTACAAACAGACTGGGGCAAATGTAGAGATTGAGCAAGTCCAGCTAGCAATACCCAACAGGATCGTTTTAAGAGGGGTGGAAATGCAGGATGAGCTACATAAACCCCTGCTGCGGATCAACGAGCTTAAATTGGATATCCTAAGCTTTTCTCTTTGGAGATGGATTCGCGGAGAGGAAGGCCTCAGTGAATTGTATGTGCGATACGTAGAACTAGACGCTGTAGATTTTTATTTGGAAAAACGACCCGATTCGGTGTTTAATATTGACTTTCTCAAAGGAAATTCCCCCGACAGTGTCCGATCTTCTCCCAATCTTTCCATTTTACTTCCTGAAATCCATTTAAAAAATTGTCGCTTTCAATTTGTCGACCATACCCATCCTGAGGTAGACATCCTAAAACCAGGTACTATCAACTTTAGAAACCTTGAAATACAGGGTATATATAGTGCTCTCAATTTCTCCTATGAACCTGGAAACCTCCAATCCCGTGTTCAGCGTCTTCGTGCTTCCGAGAAGCGAACAGGCTTTCAATTGGAGGATCTTCAAACGCTTCTCATTACAGATTGGGAAGCAGATACCCAGTTTGTTTCCTTTAGGGAGTTAAGCTTTCTACATGGAAAAACTAAGTTATACGGCCACTGGAACTTTCCTAATCAGACTTTAGATGAGGTTGTGGATCAATGGGTAGAACTCCCTTCCCAGATTGAGTTGATTGGCTCTACGATAGATATGGAAACCTTTGAGTATTTTCTGTCTGAGCCCATTCCCGTAGAAGGATCTTTTCAGGTGGAAGGCATGATATCGGGTACTTTGGAGGAACTCCGAAGTGAGAAATTACGCCTGAGCTATAAGGATAGTACATCTGCTGAGCTTTGGATGCGAATTAAGCACCTGGATGATGAAACTAGACCGATACAATTAGATCTACGCACAAAAAGGGCCCAATTGTGGGTAAAACACCTGCGGGAAATTAAACCTGACTTGTCGCTTCCGTTCAATTGGGAACGATTGGGGGAAGTAGGTATCCAGGGAAGTTTCTCAGGAATTCCGGAAGAATTTGTGGTGGATGCTATGTTAGACACTCGATTGGGAAGTGCAAGTACCATCCTTCGCATTAATCCCGGAGATGAGGCCCGAAATCTTCCCATTCAGTACGCAGGCTTTGCCAAAACATTTGATTTACAGTGGGATGCATTGGGAATTTCTCCTCAAGTATCGTCGGAAAGGTTGACCTTAGAAGCCAAGATAAATGGCCAAGGGTCCAATTTACAGGATCTTGCAACTCAACTAGACATGCGTATAACCTCCTCCTTACTTTGGGGACGGGAAGTCGATACCCTATATGGAAATGTTAGGATAGCCGACCGTAAAATTGAGGGAATGCTAGACTTACACGATAGACTAGGTAAGGCACAGGTTCAAGCAAACCTGAATTTGCTGGATTCACCGGCTTTGTACCAAGTATCTGGAAGATTAGATGCGTTTAACCTGAAAAAATTCCTGAACCTTGAGCAGGACCTTGATATTTCTGGAGACTTGAATTTAGATTTGGAAGGCGATTCGCTGGAAAATGTAAGCGGAAATGTCAACATGCAAAATATGGTTTTGCAAAGCCCTGTTGATTCATCTCTTTTGCAGGTGCCAGACTTAGAATTCCTCGCGCTCAACAATACCCTAGAGCAAAAATATATTATCCTCAGGAGCGACCTGTTAGACGCTGAACTAGAAGGGAATTTTACTTTTAAAAATGCCCTGCCCTTAGCGCGCCGCCTTGTAGAGGAAAGTCGGCTATTTATCCAAAATGACACTAGTAAGATTCGTTCGTATTACGAAAATAAAGTCGTCGATCCCGATCCCGTACGGATCTTTTTAGCCCTTGTGTCGAAGGATAGTATCAATTCTCTATTTGAGTTTCTTGGTGAGTCCTTTCGCATAGCGCCAGGCGCTTCCTTAAACAGCCGGGTCCGTTTTGGCCCTTCGGAACGCGCCCAAATATCGGGCGAATTCGA
>JBCCTX010000134.1:0-19659 GCA_039197765.1 Bacteroidota bacterium
CTTTGACCTCCCCCCTATTTGCGACATTCACCTCTACCTTTAAAGGCCACGAATGTCGCTGGACTGTTAATTCAGAATATTCAAATTGTGTGTATGACAGTCCGTATCCAAAGGGATACATGACATCTATATCATGTTGGTCGAAGTAGCGATACCCCACAAATATCCCTTCTGAATACAGGTTGCTCACCCCCTCTTCTGAAAATCCTTTTCCCTTGAAAATAGACCCTTCGGGATAGTCATCGATGCTATTTGGCCAGGTAAAGGGCAGTTTGCCCGAGGGAGAGACGACCCCAGTCAGGATATCAGCCATCCCATTGCCTACCTGCTCCCCACAATAAGGAACAAACAGGAGGGCCTTTACCTCATCTATCCAGGGTGCTACATCTACATAGCTTCCTGCGGCTAGTACCACAATGGTGTTGGGATTGACCTTTGCAACTTCCCTGATAAGTTTGTTTTGTTGTCCGGGTAAGCTGGGAGCGTTTCTATCCCATCCTTCTGATTCGTTAAACCCACTCAAGCCAGCGAAAATGATGGCTACATCTGATTTTTCTGCCTTTGAAACAGCTTCGGCAATCAGGCTTTGTTCCTGCCTATTAAACTCGGCTTCTTTGTTATTTCGATAATAATAAGGGGTCTGGCAGCCCTGAGCGTAGTGAAGCTCTGTTGATTCCGCTACTGCCTTGGCGATTCCTTCATACGGTTCTACCACCGCATCACGAAAATAGTAGGTTCGTCCACTTCCTCCTCCCTGGAGGTAATAAGCATAATTACCATGATTGGCCGGTAAATCTGGATATTTTTTTGCATTGGGGCCAATGATTGCGATAGATTTCACACAACAAGTATCTAGGGGAAGTATGTGGTCTTTGTTTTTCAACAAGACTGGGGAGGCTTGCGCAACCTTTCGACAAAGATCCATATGGCTTTCACTATGGACGATCTCAGGGTTTCCATACCGATCACGGTTAAATACATCCATCCTGTACATTACTTTCAACACATCCCTCAACAAGGTATCCACTTGTCTTTCACTTATTTTTCCACTCTCTATGGCTTCCAACATGTTGGTTCCGTAATGTTGGGGACGGTGCATCTCAACATTCATTCCTGCATGCACAGCTTCTTCTGTATTTCTAATCCCATTTGCGAAATCTGAGAGTACAAATCCTTCAAATCCCCACTCGTCCCTTAGAATATCATTTAGCAAATATTTGTTATGGCACATAAAGGTTCCGTTTAGCCTATTGTAAGCCCCCATCATATTCAATGCTCCTCCCTCCCTTACAGCGGCTTTAAATGCTGGCAGATAAATCTCCCGCAAGGTGCGCTCATCGACTTCATTATTAATGTCAAAACGATTGTGTTCCTGATTATTGGCTACAAAATGTTTGGGGCCACAAATAATCCCATTGGATTGCATCGCTTTGACAAACGGCACAGCCATTTGAGCAGTAAGCATGGGATCTTCCGAGAAACTTTCCCAATTTCTTCCACCAAGTGGGTGCCTAATGATATTTAAGGTCGGGCCCAAGGCAAGGTCTTGTCCCAAGGCACGCATTTCCGCTGCAATGGCTATCCCAACTTCACTATACAATGCGGTATCCCATGAACAGCCCATAGCGATCGGAGAAGTGAAATACGTTGCATGAATGCTTGTATCGCGACCAGATCGGACCCCTGTAATTCCGTGGCCCATGTAAAGAGGTGGAATACCCTTAGCTTCATTTCCTTTGATTCCAAAAAAACGTACGTCCAGATCGCCAAATTCACTTGTACCTCCCCCCATGCCGTGCAGTAATTCCGTTTTAGCTTCTAACGTAAGGGTGGCAATAAGGCTATCCGCTGCCTGCTCTGCCTTCAGATTAGGCGTAGATTCTTGATTTACGGAGGCGCAACCTATTAGGAATATGAATGGTAGAATAGCAATCCTACTATTAGAAACTTTGGATAGAGAGGGATGTAGCCCTAAAGTAAATCCCCTCCCCTTCATAATATAGAGGGGATCCTTACCTACCATTACCCTATTCTTCATAAGTTTCTTTATACCCTGAATTCTGCTCATCAAATGAAATAGATGATGGTTTTTCATAAAATTCATTTCTTACAATTGGAAAGGCTATAGAGCCTTCTACTTCAGTTATGAATGTGCAAGACTAAGAAAGTCCCTCCCCTTAATCCTTTAAAGGATATTATTTGAGGGGAGGATTTTTCTTATCTGTATGAAGAAGTTCTAAGTTCTACCAACCTGGGTTTTGCTCACCTGCTGTGATGTTAGGATTATTCAATATTTCAAGTGTTGGGATTGCCAGCAGCTCGTATTTTGGATCATAGGTTAAATGAGGCTCATTTTTCTTATCCGCCGGTAAAGTGGGGATAAAATCCCGGTACATATAAGTAAAATAGGTATCTCCGTTTCCTCGCTTCATTCTGATCAAATCAAACCAGCGCTTTAGCTCAAAATTCTGTTCTACGCCTCGTTCGGTAAAAACGGCTTCCCTGAAATCGTCTTTATTAAGTCCTGGGGTTAAATCAGCTGGAGTAGTTCTTGCCGTGCCATCAGCCAACCGTGCTCTTGCTCTTAGTTCATTAAAAGCAGCGTAAGCCCCAGCTGTATTCCCTAACTCGTTTTCTGCCTCTGCTTTTATGAGGTAGATCTCAGCCAAGCGGTAGATATACAAATCATTTTCGTGGTTTCGATTATCCAGCCCCTGAGGATCTTGATACTTAGTTGAATAATTTTCCTGGTTATTGTTAGGATATAAGAGGACAGGATTTCCATTATTTCGATTTGTATACTCCGTTAAAAAAGATACTTCACTACGATAATCATCTGTGTAGTCACCCGTGGTGCATATATCATAGAACCATTTTTGAACACGTAAACCACCACTTCCTCCGCCTCCGTTTCCATTCCCGGTAAATGTACCAGTATTGGGGTTTGTATTGAAGACAAAAGAATTTCCTAAGGCAAAAAATCCGGTGTTGTTTGGATCCCTTTTGAACTGTATGGAAAAAATGATCTCGCTGGTTTCGGCGGCCTCTTCCATATTTACATCCCAAAGATCAGCGTAGTTAGACATTAGTGTATATTCCCCTGAGTTAATTACTTTGTCTGCATACGTTTTGGCATTGGCCCAATCCTCCTGAGTTAGGTACACGTCTGCAAGTAAAGCCTGAACAGCTCCTTTTGTAGCTCTTCCCAACTCATCAGCAGGTTGCTCAAATTTCGAGATACACATTTCTTCTGCCTGCAAAAGATGCTCAATGATTGTAGCATAAACTTGCTCCCTGGAAGACAATGGAAGATATACATCCGAGTCGTCAACTATTGCACGTGTCCGAATGGGTGCTTTTCCAAACATTCGCACCAGATTGAAATAGGAAAAACCTACTATAAAATGAGCTTCACCCAGTATTCTGGTTTGTGTCTCTAGATCCATTTCAATAGCAGGAACATTATCCAGCACCAAAAAAGCATTGTTAATGGTTCTAAAATACATACTCCAAGGATCACGAATACGTACTTCAGAAGCGCTAGCGGTTTTATTTGATAGTAGACCAGCACCAGTACCTCCGACTCCCACTATTCCGTCATTTAAAGCTGCTAGCGTTTGGAATGTGCGATCCTTATATCCTGCAAAGGAACTGAGGTTTATGTAGGCTCCAGCTAAGCCTGCCTCAGCATCCGATTCGGATAGAAAGGCTGTTTCAGGAGCTACCGTGGAAAATATTTCTTCTTCCAATTCACAAGAAGAAATAACCAACGTAAATAAGAGGACGATATATATTTTGATTTTCATCTTTCTAGTATTTGTAATTTCAAAATTCAAGGTTTGCTCCAATGGAATACACTCTGGGTTGTGCGGATACTCCGAAATCAACTCCCGCTTGAGTCGGTACGTTTCTGGCACTGGCTTCGGGATCATATCCTGTGTAATTCGTCCATAAAAGGAGATTAGAACCGGTAACAAAAAGCCTTGCCGAGCGGATGATTTTGTTTGCCTGAAATGGAATTTTGTATCCGATCGTTATATTCCTCAATCGCAAAAACGTGCCGTCTTCTACCCAAAAATCTGACGGCCTCTGGTCAAACAGGGGACCTGCACTGATAGCCGGAAATGTATTAGTGGTACCCTCTCCTTGCCAGCGATTATCGTATGCCTCTTGCCGGACATTTCTTGATGTCACATCGGACGACAAGCCATCGGTAATATATCGGTTCAAATTGATCACGTCATTGCCCACACTTCCTTGAAAAAAGAACGAAAGGCTGAAGTTTTTGTAGGAGAAATTATTTGCTATACCGAAAATAAAATCAGGAATTGCATCCCCAATGATGGTTAAATCGTCCGGAGTAATTTGCCCATCCGGAATAGGGTTTCCATCTGCATCAAAATCTCCGGCTACGTCCTTATACCTGACATCACCAGGTGAAGCCCCCGGTTCTGGACCAGCATTTATTTCCTCCTGGTTTTGATAAATCCCATCAGTCAAATATCCATAATAGGCCCCTACTACACTACCTACCTGTGTTATATGCAAAGGCGAACCCAGTGCAATATCTCCAGCATTGATCCATGCACCATGTGTGATAAGCTCGATATCTCCAAGATCCACCACTTCATTCCGAACGCTGGTAAATGTTCCGGATATTCCCCAAGAGAAATTATCACCTTTCACAATGTCGGCTCCAAGCTCTATTTCAATTCCTTCGTTTTGTATTTCGCCAGCATTGACCTGCGTATTCTCAAAGGCAGCAGAAAAAGGCAATGTAATTCCCACCAGTAAATTTTCTGTATTTCTCCTAAACAAGTCGACACTCAATCTCAACTGATTGTCAAACATTCCCAAATCAACACCTACGTTATACTGTGTGGTGGATTCCCATTTCAGGTTAGGGTTTCCAAGGGAACCTCCCCCCAGAGCATTACTTTGGGCAAAAAGCGCTGAAACAAATTGATTCCCTACAATGGCTGTATTAGAGATAAGGGTACTTACCCCAGACAATGGTGGAACAGACTCTCGGCCGGTAACACCATAGCTAGCTCGTAATTTTAGTCGTGATACTGATTTTACATTTTTGAGAAATAATTCCTCATGCATATTCCAGGCGGCTGCTCCTGAAGGAAAAAAGCTCCATTTTTCCGCCAACCTATTGGTACCATCATATCTTCCTGAAACGGTAAAGTTGTACTTTCCATTTATGGAGTAGTTCACACGACCCAGAAAGGAAGCCAATTGAGTAACTACCCTAGTTCTTTCAAGTCCACTAGTTACAGTTCCTCCTTGAGGATTAAAGTAAGTTAAATTGTCATTAAGAAATCCGGACGTTTGATTCTTTATGGTTTCTCGATCTCCCTCTCTGTACGTAAATCCAACCACCGAATTGAGTCTATGCCCCTTAAATAGTTGACGGTTGAACCTCAATAAGTGCTCGCTCTCAAAGGTGAATCTTTTTACCACCGAATAATTGGACCTACCACCCTCAGCGTCTCCATTAAATGTGACGCGAGAGAGGTATTGGTTCCTAATCGTTTCAAAGCTATTGAAGTTGAAAGAATTACTAAACACCATACCAGGGAAGAGGTCCATATCCAACTGAACCTTTCCAAGTAAAGTACTTAAATCAAAATCATTGAGTACTTCTTCAGCAAGTAGCACAGGATTCTCTATAAAGTCATCGTCTTGTAGCTCGGGATTAAGGTTCCTTGTAGGTGGACTAAGCAGCCCTGCTAAAACCACGGATCTGGATGCCTGGCCTGTTTGAGATGCTTGCTGTATTTGATTACTCTTTGAACGGCTATAACTCAGGTTGGCTTTTGCCGAAAGCCAGTTATTCATTCTGCGAGAGAGGTTTAGTCTACCGGAGTACCTAGTTAGATTGGAGTTGGGTGTAACACCATCCACATCCGTATAGCCCAAAGTAAGAGCGTATTTCGTAACATCATCCCCCCCCGTAAAGCTTAGTTGGTGATCTTGGGTATACCCGGTTTGATAAATCTGATCCTGCCAGTCATTGTCTATCCCTAACGCCACAATCGAGTCGATTTGCATTTCTGTCCAATCCGGTTCTTCTCCAGCCTTCAACTGTCCCTCTCGTCGATAATTAAGCCAATCTTCAGTGCCAAGCACGTCTATTTTCCTTTCCTGAGGGAATTCGGAAATGTCAAATCTGAAATTGTAGGAAATTTTCCCTCCTTGGTTTTGGCCACTCTTTGTGGTAACCAATATTACCCCATTTGCCCCTCTAGATCCATATATGGCAGTTGCGGAAGCATCCTTCAGCACCTCAATCGATTCGATATCATTGGGATTGAGCATAGCCAAAGGGTTTAACCCTTGCTGCTGATCACCAATACCTGCACTACCAAACTGATTGTCGTTATCGAGCGGGAATCCATCAATGACAAAAAGCGGTTGCGTTGAACCGAGCGAACCTACTCCACGTATGCTAATGTTGGCTTGCGCCCCCGGTGCCCCACTGTTTATCGAGAAATTAACCCCTGCTACTGTTCCTTGTAACAATTGATCTATAGAAGTAACAGGTCGCTCCCTTAGTAGTTCACCCGGTTTTAGGGAAGATACCGCACCTGTAAGGTCCGATTTTCTCTCCGTTCCATATCCAACAATGACAACTTCGTCTAGTATATTATCGGAAGAAAGCTCAATATTTACTATATTAGAAGTACCGATACTTACACGCTGGGTACCATAACCCACATAGGAAAATTCTAATTCGGTAGCTCCGTCAGGCACGGTTAAGCTATATGAGCCGTCTGCTTCGCTAAAAGTACCTATTTCCGTACCAAGCGCTCGAATTGAAGCCCTTATTAACGGGTCTCCCGTCTCACTATCTGTCACAACTCCTGTAATGGTTTGTTGAGACAAAGCAAGATTACTCATACCCATTGCTACTATTAATAGTAATAGGTACTTCAAAAGAAAGTCCAACTTATTGTTCATAAAGAGTAGTAGTTTTTGGTAAAACAATTTTTGCCTTAACAAACTTAGTTGGGAGGGCGAAAAAGAGGTTTGAGAATAGATATTTATAGTTTGATTTCAGATATATATGAGGGTTTTGTTAGGGTATTCAGTGAGAAAGGTGGGATGGTTTAGAATTAATCAAGATTAAACTCTCGCAGCCCTTTATCCATCCGAAGCAAGCACAATAATGGTAAAGAGTTGATACAGATAGGACATCAAAAAGGAAATGGTTTGCTAAAAGCTGTAAAACTGGATAGATATTTCTAATATTATCTTTTATGAGAATTCTGGTTTTTACCATTTTTATCTTCTTGTGCACAGCCTCATTCGCACAAAAATTTGAGAATTTAGGTACGGAAGACGGCCTTAGCAGTCACCAGGCCTATGACGTCATTCAGGATAAAAATGGATTTACCTGGATTTCTACGAAAGTCGGAATAGACCGCTTTGATGGGGAAGAGGTAGTTCATTACAAGTACCCTGACCCAGCAAGTCCAGTGTTATTGCCAACTAACAGGATGAGATTTCGCACAAACCTTGAAGGAAACCTGTGGTCCTTTGATGTTCGAGGTATAGTCTATTCGTTTGTTGAAAGTCAAAACACATTTCAACCCGTTTTCTCCCTTAAAGACTCCCTGCAAAATAATATACGCTTATTGGATTTGTTTATAGATGAACAAGTATGGCTTTGTACTCAAATAGGTCTATGGAGCTATTCAAGTTCTCATAATAGGTTACAAGAAATCAATGCGTTCAAAGGTCAAATTGTATATTTCATTACCCCCACCTCAACATGTAAGTATATCATAATTTGCTCTGGTAGTATATTCGAATACAATAAATGTACGGGTGCAACTCAAATTATTCATTCTTGGAATGAAAAAGGCCTGAAGTACAATATAACATCCGGATTATGGAATCCTACGACGAGTGAATTATGGCTTGGCTCGAAACATGGAGATGTTCTCATATATAATCTTCCTTCTCAACAATTAATCAATTTATCAGACCGTATCTCTGAACTACCAAGAGTACCTATTAATGGAATAATTCAGTCTCCGGATAATGCTATCTATCTTGGCTCTGACGGTGGCGGGGTCTTTAAGATTGATGCAAATACAAAAAGGCTACTTGCCAACTACAGAGAGGATGAGGATGCCCCGCAAACTTTAATTGGAAATGGCATCCAGGATTTATATCTGTCGAATTCCGGGGACCTATATATTGCCAGCTTCACTGGTGGATTGAACATTTTGATTGAGGAAGAGGCTGGGTTTGAAATTATTAGACATAAAGTGAACAATCAAAATTCTCTACGAAATAATGTAGTGAACAATATACTGGAGGATATGGATGGAGATATGTGGTTTGCCACAAATAATGGGGTCAGTTGTCATCTGATTGAAAGTGGTAGATGGATGCATTTTCTGGACGGAAGAAGCAATGTTGGCAACGTTTTCCTATCACTACATCAATTCAATGATAAACAAATAATGGCTGGATCCTATGGGAAGGGATTGTTTATCATTGATAAAAGGAAAGGGGTAATAAAACAGTTTTTTCCGGATAAAGGTACTCCCAATCAAGCAAGCAGGTCAGATTACATCGTGAATATTTTTCAAGACTCAAAAGACAGGATATGGATGGGAGAAACTTTTAGTGATTTGGTCATTTATACCCCTAATTCAGCGTCTTTTGATTATTTGCCACTTGTGGGAGTCAATTCCATGGAGGAAAAAGATGGGGAGACAATTTTTGTCGGTTCTCCTAGTGGTGTTTGGGAGGTAGATATCCATACCTTGGAATATGAAAAGATCCCTTTAGTGAAGGAGGGTACTCAAGATATTTTTGTCAATAGCCTGAATTACAACCAAAAAAATCAAACTTTATGGATTGCAAGTAACAGGAGAGGTTTGCTGAAATGGGATATTAATACAAAAGAAATTGAAGTGCTGAATGAAAGCAGGGGATTTCCTTCAAACCACGTCTATGCGGTGTTATTTCAGGGTAATGATATAATTTGGGCAAGTTCAGAGAATGGGCTAATTCGATATTACGTCAATAATGGAACCATTGAGAACTTTTCTATAAAAGATGGCATCTCTGATAAAGCCTTCTACAAAAACTCAGGATACAAATCTAAGTCGGGACAATTTTATTTTGGGTCCTATAATGGAGTAACCTGCTTTGATCCTCGAAAAATTGTACCTCAGGACGAAAAAGCCCAAATTTTTCTGGAAGAACTCTTGATAAATAATAAAAGGGTATATGCCAATGAAAATTATTCTCCCTTGGATACCTCATTGGATCAAACCAAAAATCTCACCTTGAAGTACAGCCAACATTCCTTCTCTATAGGTTTTACAGCCATTACCTCTATTAATTCAGGAAAAATAAAGTACTCATGGAAGCTGAAAGGACAGGACGAAGACTGGACCCTCCCCTCTTATAATAAAAGGGCCAATTATACCAATGTTCCGGAAGGAGACTTCCAATTTCTGATAAGGGCCATTGCTGCCAGGTCAGGTCAAATTATTGATGAACGGATGATCCATATCAAAATTAAACCTGCGCCTTGGAATACGCTATTTGCTAGGTTTTTGATGGCTATTTTGGTCCTAATTATGAGCGCGATGATCTTCCGGTATATTCGCATTTCAAACTTGAAGAAATTGTCGGATGCAAAAATCAAGTTTTTTACAAATACTGCCCATGACATTAAAACCCCACTTACCTTAGCCAGTGCTCCTTTAGGGGATCTCCAAAAAAGCAAAAACCTGAACGAGCACGATCAATATTTGGTGGATTTATCCAAATCGCATGTTGAAAGCTTATCAAAATCCGTAAATCAATTACTTGATTTTCAGAAGTCCGACATTGGAAAAAGCCAATTAGTATTATCCAAAAAGGATGTTGTACAATTAGTTAAGGATAGATACGCCTATTTCAATCAGGTTGCCGAAATAAAAAACAGAAAACTTTCGTGCACGATCGAGCCGGAAATACTAGAAGAATGGATAGACGCTTCAAAGATCGAAAAAGTGCTGAATAATCTAGTCTCCAATGCGCTGAAATATACCAATCAGGGCGGGTTGGTATCGTTGAATTTACATGCTGAGAAATCCACTTGGGGAATTACAGTTGAGGATAATGGCATTGGCATTCCCAAAAATGCACAAAAAGAGCTGTTTAATAGATATTACAGAGGCGAAAATGTGATTAATGCCAAAATTCCTGGAACGGGTATTGGCCTATTGCTAGTCAAAAATTATGTGCAATTACACAAAGGAACACTCACCTTTGAAAGTATTGAAAATAAAGGTAGCAAATTTGTTGTATCCTTTAAAAGAGGTCGAAAGCATTATGGAGCGGATGCATCTTTTATGAACAGTTCCATTAAAAGAGAATTAACAAGTAATTACCCTATTGGAGGACAGCCCAAGCCTGCTAACTATCAAGATGACGGAAACAAAGTCAAACTACTGGTTGTAGAGGACAATGACCAATTGAGAGAATACCTGGGTCATACCTTAAGCACTGAGTATTGTGTTTATACCGCTCCCAATGGGCAAGTAGGTCTTGAAATGACCCGAAAAAACAATCCTGATATTATTGTTTCCGATATTGGGATGCCTGAATTAGACGGTATGGAACTTGCCAATCTATTAAAAAATGATTTTGAAACTTCGCATATACCTATAATTCTTCTTACAGCGTATACCGAAAAAAAGGATATTCTAAAAGGTCTTAAGACTGGAGCGGATGACTATATAACCAAGCCTTTTGATACCTCCATCTTATCAGCAAGAATTGAGAATATGATTCTTAATCGCCAGAAAATAAAGGAGCGATTCATATCCCCTTCTTACAACTCGCGGACCGACAGCGCCTATATTTCACAAAAGGACCAGGAGTTTATTGCAAAAGCTATTGCACTGGTTGAAAAGCACATTTCTGATGATACCCTCAAAAAAGATTTTTTTGCGAAAGAAATGCTGGTCAGTTCTTCCTTATTGTATAAAAAGTTAAAAGCACTAACAGGCCAATCTCCAAGTGAATTTGTAAAGGTGATTAAGCTAAAAAAAGCATTGGTTTTGTTAAAAGAGGGAAAGTATTCAATCAGCGAAGTAGCAGATCTTTCTGGATTTTCAGATGCAAAGTATTTTAGTACTTCTTTCAAAAAGTTTTATGGTAAACCCCCAAGTTCCTTCCTCTAGGTGTTGCTCTTTTCTGATAGAAGGTCTATGGGAGAAAACAGGATTTCAATTCCCAGTATTAATTCCCTCATAAAACTCTATTTCGTCTTCGTCCTTTATTTACTTTTTCAATTAATCAACCTCCTGAAGAACGAAACAAATTGGCTTTAACCTATTTTACCTTTCCCACTCATTCGTGGGATTCGAAGAGGTAAATAGATAGTTCTTGTATACAATCTTTGACGAAGATGGATCTGGAATAACCTTATTTCAAAAATGCTTCAGGTGCTCCTGATACCTAATGAAAAGGATAACAAAAGCTTCTCGGTTTCCTCTCTTTACTTTTTCGATCTAGACTGAAACGCTTTTCAACCATAGAAACTACTGTTTAACAGAATCTAAAATTGCCACTAGTTCACTTACGATCTCTTGTTGTTCATTGTACAGGTTAGTTGTTTCTAGAGGATCTTTCTGCAGGTCATAGAGGGTGCCATTTTTCCCTGCTTCCTTGGGATCGTCATTGTTTGGTTGGGTAAAACCTCCCGATCCCAGGTGAGGGGTGAGTTTCCAGTTGCCTTTCCTAATAGAAAAATGTCCGTTGAGGGAGTGGTGTATAGTGTACTCCCGAATAGGCTCTTCCAATTTTTTGGCAAAATAAGCTGCGAGCATGTTGTAACTATCTTCCCCAGAACCCTGAGGAAGTGGCGTTCCAATTATTCCGGATACGGTAGCTAAGAGATCCGTAGAACACATGGTCTCATCCGTTTTTGAGCCAGGGCTTATACGCCCAGGCCAGCGCGCTATAAAAGGCACCCGATGGCCTCCTTCATAAATATCAGCTTTCTGTCCACGATAGATATGATTTGCCCGATGGGCAAACTCTTCCTTATCCTCTGGAGTCCAGTGAGCCCCATTATCTGAGCTTACTATGATGAGGGTTTGCTCACTCAGTCCTGACTCATCCAAAGCTTCCAAAATGGCTCCTACCGTTTGATCCACGAGGGTAACAAAGTCACCATATCGGCCCGCTTGGGATACACCCTCTACAGCATCCGTTGGTAACCAGGGCGTATGGGGAGCAGTTAATGGAAAATACAGAAAGAAGGGTTCTCGTTCGTTCTCACGGCTATGAATATAGGCGACCGCCTTATCCGTTAACGTTGTTAGCACATTTTCAAACTGGAAACTGGGAGAAACTTCTCCAGAGCGCCAAAAAACCCCTCTTCCATCAACTGTTTGATTTTTCCCTGGGGTAAAGTCTGTAGGTAGCTCCACTACGCTTTTATTTTCAATATAGACGTAGGGGGACATATCGAGGCTCGCAGGTATGATATAGGAATAATCAAACCCCAGGTCGGCAGGACCCCCTATGATCTGCTTGCTAAAATCCACATTGCTATCATCCCCTTCTTCAAAGGCATGATCCCACCTGAATTTCGTTTCGATAGCTTTTTCTGGATTTTTCGGTTGCCAACCTAGGCCCAGATGCCATTTTCCTACACAGGCCGTATGGTATCCATTTTCCTGAAGAAAGGAAGCTACCGTTATCCTTTCTGGTTCAATAAGTGGGGGGTCGTATCCCCACAACACCCCAGTCTTTAACCGGGATCGCCAGGCATAGCGACCCGTCAGTATTCCATAACGAGTAGGGGTACAAACAGCCGAATTGGTGTGAAAATCTGTAAAATAAATTCCTTCCCTTACGATCCTATCCATGTGTGGCGTATGGATTCCCGATTCATTGTTTAAACTGCTCAGATCTCCATAGCCCATGTCATCTGCCAGTATATAAATGATATGGGGTAACTCGTTTCCCGAGGGCTTTTCTTCTGATTCTGTGGAGTTAATTCCGCAGCCTATCAGCAAGACCAGGAATAGAAATTTTGTCTTTTTCATAGTGCGTACATTAAAATAGGAGGCTTTCTACAAACTATTCGCTCAATCCTTAAGCGTATTTTCCAATAATAGGAGATTAACTTTCTTACGCTTCCAGCGATTCGTCAGAGTTTCATATTGCTCTCCTGGGAGTAGCAAAAAGGAGCCCAGCATAATATCTATATCCCCATCCCCATCATAATCCCCGTCATCCATAACTAACCATCGTCCAAAGGTGGACTCCTGAAAGGTGAAGGGTTCAAACTGGTATCGATCCGGCGATTTATTTTCCAAAAAAATAAATGCTTCTTCAGGGGAGTTGTCAACATCTGGGAAATAGGCCATCACGGCAAAGTCCCAATCTCCATCCTGGTCATAATCTTCTGCCAAGACTCGAGTTGCCCCATAAACGGGATAAAACCACTGCTGCTTAAAGGTATTCCTACCATTATTGAGAAACAGTCGCACCCCATGGTAGGGCTTTAGAAAAATGGAGAAATCGGCATTGTCTCCATTGGCTATTACTATATCCAAATCCTCATCTCCATCATAATCGAGTAATTCGAACCAGCTGGATCCATATTCTGGGCCCATCTGTATTACCTGTTCCCGCCTAAATTGAAGGTCTCCTTCCTGGTATAGAATATATACACCTTCGTTTCCCTGAGAAGCCAATACGACGATGTCTTTCCTGCCATCGAGATCCATGTCTTGGATCTCTAGCTTGATCGTTCCGGGTTCCCCTAATAAGGTTCTTTTATCATAGCCTGAATCCGTTTTTACCAACAAGGACAATTCTCCCGTAAGGTCTCCAAACTCACAGATCAGAAGCTCCTCTACCCCATCCTCGTTGAGATCTGTTACTTCGGAATAAACGGGTCGATGAAGTGCTACAGCCAAGGTATCTATCCCTCCAGCCCCAACCCTATACATCCTTCCTCGGCTTTCTTCACTGGGATCCATATAGCCGATTTCCGTTATACATAGGCCTTCCTCTCCATTATTCTGAAAAATCACTGGGGATTGAAACCGAGGGCTTAGCTCACGTCCATTTGGCCAGGTGAAAAGTCTCCCATAATACTCCCCTACTTTAAACTGCTTACTAATGGAGTCAAATCCGATATGCGTAATTCCTCCCGATTGGCTTTTGTCCAGGGTAATAGCGAGAGGGCTAAATTGAGCTAAGGGACTATTTCTCTCACTTCTATTCTTTTCTACGGGGATAGAGTCTGGAGCATGGGCCCATATAAATTCCTGGATTTGCTTCCAGATATTATCGTCAAGACCAGGGCTCTGAGTAGGCTTTTTCTCTGGGCTGGAAAATAGCTCTTCTTCCGTGGAATAAATGGATAAGGGATTCTGTTGCTCCTGGTAGGAATATCCCATCCGTTCTGCCATATTGGGTAAAACAAATTCCTCCCAAATCGACTTGGGAAGGTGGGCAGGATCTGGAGCCAAATGGCAGCTGCCACAATAGCTGAGGTAGATGGCTTCTTCATCTGAGGGATTAGCCTCTCTTTCACAGCAAATGACAAATATTGCCGCCATGCATAAGAGGAATCTAGGAGGAATTTTTCTTCTACTCATTCCCTAATAATCTTCTCCAACCGCAAACCCTTGGTCTCGGCTACCTGGCCATTTGAGATATCAGATGCAAATAGGCAAATCCTTTCTGAACCTTTGGAAAGCTTAATTTCCCCCAAGGCCAATTCCCCCCAAGTTTGATCGTCAGCTACCCGACCCCTCGATAACTGTTCCCGATTGTGGAAGGTCTCTCCTATAAAGGCTTCCGTTAGCTGGGCGGAAATCTCCTCAGTCCCCACCTTAAGATGTATGTACGAGCCTACATACTCCCGTTGGCATTCATATTTGAGGAAAGCCTTATAGGAAGTTTCCGAAGCTACTTCGATATTCCAATACATGGTATCTAGCTCCGAAGTCCAATTGACCCACCAGTCATTGTTCCAGCCCTGGGAACTAGACTTGTATCGAAGCCCTCCCTGTGAGAAACCTTCGTGTGCTGGCAAGTCCACCTCTGGAGCCTCATCATAGCCAAGTGGAATGGGAAGAAAGGCATCCAACTCCTCGGTAACTTCCTCATATTTGTTCAGATAGTCGTGATACATAGCTTCAGCAAGTTGGGGAGATTGTCCTTTCAAATCATGTTTCTCAGAAGGATCTTCCTTCCATTGAGTGAGCCGAAATTCCTTCTCTCCTGAAACGGTAAGGCGATGCGTACGATTACGTACAGATCCTTTGAAAGGGTTACGGTTAACGGAAAACGTGTAAAAATTGCGTTCAGGTAAGGAATCTAACCCTCCATTAAGGAGGGAGGCAAAACTGATCCCATCCAAAGGCAAGGTCGATATGGGGTTGAGGTTCAGTAAGTCAACCAGTGTAGGAAGGATATCAATATGGGCCGTCAGCTCTTCGATGATTTGTCCACCTTCCAACTGATCTTTCCAATAAATAAAGCAAGGCACTCGTACCCCTCCATCCGAAACAGCGCCTTTCCTCCCTCTCAAGTCCATTGTATACCTATCGCCATTGGGGCCATTATCGGTCATAAATATTACCAGCGTATTTTCAAGTAGTTCAAGTTCTTTTAAGGTGGCCAATAATCTCCCGATGTTTGTGTCAATGCTCTCAATCATACCGTAGATCGAGGCATTGCGCACGGATAGGCCTTTCTGGCGGTACTTTTGAAACAGGCTATCTGGGGCAATAAAAGGAGAATGGGGGGCATTGTATGGCAGATAGGCAAAGAAAGGTTGGTCTTTATTTTTGGAAATAAAGTCTACAGCCGCATCAGTTAAGATGTCCGTTATATATCCCTTAAACCTGGTCTTCTTGCCTTCCGATTCAAGGTCTGGATCGTAGTATCGATTCCATTGGCCTCCAGAAAATCCCGTAAAGGTATCGAAACCCTGTCCCAGAGGATTTTGAGGAAAATGTGCCCCATTGTGCCACTTCCCGAAGCACCCCGTTGCATAGCCATTTGCTTTAAAAACTTCTGCAAGGGTAACCTCTTCCGAACGCATAGCTTCTCCATTTCGGGTCATCCAGGTAGTTCCTGTTCTATAATGGTAGCGGCCCGTCAAAAGGCTTGCTCGAGTGGGAGCGCATACCGGACTTACATAGAAGAAATTCATGCGAACTCCTTCCCTTGCCAGTTGGTCTTGAACGGGAGTTTCGATGCTGTCATTGCCATGAATTCCCACATCTCCCATGCCCTGGTCGTCCGTAAGAATTAACAGAACATTGGGCCGCTGCTTATCTGGATTGCTGTTCTCATTTGAACAGGCAAGGCCAAGTATCATGAGTAAGCAAATGGAAAAAATGAGCCGAAATCCTGTCACAATAGATAAATGTTTATGTGTTAAGGTGATTTCTAAGTAAAACACACAATTTGAGGCTTAACAATCAGGAAAGAACCGCGAGAGATAGGAGGTATAGGTAGTCTCTACATAAAATCTCACATTTCGAAATATACATTCAAAAACAGTTTGTCTGAATCGCCTGGAATTATAGCATCCGTGTTCCTCCCTTATAGGTTAATATAATAAAAAATCACACGTGTAATATAGGCTAGGAATTTTTGCCATTTTTATGCTTTATTAGCTCTTAGATTATACTATGCGTTGTTAAGCAAGTAATTTGGAAGAATATTTACAGTTCAAAAAATACTGTATTGAAAATTACTCCGAAAGATATCGCAGAAAAATTACAACTCTCCAGAGTAACCGTAACAAAAGCATTACAGGATCATCAAGGTATTCCCCTTGATACTAGGAAGAAGGTTAAAGCCATGGCAGAGGCATTGGGCTATATCCCCAATAGTATAGGTCGCAGTTTATCTACCCAAAAGACCCTTACACTTGGCATTATCGTACCTCAAATCAACCATTCCTTTTTTTCCTCTGTCATTGAGGAAGTGTATGCTAAGGCCGCAGATTTGGGGTATCAAATTATCCTAATGGTTTCTCATGAGGATGAGGCCAAAGAATTAGCCCATGTGAAAACCTTATTGCCCATGAACGTGGATGGCCTTGTCATCGACACAGCTTCCTCGACCAGTTCTTCTTTAGCTTTTGACCTGATAGAAAAGCACCAGATTCCTTTCTTGTTTTTTGATCGGAAATATGTGGAATCAAAATTCCCAGGGGGTTATTTTGACGACTATCTGCTGTCTTACCAATTGACCCTTGAATTGCTCAAGAAGGGGTTAAAATTCCTACCGGAAGTTACCCTGTAAGAGACAAATTGTAATCATACTTCTAACTACTACTTATGCTACATTCTTGCTCTTGGGCCCAGCTTTGGGCGTTTCTACTTTTCTCAAGTTGCCTCTCCCCTTCAGCTAGCTGGGACATGCATATCATCGACAATACATCGTCCGGTGCTGATGGCACCAAACTTACTGATGTCAATGGTGATGGATTCCCCGAAATCGTAACCGGTTGGGAACAAGGGAATGTTGCGCGGATGTATTTCAATCCTGGGGAGACAAAGGAACATTGGGACTTCATAGAGGTCCCGGCCCTTAATGTGGAAGATGCCCTACCCATCGACCTGGATCAGGATGGTTGGGTAGATATGGTGACCTGCTCGGAAGGAGAATACATGCGTGTGAGCGTGCATTGGGGCCCTACAGATTCAAAAGCCTATACCCAATCTGACAAGTGGCACAGCCAGGATTTTCCGGTTACTATCGGCAAAACACGTTGGATGTTTGCCGTACCTATGCAGGTGGATGGCAAAAACGGGGTAGATCTTATCCTTGGTTCAAAAGATCCCCATGCCACCCTGGGATGGCTGGAGGCCCCAGCGGAGCCCAGGAAGGTAGCAAATTGGATCTATCACGAAATCTCTCCGGCCAGTTGGGTCATGTCGATCTTCACCTTAGACATCGACAAAGATGGCTTCCTGGATGTATTAATCTCTGACCGCAATGGCCCGCACCAAGGGGTAAAATGGTTTCAAAACCCCGGGACTACTTCCGAAGAATTGACCGAACATTGGCCAAGCATTCCCATTGGGATGACGGATGCAGATCCCTTATTCCTTGACGTAGCCGATGGGGATGATAATGGCCTGCTGGAAATGTGGGTACCCAACCTACGAGAGTATTTCATGTATTTTGAGCAAGGCAATGCCTCCGGTACCGAATGGCAGGCCACCAAATGGCCCATACCGGAAATAGCGGGCCTGATCGGCAAATCTGCCGCAATTGGCGATATTGACCGAGACGGCCTGCCCGACTTGGTTAGCACCTATGATCACGCAACAGATAAAAGCGGGGTCCTTTGGTCCTCCTATGATTCCACTCGGCAAGAATGGACCCACCACGATGTGAGTGGTCTTGAGGGAATCAAATATGACTTTGCCACCTTGATCGATATGGACGGAGATGGAGACCTGGATATCCTCACTAGTGAGGAAGCCAATAATAGCAAAATGGGGCCCGGATTGGGTGTCATTTGGTATGAGAACCCTTTACACTGAAATCTCTATGAATCGACTTATTTTCCTCACCTGGATTCTCCTCTATATATCCTGTACACAGAGTCGTGAACAGGTCCATATTTTACGCATTTACGATCCTTCTAATGAGCATCAGGAATGGACAAAAGTTTGTGAGGATAACAATTTTTTGTTGGATCAGCGAACGGACTTTTCTTTCCTTGACGAGGACTCCCTCAATCATTTCAGTGCCATCATCCTGGATCAAGTCGATTTAAATCCCTTAGATCATTTTCAGGCCAATGCCCTAAAACGCTATCTCCTTGCTGGAGGAGGACTCCTTCACATTCAGTCAAAAGCTAGTGAATCTGCTCAATACAAATGGCCATGGCTATATCATCTTATCCAAAAAAGTTCTACCAGCCTCCGAATAAACCATTCGGAATCCTATAGACTCAGCCCTATTCAAAAAGGAAGAATGGTTCAGCCCTATTCTCTTCCCTCTTCTTCTGAAGAAATGCTATCTGCTCTAAAAGCCGCCATAGGCCCCAACTCTTTCCTGAATTACGATAAGGTGATGGAAGAAGTCAGCCCTCCAGAACACTGGTTTGAAATCCAAAGCCTAGCTTCCAACTTCAATGAGCCCCAGGAAATGGAGGTATTGCCTAATGGAGATGTCCTATTCATCGAGCGGGGAGGTGGGATTCAGCTATATCAGGCGGAAGAGAAACAAGTACAACTCCTAGCTAATATTCCCGTTTGGAATTCCCAATCCAATGGGCTCACTGGGATGGCCCTGGCCCCAGACTTTGAAGAAACAGGCTGGGTTTATTTTCTCTTTGCTGGGAAGGAGGATTCAACCCATTTGCAGGTGGCTCGGTTCCACCTAGCACAAGAGCAACTGGATCTGAAAAGCAAACAGATAATCTTTAAGATACCCATTCAACTCCGTCTCGGCTGGCACGGGGAAAACTCTCTTGCCTTCGATTCAAAAGGGAATTTATATATCAGTCTGGGAGATTTTACCTTGCAAAGCCGTGATATAGCCGGTTATGCTCAAATCGATGAACGGCCCGGCAAGGCGGTTCACGATGCCCAGCGCACTTCAGCCAACTCTAATAGCCTCCTGGGAAAA
>JBCCTX010000135.1:0-19555 GCA_039197765.1 Bacteroidota bacterium
GATAAAACAGATGAATTTGTGGAGGCCTCAGTGATTATGGAGAATGGACAACCCATAGCTACAATTCAGCCAGAAAATGGTCTTTTGTTCTTTAACTTTAGAACAGATAGGGGGAGGCAACTTACCCATGTGCTGACTCAGGAAGACATGCCAGAGGAGGGAATGAAAACCATTCCCTTACATTATGTCACAATGACGCGCTACGATGAAAAGTTTAAAGGAATCCACGTATTATATGAAAAGGATCAGATTCAGAACGGTTTAGGGGAACAACTAGCAAAGCTTGGAAAAAAGCAGATCCGTATCGCCGAAACAGAGAAATATCCCCACGTTACTTTTTTCTTCAATGGAGGAAGGGAAGCACCCATGCAGGGAGAGGAACACTTGCTTTGCGCCTCACCCAAAGTTGCCACATACGACCTGAAACCCGAAATGAGTGCTGAAGCTATTGCCGCGAAAATCTTACCCGAATTAGATAAGAAAGAAGTAGATTTTGTCTGTCTCAATTTTGCTAACCCTGATATGGTGGGCCATACAGGAGTTTTCGAAGCTGCTGTAAAGGCTTGTGAGACAGTGGATTCCCTTACTGAGAAAGTAGCTGAAACGGCTCTTCAAAATGGGTACAAAGTTCTGATTACGGCAGATCATGGAAACGCAGATAAAATGAAAAATCCCGATGGAACCCCCCATACGGCACATACTACAGCTTTGGTACCATTGATTTTGATGGACGCAACGGGAGAGTATGGCTTACAGGCAGGCAAAGAGGGAAAATTAGGAGATATTGCGCCTACCATTCTTCATATGATGGGATTGGCTATTCCAGAAGAAATGACCGGAAGCATTCTGGTCAATCCGTAGACAGTCTAAAAAAATAGACAGCCCTTTCGTGCGTGAATGACCAATTTTGAATACATATTTTTGTATTGTGATCACTGGTGTGAAAGGTGCATGTATAAAGTTAGCTGTCAGCAGTTTGCATCGGGTACAATCTCACAGCTTGGGTGGAAAGCGTGGACAACCACCCCAAAGGAATTCTGGAAAAATATACAGCATTCATTTGAGGCCGCAACAGAAATACTGAACAATTTACTGGCCGAAAGGGGGATAAACCTGACCGATGTGGCCCCAGATATCTGGGAGAAAAGGGAGGGGGAGATTTCTTCCATTCATTCAAGGGCCTGGACATATCTAGGCTGGGCAAAATTATATGGGGAAAAAGTATTCCTTTGGGAGGCACTACAAGCACAAGGTAATCAGCTAGTTATTGAAGAGTATAAGGAGTATAAATCTGTCATTACCTATTATCAACATTACATCTTTGCCAAATTAAATAGGGTAGCATCCCTACATGAATACCATGCCAATTCACAAGGGGATGAAGAAGTAGAGCGAGAAATCCTACTAGAATCTCAAAAGGCCTTGCTGGCCATTAACCGGTCCCTCGGAGCATGGAATTTCCTTTGTAGCTTTCACAAGGAAGATTTACAGCCTATTTTTGATCTAATGGTCCTTATGGTAAGGATTAAATATCACATGCTCAATAATTTTCCACAACTTATGGAGACAGACTTCCCTATTTTCTATGAATAGTTCAATCGTAGCATTTTTTGACGATTGTGTATAATTTATTAGATTTATTCTGCAATTCGTATTTAATTGAAAAAATTACTTCGTCTAAAAGATATCATTGTCTCAATAGGTTTACTCATGGGGTTGAGTCCTTTATTTGTATTCATTTCACTCCTATTATGGGTAAGCCAGAGGAAGGTTTTCTTTACACAGAACCGACCAGGAAAAGGGGAACGAATCTTTAGGCTGTATAAATTTAGTACCCTACGAGAATTACAAGAAGGGGAGAGGGAAGGAGAGCATGACCGCCAGAGAGAAACCCCAGTGGGTAAGATACTTCGGAGAAGCTCTTTGGATGAACTTCCCCAACTACTCAATATATTCCTTGGAGATATGACATTTGTTGGCCCAAGGCCTTTAAGGGTTGAATATTTACCCCTCTATTCTCAAGAAGAAAGAAAACGGCACCTGGTAAAGCCAGGTCTTACGGGTTGGGCACAGGTTCATGGAAGGAACCAGCTGAGCTTTAAACAGCGTTTTAAATATGATCTTTGGTACGTAGAGCACAAGTCTTTTTGGCTAGATCTCTTTATCCTATGGAAAACGGTACCTTATCTTTTGTTTTCCCGAGGTGTTTATACACCTATGGGTAGCAGTATGCCTAAGTTTAACGGTACAAATTAAAGTAGGATTTTTTCGAATTGGGAAGTAGTTTCACTCTATGAGAAACTCCCACATCTATAAGAAATTCCTTTTCCTATTCTCAGTTGTTTTTCTCCTGCAATTATTAACCCCAGGAATCCTTTTGGGTCAGGCTGTCCCCGTCAAAACCAAGATGGGAAAACCCAAGCATTCCTTTTTGGGACATGTACATACTCCCAAAGGCAATCTACATATGCTCCTCATTATTGTACGTTACAAAGACGTGAGCAAAATGAATAGTAAGGCATGGCCAGATGTTACCAAAGAAGGGGTACTGCCAGATATGGCCAAGGGAAAAACCAATGGCTTGTTTACAGGAGATGCCTCAAAAATAGGCTCTCCAGATAGTCATAAAAACCTGAGCGACTATTTTTACAAAATGTCTGGAGGGAAATTTCGGGTTTCAGGGGACATCTTTCCCGTTCAAGTACCTGTCACCTACATTCCCCCGAACCGATTAAACTTTTATTCCCGCCAGGTTCAAATGAATAAAGAAGCTATCCAATGGATCGCTGAAAACTATCCCAACTTTGACTGGAGTACGTATGACCAGCGGAAGAATTCCCCAAAGTTCCAATCGGATAATTCCGAATCCCAACCAGACCAAATCCTAGATTATGTGATTTTTATGCATAGAGAAAAAGGGAGCAATGGAGCGGGATCCCCAGGAGCGATTTCCATTCCCAATAGTCGATACAAGATTCGCGATGGCCACACAGGGGTGAAGTCTTATGATAATGCCCCTCACAATTGGTTATTCTTTAAGCACGAATTTGCACACACCTTGTTTAAATGTCCCCACTATCTTGGGGCTAATAGCGCGAATGGGCAGCATTTTTATACCCAAAAAGGTTGGGGCTTGATGAGTGCCTGGCATGCGCCCTTTTTTACGGCCAATGCCTGGGAGTGTTGGTGGTTAGGGTGGCTGGAGCCTCAGGAAATAACCGAGTCTGGTGTCTATCAATTAAAAGACTTCGTAGTAGGGCGGGATGCCATCCGAATTAGGGTACCTGGTTCCCAGGATTATCTGTGGCTGGAGAACCACCAAAAAAAAGATCCTTTTTGGGATAGGAAGCAATTCTTCTACAAGGATCAGGAAAAAGGAGAGAGTCCCTCCCAAGCAGGTATATATGCATATGTTGTAGGCAGTCCAGGTTCTGATCGATCAAAACCTTCCTTAAACCCTTTTAACACCCGCCATGCAAATATGATTAAAATGTACAATGGGGAAGGAAATTATGATATCGAAGATACAGGAGAACGAAAGAGTAATGGATTCTTTGACGTGGCAGTCATGCGAAAAGCCCAGCCCAATCCCTTTTCAGGTCAAAATGATTTTCAGTTTATTCGAAGGGACTTTGACCAAGATGGGAAAATACTAGCCCGAGCTTCTCATGGGAATCGAGACGAAAAATCAGGAGAACAGAAAGGCGTGTGGGCTGAGAAGCGCGAGGCCTCAGCAGTGCTCACATTTGGTAATACAGGAGATGGAAATGATGCCTTCGATCTGGGAGATGAAATAGGCCTTTCAGGTATCGTACCTGTAACCAACTATCCCATTTATGACAGCCGAAAGCAGCGCTTCAATCCTTATTTTATTAATGGCATAACCCTCCGTATCCTCAGTGAGGATGCAGAGGGAACCATGACCTTAGAAGTAAAATTCGATGACTGGGAATTGCGAAAATCCCAAAGATGGTGTGGAAACCTCTTGATGAAAGATTTTTCAGGATCTACCCAAAATACAGAACGTCTAATCCGCATTCCTACGCGTGTTTCCCTAGACCTAGCCTTGAGCGGCACTGCGCAAAGAACCAGCAAACACCCTGAAACGGGAACTTTTGCCAATCCAACCATTTTGGTGATCGAAAAAGGAAAGGGATTTCTCGTTGAAAAGCGGGGAAGCCTTCGTATCGATCCATACAGTACGATCATTTTGAAACCTGGAGCCAAACTTATTTTAGAAAAGAAAGCCAGGTTAGACCTAAAGGGTACCTTGCATATTGAGGAAGGGGCCAGCCTGGAAGTAAATAGGAGAGCTATATTTTCTCTAAGCGAAGAGTCAACCCTTACAGTTGACGGAGAATATGAAGCACAGGTAAAAATGAGGGGAAAAATGGAAGACAACCGTGTTCCTGTAATGGAAGGTGTATGAAAGGGGAATGGTCCGTGGTAATGTAGTCGGTGGTCCGTAGTAACCTTTGATAGGATAGTCCATAGTTGAATAGTCCATAGTCCATGGTAACCTTTGATAGAAGAGTCCGTGGTAAGGTAGTCGGTAGTCCGTAGTAACCTTTGATACGAGATCAAAGTACAACTAAACCTCAAACCTCAAACCTCAAACCTCAAACCTCAAACCTCAAACCTCAAACCTCAAACCTCAAACCTCAAACCTCAAACCTCAAACCTCAAACTTTTGCCCCTTTTTAAGGGGTTGGGGTTCCTTCCCTCAAACCTCAAACCTATTTCTCCACAGGAGCAATTATCGCATACAACTCGGCATTTCCGGGTTCAAGGCCTAATTGAAAATCGAGGATTTCGAGTGTGATTTTACCCGGATTCCATATATAGATCTTTAGGGTTAGATTTTCCGTGTTAGGTACGGGTAAATCCCTTAACCGAAGATATAAAAAAGCAGAAAGACTAGAGAAAGAAGTTGCCTCAAACTCCTTGAACGAAATATTTCTCCATTGATAGACCTTTCCTTCCTTTTCAATACTACATACAATCTGAGGCCATTGAGAGATACGATCCCTATCAAGGTTTCGAATAGTTCCCTGAATTTTAACCCAATCGTAAGGGGTTTGTATGGGACCTGGAAAAGGAATCTCGAGCGTGGGGCCAAATTCCTTATTGCTCGTTTGCTGAAGGATTGGGGAATTTGTATCGAAATAATTTGGGGAATATTGAGATAGGGAATCTTTGGGATTCCTAGAAAAAAGGAACCACTCTGAAATGGCTTTTTTATGGCTTTCCACGCGATAAGGAAAATACTTTTGCATAAGGCCTAGATAAGCCAAAGGAGGTCGCTTGTTCAACCAGCCGAAGGCAAGATAGGAAGTATGCTGTTGCTCGAGCCAACGTTCAAAGGTATTTAGGGGAGGTAAGGCGTATAGAGAAAGGTCCTCACTATTTTCCTCCTGATCTAGGTAATAGTCTATATAATCACGGTGATAGGCAATTCCAATGGTCGTGAGATTGTCATTTCCCCTCTCAAGCCGCCATTCGGAAAAGGTGTGGCTTATTTGCTGAGCGCCTCGGTTGTAGAAAATGTCATAATGCTCCCTAACCTCAATCAGTGTATAGGTTGAGAGAAATAGTAACGTAAGAACAAGAGCAGATTTGAGAAGAACAGAAACCTCTGGGAAGAGGGAAAATAAGGCTAATAAAAGAAAGGGAAAAACAAAGAATAGAACGCCAAAATGAAGAACGGGATTGACCCAGATAGAATAAGTATATCCAATGAGAAAGGTACTTAAAAACCAACTCAAACTAAAAGTGAAGGGCTGCCATTGCGGTAAATATGCATATCTCTTCGCGAGGAAGATTCCCGATAAAAGGAAGAAAAAAAGCAATAAGTATTGAAGGAATGAAAAATGCAACAAGAAACGAAAATACCCTAGTAAGAAATCGGATTGGGGAGCTGCAAGCCAACCCCCTATTCCCCCTATTTGGATTTGGGCCCAGAATATCGGGATATGTGGCAGGTAGAGCACAATTATCCCTAGCAGCCCCCCTAGTAATTCTTTTTTTCTGGAAATAATGATTCCCGTTAGCCCCACCAAGCCAACTAACAGGAGAGAAAAGTAGTGGATATAGGCACAGGCAGTACCAAAGACAATAAAGCCCCAAAGATACTTCTGGGAATAAGGTTGTTTAAATCCTGTTACAAAAGACCAGCAATACACAAAACCAATGGAGCTAAACATTCCCAAAATGTAGGGTCGAATACTCAAACTGTGCATGAGAGGATATTCCCAGCAGGCCAGACAACTTGCTACCAGTAGGCCGGTTGTTGTGGAAAACCAGAGTTTTCCCAGTTTATACCCACCTACTATGGCTAGTAGGCTACAAAGCATAAAGGGAAGCCTAAGCACCCAAGGGCTATTCCCAAACAAACTTGTCCATAGATACAAAAATACTTGTACGCCAGCAGGATGTCCGTCTGGTTTTACCCCCTTCTCAATGAGCTCGCCAAAGGTAGGAAAGTTGAGTCTGTGTAAGGCACTTAAGTCATCATTCCCTAGGGAAAGGGATTCAATCCTATACAAGCGCAGGAAAAGGGCTACAGCAAGAATTAATCCCAGTAACCAAGTATTGGTTGAAATAGGTAAAGAGAATATACGAGCTTTTCGTGTCGTCGTCAATAGATGGAATAATTGAGAGGGTAATAATTTACACATTTTCCTTATATCTAGCGACCGCTAAATTTGCTTGGCATATACATTGTAAAGGTTTAGGTGTGCAATTTTTGTAAAGAAGAATTAACCTTAATTCAGCAACAATGAAACATTTCACATTTCCACGAATTTGGCAGTTTATAAGCTGTCTGGTGTTACTCGCAATAGCCAGCTGTTCTGACGAAGAAAACCCAACTATTGAATCGGGGGATTGGGATCCAGCAGTTATATCTTCCATTTTAGAAGCCCAAGGAGAGTTTGACGATGCATTTTGGGTATCTAATCAAGCAGTAGGCTCAGTAGGTCCTCGAAATAGCGATGACCTTTGTGCAAGTATTTCCCTAGATTCTGATAGAAGAAACCTGGTGGTAGACTTTGGGGAAGGGTGTACAGGCCTAGATGGGATCAGTCGCTCCGGTAAGATGCTTATTAGCTTTCTTTCCTTAAGTGTAGACGAAGGAATTGCTTATGGGTTAAGCTTTGAGAATTTTTCTGTAGATGGAAGCACCCTCAATGGTACGTTAGAAGTAACAGGTTTCAGGCGCAATGACGACGACCAATTATTTTTCGAAGTGGAAATCAAAGATGGAAGGGTAGACCTCGCAGATGGAAGGAGTATTACCCATAGCTCGATACGCACGTTCACCTGGACAGTAGGAGAGGATGATGACGACGATAACATTTTTGAGTATATAGGCTCTGCTCAGGGAACAACCTTGGATGGCGTGAGCTATGATATTTCTTTTTCAAGTCCACTGGTCCTAAAAGCAGAATGTTTTGATGAGGGCTTGGCTTTTGCTTCCTCTGGACTGTTACAAATCAATTTATCCAGCTTAGAGGGAGAGGTGACGGTGGACTTTGGGGATGGCTCCTGTGATGCTATCGCAGATTGGGCTTACCTCGACCAAAGTGGTACCCTTAATTTGAGAAACTAAAACTAGAAGTCAGGGGAGAGAGGTCAGAAGAGGGAATACCCAAGCCAATAGGTTAACAACTGAAAGGTAAAGGAAATTGTCTCTCTTCTTTTCTCTCGCCTCTGGATTCTCTTGTCTCTTCTTCTAAGTATTTTTTTTAACTTCGACGCATGACAGATAGTGCGAGCCTGCGTCAACTTATAGATGCACATTTTCAATCCCTTAGGTTAGGAGAAAAACAACCCCAGAAGCTATACCAGCCTATGGAATATATTCTTTCTCTTAAAGCCAAACGCATGCGTCCCATTCTTACCTTGCTGTCCTATCAGGTAGTTTCTGGAAGGTCATTTCAAGAAGCGATGGACCTTGCTACAGCCATAGAGCTATTCCACAATTTCACCCTGATGCATGATGATATCATGGACAGTGCACCAGTTAGAAGAGGTAAAGCATCCGTTCATACAGTTTGGGATGAAAATGTTGCTATACTATCGGGAGATGCACTTTTTGCGTACTCTATCGGTTTAGTGGGCAAGGGATTTCCAGGGCTGGCTTTCCAATTAACACAGGAGTTTTCAAATGTTTCGTTGTTGGTATGTGAAGGTCAACAAGAGGATATGGATCTTGCAGATAAAGAAGAAGTGTGTATTGAAGACTACTTGGAAATGATCCGGAAGAAGACGGCTACTTTACTTGGGGCTTGTATGAGTATGGGAGCTATGGCTGCAAAAGCCGAGATGTCCTTAGTGGAGAAATTTCGCGAGTTTGGGGAGGCCATGGGATTGGCCTTTCAACTTCAGGACGATCTAATGGATGCATTTCCGCCTCAAAATTTTGGCAAACAAATTGGAGGAGATATTCTAGAGAGAAAAAAGACCTATCTGTATCTCAAAGCCTTGGAACTTGCAGATCCTTCTTCGAAAGACATGCTTATGTCTCTGTATCGGGAGCCGGGAGGTACGGATGGAAAAGTTGAAGAAGTGCTAACTATTTTCCGAAACCTGGATGTAAAGCAACATACAGAAAAACTCATCCAACATTATTTTGAATCCGCTCGTACAATCGGTACTCAGATCGCTGAACAGGTTGATTTTAACCCGATAAAAACGTATTTACAGGAAATCTCTAAAAGAAAGTGGTAGATGGACGACTTAGTTTATTTGATGAGCAAGGCTCCAGTAGCCGCGACAATATTTGTGATTACCCTCATTACGAGCTTCAGAGCTTTTAATGACTCTGTCTTGCGTGCAAACTTTATGTTTAACCCCTATCGGATTGCGCGTAACAAAGAATACAATCGCTTTTTGACGCATGGCCTTATCCATGCTGACACCATGCATTTGGCATTTAATATGCTCACGTATTACTTCTTTGCGTTCTATTTTGAGCAATTTATCGGTCACTGGCAGTTTGCAGTATTCTATCTAGCTGCCTTGATTTTGAGTTCAGCCACTTCCTATGTAAAACACAAAGATAACCCTTCCTACAACGCACTGGGTGCTTCTGGAGCTGTGAGCGCCGTGGTGTTGGGAATCATTATGTTTCGGCCCGACCTTGAATTATTGCTGTTCTTCGCCATCCCAATGCCCGGTTGGCTTTTTGCTATTTTATACATAGGCTATAGCCAATATGCTAGCCGAAAGGCCAATGACAACATAGGCCACGAAGCCCACCTTTGGGGAGCCCTCGCGGGCATCGTGCTAACACTTATCATTAGACCGGACGTTACGGAAAACATTAAAGGCTTTCTACAAACCGCTTTTTGATAAATATGCGGCATAGGTGAATGGTCCACAGCCCATGGTAACCTTGAAAATGGTCCGAGTAAAGTAGTCCGTATTAAGGTGGTCGATAGTCCAAAGTAACCTTTGATCGGAGGAAATGGTCCGTGGTAATGTAGTCGGTGGTCCGTAGTAACCTTTGATAGGGTAGTCCGTGGTAAGGTAGTCGGTAGTCCATGGTAACCTTTGATACGAGATCAAAGTACATTTTCAAACCTCAAACTTTTGCCCCTTTTTAAGGGGTTGGGGTTCTTTCCCTCAAACCTTTTACCCCGCTTCACCACCCTATCTAGAGGGATTACAGGGAGTCTGGATTGGGGCTCCTCCTAATCTTTTATCCCCCCTTTTCCCAAGCGAAAATTCAGATAAAACTCCATAGGAGTAGGTCCATTAAGAAGGACAGAGGTACGGCGCTGACTAGGGGCAAAAGAGGTGATTTTGTCAGGTCTAGAGCCAGTTTGTACCCATCGGACAATGGGAACTTTTAGCTGTAACTGAACAGTGCCCAAATTGACACCTAGACCTGAAAGAATTTCATAGGAAAAATACATTTTATCTAATGAAACAGGTTCATCTACAGAATTAGGTTCTGGAGAATATCTGCTTAACCCCATAGTACCCTGGATTCCATTCATCCACTCTACATGTGCGCCAATAGGGCTTGAAAGGGATAGGTTTACTCCAAAACTGGACCAGTTCTCGCTCACGTTTATGCTGTCCGCTTCCCAACGATTGGAACGAATCCCCCCAAATACTCCTGCAAGAATGCGTCCCTTACCCGAAGGAAGTAAAGGGCCACTCACAGGGCTTAAGAACTGTAGGTTGGCACCTATTCCAGATCGCCCATCGTTGCTGAAATGTACTATAGGGGAAACTCCCAAGCGTACAGGATATGGACTATGGGAGGGTTCTGGTTGGGAAATTTCAGGTAAGGGACTGATTGTATTTTGTTGTTCTGTAGGTCCTTGCACAATCTGCATACCCGCCTGAACACTATCTTCTGGAGATTCCCAGACTTGGTTAGGCTCAAAGTTTTGGGTACAACAGGCAACTTCCCGAATATTGACTTTTGGGTCTCCTGTTTGAATAAAAACGAGGTTATTTAAGGAAGAAGTTCTGAATGTACTGGCAACTTGGGTATTGATTTCGGAACTCATATAAGAGAGTTCCTGATCAGAAGTTTGGCTACACCCACAATGAAGGGTATAAGTAAGGGATAGGTTCCACGTTATCTTAGGATATTCCATTGATTGAAAAAGTAGAGATACTTGTTCAACTTCCTTGCAGAATTCATTTTCCTCCGATTTTTCAACCAGGACAATCGGTGCAAAATCTACAGGCTTACTGGTCGAACTTTCCGGCCTTCTAGACCGGAATGGAGAGAGTAAGTAAAAAATATCTTGGACAAGCGTTTCTTCTTCTTTGGTGAGTTTCTTTGGATGTAGGAAAGTAAATTGATCACGGAAAGATTTGAAATCAGGGGAATTCCCTATTACGCTCAAAGCGTATTGTGCACTGGGCAGAGGTGTATTTTGCATTTCAGGCATCATGGCCTCGAGTTGGTAGGACTTGATCTGTAGCTGTTCTAATACACTCATAAAGCCCGGTTGGGAAGGATTTTGCAGGTCATAAATCTGAGGAATTTCAAAGGTTTCTTCCTGAAGCAAGTATAAATAGTTGGAAAACATCTCCTGGCCATAAAAGAGACAGGGTAAACTTTTATCAAATCTAGCGTCCAACACAGCAGGAGGAAGGGGAGAATGAACCACATGATTGATTATGCCTTCAAGCAAGGAATTACTTTCCCCCGAAAATGAAAATGAGCTGCGGTGTTGCGCCCACAACCCAGAGAAAATTAGAGTAAGTTTCAAGCAAAGAAATAGCCTTCGAAACCCTGATTTCATAAGAACAAAATTTTACGCGGACTAAACCACTTGCCACGCGTAGTAAATAGTACAGTTATTAGGCAATTCATGATAAAATAAATATACACCGAAATAATAATTAATGAGGGTTGCGGGAAAGGTTAGAAATATGGGATGGAGCGATGAAACCTGACCCTCAATGCGAAAATTTTTTTTGCGCCGCCTTTTCCCAAACATTTACGTTAGGGAAGAAAGGTCTTTACGGAAAAAATACCTAAGGGTTTCCAAAAAGCTTGCGTTCGATAAGTTTCGGGGATATTCATGAAAAACCAAATAGGAAAGAAAGAAAAACTCCTTCCCTTTTTTAGGGGGGTAAATTCCTCAAACCCCAAAATTTTCTTGAGCAAAGGGCCAAAAACTGTAAAAAAAATCGACCTATCAGCGTCGCTAGTTATTTTTTTACAACTTTTTGGATGAAAAATTCATGAAATAGCTGTTAAGTTTTCATAATTTTTTATTTTTACGATTCCTAAACCTACAAAAGTCAAGTTCTTTCTCGTTTATCAACTAATCTAAACTGTATTACTAATGAAAAAACATCTTCTATTAGTAACCCTCAGTTTGTTTATGCTTTCAGCAATGATAGCTCAAACAAGTCTGACGGGTACTGTAACTGATTCCGATGGAGCCCCTATTATGGGAGCCGCGGTTCTTTTGCAGGGAACAACCACAGGTGCATATACCGATAAAGACGGTAATTACACCTTATCTGCTCCCAGCGATGCCACAACTTTAGTTTTCACTTACGTGGGTAAAAGAACTGTTGAGGAGCTCATAAGCGGTCGTAGCACTATTGATGTAGCAATGGAAGCCAGTGCACTTGAACTCGAGGAGGTCGTTGTGACCGGCTTGGGTATCAAAAAGGAGAAAAAAGCGCTGGGCTATGGTGTATCCACCATTAGCAATGATGCAATCCAAGGACGCCAGGAGCAAGACATTGCACGTATCCTTCGTGGAAAAGCTACTGGGGTAAACATCGTACAGACTTCTGGTCTTTCAGGATCTGGTACAAACGTTATTATTCGTGGTTATTCTTCTATTACGGGTGATAACCAACCCTTATTTATTGTAGATGGTATTCCCATCAACACCAGCACAAACTCTACTGGATTCAACCAGGGAGGTGCAACGGCTTCCAGCCGCTTTTTGGATTTGGACCCCAACAATATTGAGGAGGTTTCTATCCTGAAAGGGCTGAGTGCGACTGTACTCTACGGAGAGGCAGGTCGTAATGGAGTAATTTTGATTACTACCAAAAATGGATCTGGTGGAGCCAACGCCAATAAGAAGTTGGAAATTACTGTGAACCAGCAGGTATCTCGGACAGAGATCGCTAACCTGCCAGATTACCAAGATACTTATGGTAATGGCTTTAACGCTGGATTTGGATGGTTCTTCTCTAACTGGGGAGCTGCATTTAATGACTTGAATCCTTCTTCTTATGGAGGTGACTACCAAGGAGAAAGAAATGGTCAGGTATTAATTACCCACCCGTATGATCAGGCTCAGTATAACGATGACCTGCCCCAGTTCATTGGTGCAGAGTATCCTTACCAGCCTTATCCCGGTGTAGAGGACTTCTTCTCTGATCCTGGACTTACCTCAAATACATCTGTTTCTATCCAGAGTAAGTTGGGTAACAATTCTTCTATCAGTGCAACCTATAGTTACCTGAATGACGAAGGGTTTACACCTGACTTGGATGAGAGCAAAGGAGGTGGACCTTCGAACTTTATCGAGAAGCACAACTTCGGTTTGGGAGCTCAAACCAAATTGGCTAATGGATTAAAGATCAAGGGATCTTTTAACTACGTAGACTCTGACAGAAAAGCTCCTCTTACTGCACCTGCATTTGGTGGTGATGGTAATGGACTTTTTGCTGCACTTCTTTTCACCCCTAGATCTATGGATTTGATGGGATTGCCTTACGATTCTCCTATTGATGGATCTAATGTATACTACCGTAGAGGTGCCCCCATTCAGAATCCTCGCTGGACCCTGAACAATGCAGGAGAAACAGAAAATATTTCTCGTTTCATCAGTACGATGGAACTTTCTTACGAGCTCACTCCTTGGTTGACTGCTTTGTATCGTTTGGGTGTTGACCGCTACACACAGACCAATGTGAACTTCATCAACAGAAATGGAGCACAGGTTCCTGATGGTCAAATGCAAACACGTGTATTCAAGGAGAATGTAACAGACCAACTGTTGAACTTTCTCTACAACTTCCAATTGAGTGAGGACTTCACCTTAGATGGAATCTTGGGAGCTAACCTAAGAAGGCAAGAAGGTGTCTTTAACGGACTTTTCAGTAGCAACCAGTTTGTATTCGGAATTATCAACCACCAGAATTTCATCGACGATCAGTCTGGATCTGGGTTCCAAGAAGAAAATACATTGGGAGTATATGCTACTACCACCTTAGGATTCAAGAATTTCCTATACTTGAGTGGTCAGGCACGTAATGACTGGACATCTACTTTGGAGTCCAATAACAACTCTATTTTCTATCCTTCTGCTAGTTTATCCTTCATTCCTACAGAAGCAATTCCTGGACTTCAAAACAACAGCATAGTTAATTATTTAAAACTACGTGTAGGGTTTGGTACCTCTGCGGGGTATCCTGATCCTTATCAGACGCGTAACATCCTGGCTACTGGTGTAAACCAGTTTGTAACACAGGGAGGAGCAGTTGTTAACACCAATGAGGTTTCTGACCAGTTGGGTAACCCAGACCTTCAGCGTGAGCTTCACCGCGAGTACGAAGGAGGTATCGAAGCCCGCTTCTTCAATAGCCGCGTAGGACTTGATATTTCTGTTTATGATAGGAATTCAAGCGACTTGATCATCAACCAGCAGCTCGATCCTGCTACTGGATTTACCAATACAACTGTAAATGCTGCTGAGGTTGAGAACAGAGGAATCGAGGCAAGCTTAGACCTTACACCTGTCTCTACAGGAGACTTCCAGTGGAATATTACGTTGAATTACACCAGAAATATTTCTGAAGTAATTAAGATTGCTGACGGAGTAGATCAAATTCAGATTGCCGGATTTACCACCTTAGGTAACTACGCATTTGAAGGAGAGCCTTATGGGGTAATGTTTGGAGAAACTTTCTTGAAGGATGAAGAGTCTGGCCGTTACATCGTAGATGGAGCTGGAAACTACCAGTCTTCTGGAAACTTTGGTATCATTGGAGATCCAAACCCAGACTTCCAGGCAAACTGGATTAACAACATCTCTTGGAAAGGACTCTCTTTTGGATTCCAGTGGCAGTATATCTCAGGAGGAGACGTAAGTTCTTCTACTATCCAAGCCTTGATGGCACGTGGAAACACAGTGGATACAGATGTTGACCGTAACCTTCCGCTTGTACTACCTGGCTTGAAGCAGCTTCCAGACGGTACCTTGGTTGAGAATGATATTCAGACCTATATTGGTGATTCTTTCTTCCGTGCCTACTTCTTCGCAGATGAAGGTGGGGTATTTGATGGAACAGTTATTCGTCTGAGAGAGATTTCTCTTTCCTACATATTGCCGCAAGCTCTGATTGATAATACACCTTTCGGAAGAGTCGGTATCACTTTCTCTGGGGAAAACCTATGGTACAATGCACCTAACTTCCCAGAAGGAATCAACTTTGACCCTGAGGTATTGAGTTTGGGTGTAGGAAATGGTCGCGGATTTGACTTCCGTACAGCTCCTACCGCTAAGAGATATGGTGTAGCATTAAACCTCACATTCTAGTAGTTATTACAAGTTGAAAGCAAAATTTTTACGTCTTCTTTTTGAAGGGTAAAAGTCTTGTACCAAAAATCTGAATTAAAACATGAAATATATAAGCAAACTATGGGTACTGCTCCTCTTTGTAGGACTTACCGCTTGCGACAATACGGAATTTGATTTACTGGATAATCCCAATGCACCTACTCCAGAAACAGCGAGTTTTGATGCACTGTACAATAATATCCAGCTGACTTTTGAAAATATTTATTCTACATCACAGGGATCTCCTGGAGCCCAGGCAAGGATGTATCACATGGGTAGCTTTACCTACTTGGCAAATGTTACTCCAAATACGTTTAACTTCTTGTGGAATGTAGCTTATGCAGGACTTTTTCCTGATATCGATGCCTTGGTAACCATTGCAAATGAGAGAGGGCTAGCAATTCACTCAGGGACCTCAAAAATCATGAAGGCATATACCTTGATGGCTTTGGTAGACCTGATGGGAAATGTTCCCAATTCTCAGGCTATGCAGGGATTGGACCTAATCAGCCCCCCCGCTGATGATGGTTCCACTATCTATGCCAATGCAGTTGCTCTGCTAGACGAGGCTATTGCTGAACTGACAGGAACCACTGCAAATTCACCTGCTATTGAGCAATTTTATGGTGGAGATGCTGCCAAATGGATCACATTTGCGAAGACCCTTAAGCTCCGTGCTGCCGTAACAACACGCTTGGTCGACCCAGCTGGTTCAGCTGCAACTATCAATGCTCTGGTTAGCGAAGGAGATATCATCGACGATGCTTCTGAAGACTTCCAGTATCAATTTGGAAATCAGCGTACCAACCCTAATTCTCGCCACCCCTTCTACAACAGTCACTATGAAGTTGGAGATGGTCCTTACTTATCTAACTATTACATGTGGTTGCTTAGAGCAGATAAGGAAGATGAGAATGAGAATGCTGTAATTGATCCTAGAATTCGCTTTTACTTCTATCGCAAGATTTCAGATGCTGCTGCGCAGGATCCTACGACCTACTCTTGTCACTTCTCCCTTCTACCAGACCAGGCTGCTCAGCCTGACCACTGGGCTGCTGTAGATCCTCGTCTGCCTTACTGTATTGTATTGCCTGGCGATGGATACTCTGGAAGAGACCACGGAAATGGTGAAGGTATTCCTCCAGACGGTCCAACCCGTACATCCTACGGATTGTATCCAGGAGGAGGTATGTTGGATATCGATGAGTTCGAAGATACACGTAATGAAGGTACTACTGGAGGCCTTGGAGAAGGTATCTGGCCTATTATGCTCTCTTCTTTTGTTGACTTTATGAGAGCAGAAGCTGCCTTGACGATCAATACAAATGACGATCCAAGATCTCTCTTGGCTACAGGTATCCGTAAGTCTATGGATAAGGTTATTTCCTTTAAAAACCTTGTACCTCTAACCCTTGCAAAAACCTTAATTGTGAGAGGAGATACCATCAATGTAGAAGATAATTTTGTGCCCTCTGATGCAGACGTTAGTGATTATATCAATTTCGTTCTCTCCCAATATGATGCAGCTACTTCTGATGACGAAAGGCTAGACATTGTGATGAAGGAGTACTTCATCGCACTTTGGGGTAATGGATTGGAAGCTTATAACATGTACCGTAGAACAGGTAAGCCTGGTAATATGCAGCCTGCCTTGGAAACCTTTGTTGGAGACTTCCCTCGATCCTTCTTACTTCCTAATGACCACGTAACACGTAATAGTGCTGCAAGTCAGAGAACATTGTCTGATCTGGTATTTTGGGACAATGGTACGTCTTCTGTTCAGTAAGCTTTAGTGTATCTCAAACAAATTTTGATAGAAATGAAATTGAATAAATTATTTATTGTACTTGGGGCCGCATTAATGCTTACGGTTTCTTGTGCAGATGAAGACCTACAGCCGATCATTACTTTCGATCAGGCTACTAAAGGTGCATATGTGCGTTTGAATGAGGAATCCTCTAGATTGGTTAATCTGTTTGATCCTGCAGGATACTCCTATTCTTACACGGTAGAGTTTGTGGACCTCAACCAAGGTGAACTCGTATCTGAGTATGTAATTGATTTGGTATTCGAGGATAATAACTCCGACAATGGAGATAATTCTACCAGTGCTATTGAGTTCCGTAGATTTTCCCAGGCTGATTTTGAAACCAATACAAATGGATTCAGAGGCCTAAGTAACATTGTGATTACTGGACCAGAAATGTTTTCTGCAATAGGAATTACGGCAGACGATGTGCTTTCTGGGGATGAATTCAAGTTCCAAGGACGTGTTACCACTCCCGATGGGACTTGGGGAGCTTCCAACTCTTCTTCTACTGTAAATGGACCTGCGTTCCGTGGACACTTCGACTACACACTTACAGCAGGTTGTCCTTCGGACCTTACGGGAACGTATTCCTATTCGTCTACCAGTTCATGGTGTGGAGGACCCGATGCAACAGGGGAAGTTACCTTTAGTAAGAATGGGGATATCGAGTACAACATCAGCGACTGGTCTTTCGGCCTATACTCAGGATGCTACAATGCTACGTCTGTGGCAGACTCCGAAGGATTGAAGTTCAAAGATGTCTGTAATCAAGTATCTTTCTCTGGAACTGTTGACAGCTTTGGTGATACGTGGACCTTTGCCTCTTCTGTAGATGGTACCGAATGGACCATTAGCTGGTCTAACACCTACGGAGAGTCCGGACAGACTGTGGTTGTAAACCCTGCTGGATGGTCCTTCACGATCGTTGACTAAATGAGATGAAACAATGTAACTGATTGATATCAGTAACTCAAATAGCCCCGCCTGAGGAAATCAGGCGGGGCTTTTAAAATGGATGACGGAGATGAAAAGAGGATTATTACTTATTTTCTTAGGCCACCTTGGGTTATGTATTTGGGCCCAAAATACTATAGGACTGATCAAGAATCAGCCCAGTAGAATATATGACGGCTATAACCTACTATATCCCCACAATCAGCCGGATGCTTTTCTGGTAGATAATTGTGGGCGCATCGTTCATACCTGGGAAGGAGACTCTCTGTATCGACCTGGGAATTCTGTTTATTTACAGGAAGATGGTGCCCTCCTTGTATGCAGCAGAAATGCAGTCCCTATCAATGACCCTATATGGGCTGGTGGAGGTGGAGAAAACGTAGAATTGAAATCCTGGGATAATGAATCCCTCTGGCAATTTCGCATGAATACCGATACGACCCGCCTTCACCACGATATTGCCCCTTTACCCAATGGCCATGTCTTAATGATTGCCTGGGAACTTAAGACCTTAGAAGAATCCATTCAAGCAGGAAGAGATCCCGCCAGCCTCATGGACTCAACCCTATCTCAAGCCAAACTATGGCCCGATTTTATCCTCGAATATGCCCCTGAACTAGACTCAATTGTTTGGGAATGGCATGCCTGGGACCATTTAATCCAGGATTTTGATTTCAGTAAGGATAACTTTGGACAAGTGGAAGCACATCCCGAGCGGATAGATATCAACTATGATACCCATCAAGGCCATCCAGATTGGATGCATGCAAATGCAATTGATTACAATCCAGTATTAGATCAAATCTTATTATGTATTCCTTACTTTCATGAAGTCTGGGTCATTGATCATGGGATCAGTACCGAAGAGGCCCATGGGGAAAAGGGCGATTTGCTCTATCGTTGGGGGAATCCAGCTACCTATCGAGGAGGCTCCTCCTCGGATCAAAAATTATTCTTCCCGCACGATATTCACTGGGTGGATCCAACTGCTAAGGTAGAAGATTCTCTATTTGGCGTCTTGGCGCTTTTCAATAATCGTGTAGGAACCGACTATTCTACGGGAAATCTATTCACTACTCCTTTAGACCCACAGACAGGTATCTATGAATTTGGCGATAGCCAATTTCTCCCAGAAAGCTTTGACCGAGTGATCACCTATCCCGAAGATTCCACCCAATTTTTTTCCAACTCTCTCTCAAGTATACAAGTTCTTCCCAATGGCAATGTATTGATGTTGGCTGGTAGATGGGGCCAAGCAATTGAAGTTAGCCTCGATAATACCCTGGTCTGGGAATATGTAGTCCCTTTAGCCGCAGGTATGCCCGTTCAGCAAGGGACAGAATTATCGATTAACCAAAATATCACCTTTCGAATAGAACGATATGACATAAATTATCCAGCCTTTGAAGGGAGAGATTTGAATCCTGAGGAGTATTGGGAACTCAATCCAAATGAAGATTTTTGTTTTCAAACTACCTCCAATCGTTCTGGGCTCAAAAGTGAACTCACCCTATATCCCAATCCAGTGGAAAATATGCTCCAACTTGAATATCCAAATTCTAGCCCTCAGAATTATCGCATTTTGGATATATGGGGTAAAGTCATTCGTGCAGGAACGTTTCGGAGTGACCAGCATAGGGTAGAAGTGAGCGGACTTTCCCCTGCTATGTATTGGCTAGAAATCGAGGGAGTAGGCATACAAAAATTCCTTGTAAAAAGGTAA
>JBCCTX010000136.1:0-19378 GCA_039197765.1 Bacteroidota bacterium
AAGGAAATAATTTGACAAGATTTATGTTATTACTATAATTCATCCGCTACAACGGCTGACTTTTCTTAGTAGTACCTACACATGGCTTGTAGATTTTTCTTAGTATTTGTTCTGCTCATCACACAAATTTGTATGGCCCAAGAACTCATGCTTCCTGAAGAAGCCTCTGAATCCCATATTCGAGTCCCTGGTACAGGTGTATTCCTAATTCCTCCCCCTAACTTTGAACCAAGTGAAAACTTCAAGGGCTTTCAAAGCCCCGCTGACCAGACTTCTATGATCATGGTTATGGAGATTCCGGGTCCTTACCAAGAAGTATCAGCAGGTTTTAGAGAAGAGCACCTTGGCCCCAGAGGCATGGAGTTGAAAGGTCGGGAAGAAGTACAATTATACGGATACTCAGGTATGCTCATTGAAGTAACCCAAGAAGCCAATGGCATGCTATTCTCAAAACATATACTGGTTTATGGAGACTCCTCTCAAACTACCATGATCAATGGGGTATTTCTTGCCGATTCTTCTTGGACAGGAAAGAACATTCAAAAAAGTATACTCAGCACCTTCATTGATAATACTTTAATGGAAGACCCACGCAGTACGTTGGACTTCTCCTTAGAAGAATCTGGTACGGGCTTTCAATTTGTGACAGTGGTAGGTAATGGAATGCTGTTCAATCGGGATGGAAAAATTCCTACGGAAAGTGAAGACCAAGCCAATCTTATCGCAGATAAATCCTTTCAAAAACTCGAAATTGCTGATAACAAGCTTTATTGTATCTCTCGCCTCAAGAAATATCCGGATGAGTATAGTGTATCTGTAGATCGGGAAATAGCCGAAGTGGAAATAGATGGATTAAATGGGTATACCTTGTATGCTCACAGAACAGATGATTCCCCAGAACATGCTTATCAGGTAATTTTATTCCCAGAGGATGGAGGGTATTTTTTGTTTTTTGGAACCTATACATCCGGACCTAATCAAACTCAGACAGAGGAAGAGCTAAAACAATTAGTGTTTAGTTTCGCACGAAAGCAATAAATGAATCAGCATGTGAGTGCTTTAGCCTTCGTATCTCCCGAGCTTCTAATTTGAACCCTTTTTCCGCTCGATTGCATCGCGGACTTTGGCAGCCTTTTCATAATCCTCCTTGGCGATATATTTCTGAAGCATACTTTCCAGCTCATCAATGCCATATTGGTCTAGAGAATTTTTTCGGGAAGCTTTTAGGGTACTGGAAACAGCGAGTTTTCCTTTCTCTTCGATCACAATTCCGGCAGCTTCTATCACCTCTGAGTCGGCGTATATAGGGCACCCAAACCTAACCGCCAAGGCAATTGCATCAGAAGATCGAGCATCGATCTCTACTCTTGCACCTGCCGCATTACTGCAAACCAGCATCGCGTGAAAGACACCTTCCAGCAGTTGGGTAATCACTACCTCTTCTAGTTCGGCACCTAACTCGATTAATGAATTTTTCAATAGATCATGTGTAAGGGGTCGATTGGGCTGTATTTGTTCTATGGCAACTGCAATAGCTTGTGCTTCAAAACCTCCTATAATGATGGGTAGCCTCCTGCTTCCTTCGACCTCTTTGAGAATCACTGCAAAATTCCCTGGGTGAGATTCGCTATTTGCCAGAGCAATTAATTGAAGTTCTATTTTGTGCATTAAGTTCTTTTCTATGCAAGTTGATCCGCAAAGAGTGTACAAATTCTTCTCTCTACCCGATACAACTCATAAATTCACCTGATGGGTATACGGAAGAATTCAGAGACAGATTCAGAAAATTAGAAACAGATATTGGGTATATGGAAAGCAAAAGTCTGCCTGTAATATAAAAGAAAAAGTTGAAAAAAATGAGGCGACTTTCCCGAACAAGCAAATTAATTAATTGACCTAATACAATCCGTTTGGAACAGCCAGACATTCTACCTTTCCAACTCATTTACAACAATTTGCAGTTCTTGGCCCACTGTCAATTCATTGGTATTAATCTGATTGATTCGCTTGATAATTTCCACCTTGGTTCCGTATTGACGAGATATACTCCACAAGGATTCTCCTGGAGTGACTCGGTGTTGAACCCATCGCGTTTTCAAGGGTTGGAAAGCGGGTTTAACCTTTTTAACAGGGGTAACTTTCTTAACAGGTTTTTGAATGGAAGTGACAGGCTGCTCTTTGGGGCCTGGAGGAGGGGAGCGATCCACATAGCTCTGGGCTTCTGGCTCGGGCATGCGCAGGATAATCATTTTCTCTCCTTTGGGCTTTTTCCCCTTCAGGTATAGTTTCTGCCCTACATAAAATGTCATTTCCCAAGGATCAATTCTATTTTTCTTCAGAAGTTTACTAAGGCTCATTCCATATTTTGTGGCTATTTCATGTAGGCGATCCCCTTCCTCAACAATGTGGAAAGAAGCTAAGTGGGGGGGAGTCAAATATAGCAATTTAGCCTCTTCTAGTTCCTCCTCTTTATCCATCTCATTCCATTTTAAAATGTTCCGGACAGGGATACTCGCTCTTATGGCAATTTTTTGCACGTCTTCCTCAGGATGATACAAGGAATACAACTGAGGATAATGCAGGTCATCTTCTACATCAAAAAGGGCATAGCTCTTTCTTGGTAGACCTTCAATAGGCTGAGCCTCATCTGAAAAATAGTTGGGTTCATCAGCTTCCTCAACAACGGGTTTTGGAGGAGTAGTGGGAGTCCATGTCGCGGGAGTCTTTTCTTCCTTGGGCAATTCCTGCTCAGGAGTTTCATAGGCTACCAAACCCGCTTTAGTGGGGTCCTCGATATGCCCCATGTAACGGGAAGAAGGTATAGATATATAATACGTAAAGGGTCCTCCCGACGGTACTCGATCCAGCCGACTAATCCACGGATTAGCTTCTAAAAATTCTTCGGAGGTAACCTGATGCTTTTGAATCAATTCTCTCCATTGCGTTTCCCCTTGAGTAGCGAAAGGCATGAAGAAAGCGGCACTCTTTCTGTAGGTATTAATCGCTTCCTGGTATGCAATTTTATGGGCAATAGCCTTCAAAACATATATGTGAAAGCCCTGCTCTATCACCATAAAGTTCTTCCCATAGAAACGTGGGTCGGTATGGGGAATAGCTCCCGTAGGCCCTTGGTAGTAACTGATAATGGCGTACAGCCAATTGTTAAAGTCGCCATTGGCCTTGGCAAAATATCGTGCTGCTGCACGCGTAGCTTGGTATATATGCTTGCGTTCATCAATGTAATCTGTTACCTGAAGACCCATTTCTAAAGCGGTAGCTTCCTTAAACTGCCAAAAGCCCACTGCATTGGAGGTAGAAACTGCATGTGGCTTCACCGCACTCTCCTGGATGCATAGAAACTTTAGGTCGTCGGGGACTCCTTCGTCTCGAAGGGCTTCCTCAATAAAAGGGAAATGCCTTACCGCACGCTCCACCATCTGATAAAAGTAGGTATGGCTGCTTTGGTATTCGTTGACGCGTTGTTGAATGTACAAACGGGATTCATCCGTAAAGGTGAGATTTACCCCACAGTAAACCATTCCAGAAGGCACCTGGGTCTGTGCCCAGCCTAAAAGATGAATTAAGAGCAAAGGAAACAAGATTAGCAAGCGCTTCATTAATTAGACCTTTTTTCGGATTAGCATGAGCCCGTCTCTAATAGGTAACAAAACCTGCTCCACCTTGTCATCTTCTTGAACGAATTTATTGAATTGGCGAAGCGAATCAGTTTCCTTGTCCAAAATATGCGGATTTAAGACTTTCCCACTCCACAGCACATTATCCGCTAATATGATTCCATTGGGTGACAATTTAGACAGAACCATTTGGTAATAGGTCACATAATGGGCCTTATCGGCATCAATAAATACTAAATCAAAGGGACCCGAAAGACTGGGCAACACTTCTTTGGCGTCTCCAAATTGCAGGTTTACCCGATCACTTATCCCTGCTTCTTCTAAATAGGGACGAATTATAAAGGCCAGTTCTGGGTTTTTTTCAAGCGTGGTTATTTGTCCAGAGGGAGCCAGTCCTTCAGCAAGGCAAATACAGCTATATCCTGTAAACGTCCCTATCTCTAGAATATGATTCGGACGGAGGATTTTGGAAAATAGGGCGAGAAGACGACCCTGATACGGCCCCGAGAGCATACGGGGATATAGAACTTTTTGGTGAGTTTCCTTTCGGAGCCTAGCCAGTAAGTCTGGCTCAGGAACCCCCATTTTCTCAATATAGGCTAAAATATCAGGTGAAAGGATATCCACTAAACAGCCTTTTGGTAGGTGATTCGAGTCAGTTCTTCTCCCTTCCACGCCTTATGTGCTGTCCCAATAACTTGCTGCTCTGTTAACGCCTCGATCTGACCCGTAAATTCACTAAAAGAAATTATCCTTCCATAATCTAGCAGATCCTTGCCCATCCCCAGCATTTGCGTTAATAGATTTTCATAACTCAAGGTCATTTGCCCGATAAGTTGTCGTTTGCATTGGGCTAACCGCACAGGATCAAAGCCTTCTTTAATCGCATCTTGATACTCTTGTATTACAAGGTCTCTGACGCGCTTGAGGTTCTTGGGTTCGCAGGCATAGTAGATTCCCCAAATTCCAGAATCGTGAAAGGGATTGAAAAACGAATTGATAGAATAGGTCAACCCATAACGCTCGCGAATATTAAGGTTGAGCCGGGAGTTCATCGCGGGTCCACCCATGTAATTGTTGAATAGAAAGAAGGAAAGGTGCTCTTCTGAACCTCTTGCAAAAGCCCTTCCACCAATAATCTCATGGGCTTGCTGGGTACTTATGGGCACCATAGACACCTGCTCGGTCTGTCCTCCTGGAGCATTTCGACTGAGATGCGAATCAGGAAGGTTCAGAATCCTCACATATTTGTTGATTGCCTGGTCTACTTGTTTTTCAGTAACATTCCCTACGATACTACACACAATATTATTCGCGGTGTAACTAAAGCCAATATGGCTCCTCACTTTCTCTTGGGTAAATGCCCGAATACTTTCCTTGGTTCCCAGAATAGGGCTACCCAAATCATGGCCGGGAAAAACTTTCTCATCGAAGTCTTCAAAAATCGCCTCATCTGGTGCATCCCTATACATATCAATTTCTTCCGCGATTACATCTTGCTCCTTTCCGATCTCTTCCACAGGGAAAGTAGAGAAAAAGGTGATATCCGTCAGGAGATCTATCGCTCGCTCGAAGTGCTCAGCACTCAAGGAGGCATACAGACAGGTTTTCTCTTTAGTTGTATAAGCGTTTAAATCTCCGCCGAGCGAGTCGAGATAGTTGAGGATATCTAGGTTACTCCTTCTAACAGTACCTTTAAATACCATATGCTCTATGAAGTGGGCCATCCCAATTTCTTCGCGTTTATCGTCTCGGCTTCCGGTGTTGATGATGTACCCGCAATGAACGGTCCGGGTATAGGGGATGTATTTATGAACAATTCTAAGGCCGTTGGAAAGTTCGATTATTCTAGGTTTCATGTCCATAGGTACCTGGAGCGTGATCAAAAATCTCGATTAATATACAAAAAGGTTTTAAGTTTGGTCTTGGTTAGGCGTTTATCGAATAAGGCCCACCACTAAATAATCCACAGTCCATAGCAGTGTTATCCCTCAACCATAAAATCTCCGACCCCTATCTTTCATTACAAAGCTAAAAAGTATGGGAATATCTGAACCCATTTACGGGCTAATCGGCAAAAAGTTAGGCCACAGTTTCTCTAAAAAATACTTCACGCAGAAGTTCGCTCGAGAGGGTATTACCTCCCAATATGAGCTCTACGAGATACCCAATATCGAGGACTTCCTCAAACTGTGGGAAAAATATCCACGATTAAAAGGACTCAATGTTACGATACCTTACAAAGCAGAGGTAATCCCTTATCTAGATCGATTAGCCCCGGAAGCATTTGCAGTACAAGCCGTGAATACGATTCGAAGAGATAAAGAAGGATTAATTGGCTTCAACTCCGATATTTATGGATTTTGGACGAGCTTGGAAAAATTCTTGGAAGGACATGAGCCTACTAAGGCTTTGGTTCTAGGGACAGGAGGGGCCGCGCGGGCGGTAGCCTATGTGCTGGAACACTTCGCCAAAATTCCTATTATCACCTATGTTTCTCGCAGACCAACGTCTCCTGACCACATCAGTTATTCAGATTTGGCTACCCATGGATTGGAGGAGTTCTCCCTAATCGTCAACACAACCCCCTTGGGTATGTATCCAGATATTAGCTCTGCCCCTCAGATTCCTTATGACCAACTTACTCCCCAACACTTCGCCTATGACTTGGTCTACAATCCAGAGGAGACCCAATTCCTCTCTATGGCAAAAGCGCGTGGAGCAAAAATTCTCAATGGCCTGCCCATGTTGATTGGGCAAGCCGAAAAATCCTGGGAGTTTTGGAATGAAGAATAGGGAGGCGTAGTCCGTGGTAATGTAGTCAGTAGACCGTAGCAACCTTTGATACGAGATCAAAGCACAATTAAACCTCAAACCTGAGCCCCTCTTGAAGATTTAACTTACTACTTAGTACTTTCTACCTAATACTTATTTCATTACCTACTACCCACTACCTCATACTTACTTCCTACAACCCATGCTCATTCAACCTTACACTCCCTCCTGGCCTCAAAAATTTAAGCAGCTCAAGGAAATTCTCCTGAGAAATATTCCAGTTCCTGCTACCCTGGAACACATTGGGAGCACCTCTGTGCCAGAGCTACCAGCAAAGGATATCATTGACATGGACCTTGTTTATGATAAGGAACAGGATTTTACTCCAATAAAAACCCACTTGGAAGGACTGGGCTACTACCATAAAGGAGATCAAGGGATTCCGCAGCGGGAAGCCTTCAAAAGGCACGCTCCTCAGATGCTCCAATTCCCTTTACTAGATACGATTCCCCATCACCTCTATGTCTGTCCCCAGGGAAGTCCTGAACTATATAGACACCTCACCTTCCGCAATTATCTCCGAAAAAATAAGGAAGCGAGACTTGCCTATTCAAAGCTCAAACAAGAGATTGCCTACAAGGCAAATCAAGACAAGAAACTTTATGCCCAAATAAAAGAAAAAGCCGCACGATCCTTTGTAGAAGCCATACTTGAAAAAGCACGAAAAGAAGATCACTTATGAAAATACCTCCTGAAATAGATCACAGCAAGCAGTGGAAATATGCCCAAATTGAAGTAGAAAGAAGGTTTTTACTGGATGTTCCTCCCAATTATTTAGATCAGCTTCCCTTTAAACACATTACAGATCTTTACATTCACGCTACTCGCCTACGTCTCAGGAAAGTCGTTCAGAAGACTCAGACCCAATATAAATTGACAAAAAAGCTCCTGCTAGAACCTGAAAATATGGGTCGGCAATGGATTAGCACCCTATACCTTAGTGAGCAAGAATACCTTCTTTTTGCCACATTGCCGGGCTTTGAACTCAAGAAGAAACGCTATCGCTATGAATCCGCTAATGATGTGCAAATCGGAATAGATGAAATTCAGATCCATCAGGCTCACTTATGGATCGCAGAAATAGAATTTTCAGATGGCCAGAAAACCCTTGACAAGCTCCCTTTTACTTGGAGTCGGGAAATAACCCAAGAACCTTCCTTTTCAGGATTTGAACTCGCCAAACAATATGCTGAACGATTGAGCAAATAGCTCCTACTAGAGAATCGTATGATTAGGATCGTCAAATCCTTTTTCTTGTTTTCAAAAATTACTAAATTAAAAGTAGTCTGAGAATCTCATGTAATCCAATTCATTTATAGGTTCTTCTACTTACTGATAGAAATTTTTGCACGAACGTTAACCTCTTGCTACTACGACAAACTCCTACCACATGGAAAAGCTTCCTTCATCTGAGAGTAAAAAACCCCTTAGTAATTCCTTATACACCCTGCTTGAAAAACTCTTCTATCCTTTGGAATGGTTTGGGTTTAACATCATCCTTCGCCCCTTTAATTGGTTTCTTGAGAAACTCGACCCTCTCAGCTACCGCTTGGAAGGGACTCGTTTAAAAAAGGTCTTACAAGTGAGTATCTATCCCATTTTCATGGTTCTCACCATTGTAGTAGGATTCAAATTGGTTGAAAATGGCTTTACCTTTCGGAGTTTCCTGGGAACAATAGTCATGTTCCTCGTTTTAGGTTTTCTATTTGCCCCCTTAGAAAGGCTCATTCCCTTTAGTAGAAACTGGCTCGCGGACAAAGACTCTTCTACGGATATTATGCTGTTTTTTGGCGGAAAATTATGGAATGACTACCTGAATAAGCCGCTCCGGCTAGCAACCATTGCAGTAGTTGTTCAAGAGATTTCTCCCACAATCGGTCAGTCTATCTGGCCTGCTTACCTGCATCCCGTCCTACAAGTGTTCTTGCTCTTATCCGTCAAAGATTTTTTTCGATATTGGTATCATCGATGGATGCATGAAAACGAATTTATGTGGCGCTGGCACGCAGTCCATCACTCTTCTGAGAGACTCTACTGGTTCAACGGAACCCGTTCGCATCCACTGGAAGGGCTTGTTTCCAGCTTTTTGTGGGCGATCCCGTTGGCCTTGATTAAGGCACCGGTAGAAATCGTCTTTGTTACAGGCCTTCTAGGAAGGACCATCGGCCGCTTCCAACATACCAATATGGATTTGATTCTCGGGCCTTTGGATTACATTTTCTCTTCCCCTAAAAATCATCGTTATCACCACAGTAAAAAGCTAGAAGAAGGGAATTCCAACTACGGGGGGGATGTTATTTTCTGGGACATCTTATTTGGAACCTTTCACCTTCCCAAAGGAGAGCAACCCAGTGATGACATAGGCATCAATGGAATGCCTAATTACCCCCAGACATTTATCGGACTCATGTTAGCCCCATTTACCTATGGTAAGTTGAAAAAAGAAGCAGAACTCCTAAAGAAACAATCAGAGCCTCCCAGCTAGGATTAATTACGGCGTAACACCTTCTGGACCGGTGTACTATCACCGGGCTCAATTTGCAGGGTATCTTCTATATAAGGGGGAGGAGAATAATTGGAAAAGTCATCCCGCCAAATCACCGTTAGCCGATACACCCCTGGATTAAGGGCGGGCAAGACGCACTCCCAGCGGCGAGATGCATTTTGCTCTGGGTCAATATAGTACGTGTGTGAACTGTTGTAGACCTTCAATTGGTAACCCCTACATGCATAGCAATGGGATAAAATGATAGAGCCCGCACTGGGTTCCTCAAACTCGGGTCCAAAAAGGGGCTCCTGAGAAGGGTAATAATCCGTTTCTATAACGTAGGGTTCGGAACTGGCTACCTGCGCTGGGAATGCACTGCTTTCGAAAGAAGTATTGGACTCATAGGCCACTTCGGGAGAAATCTCCCCAAACAAATTGTCCCCCTGTTCTTCAAAATAGTCATTTATAGTCCCAACTTCTGAGTTAGGCTTCTGATTAGCTACTACTTGATCTTCTACATAGGAAGGGCCCTGATGGGAAAAAGTAAACAACTGGGTGTAATCCCCCCCCTTTTTCACTCGAATGTTGAGATAGTCCGCTTGGAAGGTGGGGAATATAACAGTGGGGAAGCTGTAGGAGTTTCCTGGGATCTCAATATCTAATACCAAAAAACTATTTTCAGGTCCCCCAATTACCATCGCCTCAAGGTTTTTGAGGCTACAAAGCCCACTTGAACATGGGTACCAAACATAAACTTGTAGAGATTGAGTAGGTTCCAATGGGGGGGAAATCACAATCCTTTCAAAAGGAGCAGATTGATGATAGGTTCTCCAAGTTCCCATATATCTATCCAAACTTTGTGCATGTAGGGATATACCATACCAGAGAGAGCAAGCCAGTATTGCTAGAAAGGGGCGAAACATCTGATGTATATGTGCAACTATAAAAACCCAAAACTAGACTATTTCCAGTCCATATTCAATTATTTTATTGGAAATTTCTGAACATGCCGAATATTTATTTCTATGCAAGCCTTTCGTAACAAAATTCAGGGTAATGCAGTTTTGAGTTTTTAGCCAATTATGGCTAGTGCTTGTATGCAGTAGTAAAAACAGGAAATTCCAACTTAGGCAGTAACTTTTCATCTTTATCTTGCATTTAATCAACCCGTACTATGAAACCTATTCTTGTATCCCTTTTCCTATTTTTTTCCATTACCTCTGTTGCTCAAAATCAACTGCCTGAAAGTACTACAGATAAGTAGTCAGTCGGTATTTAATATTGCTTCCCTTTCCAAGCAATTTACTGCTGCTTGCATCGCCTTACTTCTTATGGAGGAAGTGGGGTCTATACCTACTTAGAAGACTTAAAAATATGGGTAGATAATTTTGACAATCGATCCTTCGATGGACAGACCTTCTACGACTGGATGCACAAGCGCATTAAGTTCAAGCGCAATAAGGATAATGATGCCTTCGGGCTTTCCTTTGGTAATTTCAATGAGCATGATGCAACTCAAACATATCCCTGGAATCCTTAGAATAAGAATTCTGTATGTATTGATTTTCCTTTCCCCTGCGGTACAGGCACAGGATAGTAACCTGGACCTTGAAAAGATTCGAGCTGGAGTAAAGGAAATGTTATCAGACATTCAATCCTACTATGTCTACCTACCTGACAGAGCGGTTGATTGGGAGTGTATGGCTACTTCATACTTAGCAAAGGTAGATAGTCTAAGCACACAAGAGGATGTGCTCCTCTTATTCGAATATCTTCTGGACGAGTTCTACGAAAACCACATCCACTTAAATGTAAACACAAATGCTTCCTATCGACTTTCTTCCCCCCTCCACTTGGAAGTAAGGGAAAATGGGATATTCCTCGAAGGCGTCAAAAGAACCCTAAATCTTTCATCTCTTCCCGACTTAATAGGGGCTCAAGTGCTCTCTTTCAACGGACTTCCTATGGAGGAACAAATTCAAAGATTTCCAACCCTTTGTCAAGACAAGTCCAACCTAGAAGTCCAAAACTGGCTGGTCAATAAAGTTCTAGCAGGTCGCTATGATCAGCCGAGAATGCTGGCTCTAAGGCTTACATCTGAGGAGGAATACCTACTGGACCTTGATGCTCTAGTAGAAGATAAGGCAGAAGGCCTCTTATCCTACAGAGAGATAGATGGAATAGGAATAATCACCCTTCATAATTCCCTAGGAAATAACAATTTAATTACCGCTTTTGACCAAACCCTAGACCAAGCAACAGCCACAAAGGGAATACTAATCGACCTAAGAAATACAATTGGCGGTGGGAATACTTATGTAGCACGAGGAATCTTAGGTCGCTTTGTACAGGAAAGAAGTCCCTATCAACGACATGCTTTCTGGGAGCAGTATGATAAGGGACCCAAAGTAGAAAGAGGTTGGATGGAATATGTCAGTCCCAGATTGCCGGTATATACAAAGCCCGTGGCTGTTCTGATCAATCATTGGACCGGAAGTATGGGAGAGGGTCTTGCAATTGGATTTGATGCCCAGGATGGTAAGACGGTTTTTGGCACCTCTATGGCAAGGTTAGCCGGAGCCATTAGCAATTTTGGTTTATCCCAACTCAATTTTGGGTATCAACTTCCCACAGAGAGGCTTTTTCACGTAAATGGTACCCCAAGAGAAAAATTTATCCCCACTTACTCTACTGAATTAACCAGCTCTCAAAAAGATGAAACCATGGAACAAGCTATAGAATGGATTCGATCAAAGGAATAAGTCTATGAAGTATATCACATGGATATCTACAGGAGTGGTCATTACGGGCTTTGCGCTCTTGTGCAATCAAGCCCCAAAAGAAACGCTCCTTACTCCTTCCTTGCCTTTAGCGGAGCTTCTGGATTCAATAGGACAAATCCACCAAATTCCCGGTATGGCTGTGGTTGTGGTAAAGGACGATACCCTCATCTATGAAACAGAAGGATACATAAAGTTAGGGAAGGAAGACAAAGTCCAGGTATCTACTAAGTTCCATTTAGGTTCCAACACTAAGGCCTTTACAAGCTGGATAGCCATGAAACTAGTACAGGCCGGAAAGATCTCGCTGCAAACACGGGTAGTAGATCAACTGGGAATCAATTCCTATCGAAAAGAATACGCAGAGATCACTTTGCAAGATCTATTGAGCCACCAAGCCAGAATACGTCCTTACACCTCTGGGAAAGAATTCGATAAACTCCCGGACAAAGAGGGCAGTTCACAGGAACGGCGCCAATACTTTGCAGAATTGGTCCTCCAGGGAAAGCCGGTAAAGAAAGGAACGTATTCGAATGCAGGATTTGCCATTGCCTCACGAATGCTTGAAATCGCCACTGATTCCTCCTTTGAATTTCTAGTCGCACAAGCCATGGAAGAACTCCAGGTAGACTATTGTATCGGCTTCCCCAACAAATGTGATACCCTGAATGCCTGGGGCCATTGGCGGGAGACCCGGAGTCCTAGGCGAGGGCTTCAAGCCGTTCCTCTTTCACATTCTTATGAGCTGCTAGATGTGATGCTGGCAGCGGGGGATCTCTCAATGAATATTACAGATCATGGAAAATGGCTACAACTCCATCTTCAGGGATTGCAGGGGGCAGATAATCTCTTACCTACAGGTATCTATCAAAAAATGCACTATTTTCAAGATGGCTATGGATTAGGATGGAGGAATGAAAAGCAAGGAGAATCCCGGGTGAGCTTCCACAATGGAAGTGCAGGAACCTATTACTGCCAAGCCTATTTTAGCCCAGACAAAAATATTGCACTGGCTATCTTTATCAATTCTGCGCAAAAGGAAGCTGTTCAAGGTGTATATAAGTTGCGACGGCTCTTGATAAATAGGTTTGGTTCTTAAATTCCTAGTCTAGGCCCTTTACTTTACTCCTTAGAAGGAAGCTTTCACTGGCTCCTGAATACTCGTCATTTTCAAGAAGCGATTTACCATTAAATAAGAAGCTAATCCCAAACTAACAATAAAGGCAAACCAAACACCCCATATGCCTAAGGGAGTTAAAAAGCCTAGTACATAACCCAGAGGGAGATTCACCAGCCAATAGGAAATAAAGGCAAATACAGTCGGAATCCTTACATCCTGAATTCCTCGTAAAATACCGATCCCTACCGCCTGGACGCCATCGAATAATTGAAAAAATCCCGCAAGTAGCATGAGCTGGGAGGCAATTTCCAGTACAAAAACTTCATCGACAAACATATGCGGAAGGATATTTCTCCCTAACACAAATGCTATCCCAGAAAAAAGCATAAAGATCACACTTAAGTAAATCCCAGCAAGGCCTGACTGCCGGACTCCCAGCCGATCCTTTCTGCCTAAGCTATTGCCTACACGAATAGCCGATCCCGCAGCAATACCCGATACAACCATAAAGGTTACAGCGGCCATCTGTATAACAATTTGATGTGCTGCACGCTCAGCAGAGCCAAGCCAGCCTACCATTAGGGCAGCCCCTACAAAGGCTCCCACTTCAAAGAAAAACTGCAAGCCCGAAGGTATTCCTACCTTCAATATTCGGCGGATGATTGAACGCAAGTCCTTGCTCCATCCCGAAAAGGGCTGAAAGTACTTAAACTTTCGATTCCAGGCAATGTACATGGCCATCAAGACAAACATGAGCATACGACTCAAGAAAGTACCGATACCCGCTCCAGTAAGTTCCAATCTGGGTAGCCCCCATTTCCCATAAATAAGCAGCCAGTTGGCAAAGGTATTGAAGCAGAGCCCAATCAAGGTAATATACATCGCCACTCTAGTCAGGGATAAGCCATCGGAAAAATGCTTTAACACAAGAAAAAGCAGCATGGGGACAGTAGCCAGCCCCAAAATTTTTAAATAAGGCTGAGCTAATCGAACATCCTCAGCGGGTTGCCCCATATACGGTAAAAGGTATGCAGAAAGATATACCAACAATCCTAGAAATAAACCAGAACCTATCCCTACTGCAAGGCCTCCTTTGAGGTATTGATCGCATCGCCCCAAGTCATTGGCTCCATGGGCTTCTGCTACTAAAGGAGAGAGAGCCATCGTAAGCCCCACCCCTAGAATAGCAATGATGATAAACATACCATGCCCTAAAGAAGCTGCAGATAGATGTACATAGCTGATATCCCCAATCATCAGGTTGTCAATGAAGGTCATCAATATAGTACCCAGCTGTCCTACCATTACAGGTATAGAGAGAGAGAGAGTCGCCTGGAAATGGGGCTTGTAGTCTTGCCAAAAGGATTGGAATACCTGCATCTCTTTGTTTTTAAAGGGCTCGCAAAGGTAGGAATAAGTCTACAGTTTTGCAGGGTACAAAGGAGATATTTAGCAGATTTATATGAAGGGTAGGTAGTAGGTTAAATAGTCAAATGGTTTGGGGTTTGGGGTTTGGGGTTCAGTAGAACTTTGATCTCTGATCAAAGGTTACTGTGGACTATGGACTATTTAACTATGGACTACCGACCACCTTACTACGGACTATTTTCCATCCTCATTCCCTCTATTGCTTGGACATTCTCCCGGAAACCCTCAATTTTTTGATTGCTTTGCGCTTCAGAGATTCATCGAGCTTTTCTTTGGATTTACCCTCCCTATCCAAGATGATCAATGCATTTTTGTAGAACAATAGACTGTCCTTGGGATTCTTCTCGTAAATCTTTGCTAGCTGGGTATATACACTTTGAACGCCATCCGGGAGGGGCTGGGAGACCAATTGGTTTTCGTAGATGTTTTTTTTGAAGAAGGGGTCTTGGGACAGGCGATTATTCATTTCCAAGGCCATACTATAATCTTTTAGCGCTTCCTGAGGATCGTTATGGTCTTGGTGTAGTAGTCCTCGATAGAAATAAGAATAGGAGGTTCCTCCAAAACGGATGGCTTGGTCAAAATCTGCTTGGGCAAGCTTATCATCTTCCAAATAGGTCTGGTAGAGACGGCCACGATCCTCATATGCATATACAAATTCTGGTTCAAGTTCAATCGCTCGACTGTAGCTTGCTAACGCAGAATCTACTGCACCAGGCACTCTCCTAATCAAGTGGTAATGATACAGCCGACCCTTATCGTGATACACATAGGCAAAATCAGGATTTCGCGCTATATATGCATTGTAATCCAGTAGAGCACTATCGTAATACATATCTGCCTTATTTTTGAAATAGGTACTGAGTTTGTATTGATAGAGCCTTCCCCGGCGAAAGTATGCCTTCACAAACGCCTCGTCTAGTTGAATAGCTTGGGTATAGGCCTCTTGGGCAGCTTTGGCCCGTGCTTTTACCGTGCCTTTATAAACCCCAGTACCGTAAAGATCGTACAAGATTCCCTGGTAATAAGCGTATTGGGCATTTTTGATATCCGGTGCAAGCTGAGATACGGAATCTAACCGAGATACCAAACGCATAAAATATCCTGCCTTTTTACTGGAAGGACTTATTTCTGCAAGGTTCTCAAAACACTTAGCAAATTGTAGATGCACAGGAACATAAGAGCCCTGGACATTTTCCAAGTAGTTTATTGCCTCTTCAAAAGATTCATCTTGAATTTTCTCATTCCCACGTGCAAAGAGTACCGCATCTTCTAGGTCCTGAGTAATATTCGTATATTTAATAAAATCTGGATAAGGATAGGTAGGTAAGGGCCGATCCTCTTGCCGCTCTTGGATAATCTCCAACAAAGCCCTTTCCGAAAATCTATTTACCCCACTTCCCGAAGATACATCAAGCTTAATTTCATTTGGGGAATTGTTTCCATAAAAGTATTTCCCCCAAACAATCATATCCGCTCCAAATTTTCTGCCAATAGCTCTTGCATCCTGGATATTAAGAACTTCTTCCTCAAGGTTTAGGTCCAGGTTCAAATCCCTGATCTTGATATTTAAGGGTAAATTGCTCGTTCCTGCTAGGCCACGCAAGCGGCTTTTGACATAGCCTTCTACTGTGCTAACGGGTAAGCTCAACTTTTGAAAAGGTAAAAATAAGACGTTATAACTCTGCTGACGACCCGCTCCAAAGAATTTCGGGTTATTTTCAATGCGATCTATTCGATCGCGTAGGGAAATAGATCCATTTCCAGGGTCGGAAATAATAACTGTAGTACTATCAGAAGGTAATTCAGGAGCTTGGGACTTACTATTGTCTCTTAACTCTAGAATCCCAAAGATGATCGTTATGAGAAGACCGAGTACGGTGAGGATTCCTTCTAACCGCAATATCCAAGGTCTATCCTTTTTCTCAGGTTTTGTTTGGGTCTCTAAGTGCCATTCGAGGTGTTCTTCTGCACCCGCTAAGGTATAAAGACCCCAAGGAAAGGAGGGCTTTTCTTCCAAGGATTCTTGAAAATCCTTAAAAAACATCCCCCGACTAAGGTCTCCCTCGTTTAGCTTGTGAAATCCAAATGCTGACCTTGCTATCGCTTTGGCTTGAGTGAAAGACTCCTCAATCGAATAGCCTCCAGCAATTCCCTGGTAGAACTCTTCAGCTACCCGCGCAGCCTGCTCATCTTCCACCTTGGTCTCGGTTGCGATTACCACTGGAATTCCGTTGGAAAGTAAGTTTTCTACAATGGGTTGGGTTCCACATCCATTGAGAAATACCAAGTGCAAGCCTTTTATGGTTTTAAGGAAATTGGAGAGCGTACTTACATCCATTACTTCCTCCTGGCCCTCCTCTGATTCAAAACGAAGCGTACTTCCATCTGCATGACCTGCAAAGTGGATGATTGCAATCCGATTCTTATACCTGCGCTGACGTAACTCGTCAAAGAAGAAGTCTTTAGAGGTATTTCCTTCCTGTATAACTTGTACATGGCCTTTTTCCTCCTCTAAGGAGAGTATACTAGCAATCCGCCTACGCTCCTTTACCAGATAGGGTAGCCTTCGCCCAGCCTTGTAACTATTCGCACATGCAAGGAATATAACCGGTATGTTAGTTCGATTCGGCAAAAATGTTTATTAATTTTACACTTTTACGAAAAAGTCTCGTAAAGGGATATACGGAGGGAAATTGTTGATGGGGATTTTGAAAATTTCACTATTCAATGCAAACCGCCTCTAAGCTACCTAAAACCATATATTTACGAACATAACCATAATAATTGCTATATGAAATTATTCTTTCGGATTTGTCCCGCATTGATTATTGGGCTAGGATTACTCACAACTGCACGGGGTCAAGCCCCTGCTCCAGTAGTTGAAGGCCTTCCCCAATCGGCTCCTACGGACTGGCATCTACTTGACCCCAGCGTGGGTCCCTATCAGGGGATAAGCCTGGAAAGGGCCTACGAGGAAGTCCTGAAAGGAAAAACTCCGGAGGAAATTGTAGTAGCAGTGATAGATGGAGGAATTGATATAGAACACGAAGACCTAGATGGAGTAATCTGGACTAACCCTGGAGAAATTCCTGACAATAACCAAGATGATGACGGGAATGGTTATGTAGATGATATACATGGGTGGAACTTTATTGGAGGTCCAGACGGTTCCCATGTTGATGGTGAAACGCTGGAACTAACAAGAGAATACGTAAAGCTGAAGCCAAAATTTGAGAATGCAAAGCCAGATGAACTGTCGAAAAAAGAGCTAGCAGCGTACACCTACTTCAAGGAGCTAGAAGAAGAATACGAAGCGAAGCAGTCTGAAGCAGAAATGGGATTCAATAATATGCTCCAATACTTCTTCATCTTTGCAAAAGGGAAGCAAATGGCTGAAGAAGAACTTGGCGAAAAACCTTTTACTGCGGAAAATGTGCAAGCCTTAGAGCCTGCTAATGACACGTTGAAAGAAATTAAACCCTTTTTGGTAAGCCTGCTAGAACAAGGTGCTACGGTTGAGCGCCTTCAAAGCGACATGGAATACTTTCAGGACAAAATGGAATACCATTATAATGTCGAATCCAATTTTAGGGAAATTGTACAAGATAATCCCGATGACCCCAATGAACGATACTATGGTAATAACGATGTTGAGGGACCTGATGCCGACCACGGTACCCATGTAGCAGGAATTATCGCTGCGGAGCGTGGCAATGAGGTAGGCATGGACGGAGTGGCAAATTCTGTCAAAATCATGGCTCTACGTGCAGTTCCCAATGGAGACGAAAGAGACAAGGATATTGCCAACGCCATCCGATACGCCGTAGATAACGGCGCCAAAATCATCAATATGAGTTTTGGAAAGGATTATTCTCCCAACAAGTCCGTAGTAGATGCAGCCGTAAAGTATGCCCAGAAAAAGAAGGTTTTATTGATCCACGCTGCGGGAAATGAAGGAGCGGATATCGATTACAGCGATAACTTTCCTACGAAAAGCTTAAAGAAAGCACACAGCGGTAAATATGCCAAAAACTGGATAGAGGTAGGCGCGAATTCTTGGGGACGAGGCGGCCGCTTTGTGGCCAGCTTTTCAAACTATGGCGATAACACAGTGGATGTCTTTGCCCCAGGCGTAGATATCTATTCTACCATTCCCGATTCAAAGTACGATAACTTTGATGGAACAAGTATGGCCAGTCCCGTAGTAGCAGGTGTAGCCGCTGTCATATGGTCCTATTTCCCCGAGTTGAAGTACAAGCAAGTAAAAAAGATCATCCTCGAAAGTGCCATTCGCTATCCGGGCAAACAGGTAAAAACCCCTGGGGGAGGAGACAAAGTTGACTTCGACGAGCTTTCAATCACCGGCGGCATCGTGAATTTGTATGAGGCGGTGAAGATGGCGGACGAAATGACGAAATAGGTTCTGGGTTTAGGGTTTGGAGTTCAGGGTTTGCCAAAATGATTTTGCAAATAAACTAACTTATGGCAAAGCTAGAACGATTTGAGGATTTGGAGGCTTGGAAAATAGCTAGAGAGCTTGCAAATGATATTTTTACGTTGAGTTCAGCAGGTGAAATCTCAAAAGACTTCAGCTTAAAAGATCAAATGAGAAGATCAAGTGGGTCTATAATGGATAATATTGCGGAAGGTTTTGGAAGAGGAGGAAATAAAGAATTTATTAGGTTCTTATTTATTTCAAAAGGATCTATCTCAGAGCTTCAGTCTCAATTGTATCGAGCGCTAGATAGAGGTTATCTTTCAAAAGAAGAGTTTAATTCTACCTATAAAAAGGCTGACCGAATAGCCAAAATAGTCCATGGATTAATCAAATATCTAAAAAACTCAGAACTAAGGGGAAAGAAGTATTCTTAATTTCGTTATTAAAATTTAATATCGCCCAGTCTAACCACCCTGAACTCTTCTACTCAAAACCCTGAACCTTCAAACTCTTGAAACTCAAAATTTCCAACATAACCAATCTCCAAGACGCGCGGTACTGCGCCGCGATGGGACTAGATTTAATCAGCTTTAACCTGGAACGAGGGAATCCTCGGAAGTTGGATATCCCCATGGTGTGGAACTTGGCCAA
>JBCCTX010000137.1:0-19362 GCA_039197765.1 Bacteroidota bacterium
AAAGAATTTGCAGATCTAAGGTTCCCAGAGAAAGGGTAATGGGGGAGGGTTAGGTAGTTGAATTGTCCATGGTCGATAGTCTAGATTGTGAGGATTAGGTAGTTGAATGGTCCATGGTCGATAGTCTAGGTTGTGAGGATTGGATAGTTGAATGGTCCATGGTCGATAGTCTAGGTTGTGAGGGTTAGGTAGTTGAATGGTCCATGGTCGATAGTCTAGATTGTGAGGATTAGGTAGTTAAATAGTCCAGAATTGATGGTAAAAATGAATTTTAGAACCCAAACTGTGGACTATCGACTATCCAACCAACTAACCATCCAACCAACATTCCTAAACTCAACCTGTGGATCGTGGACTATCAAACCATTTAACCAATTTTCCTAAACCGTGAATTATCGTACCATCCAACCAACCCTCCTAAGAATTCTCTTTCCTCCATTGACTATGTTCCCGGCTTGACTTAACTTATCTCTCAACTGAATATTACTTACCTATGAAAAAGACTATTGCCTTACTCGTTACCCTAGACACCAAAGACCAAGAAGCAGGATTTTTGAAGGAGCAAATAGAAGCACGTGGGCATAATGCCTTTCTCATGGATATTGGCGTGGTAGGAATAGCCGGAGTTGAGGCAGATATGAATAGAGCCGCAGTTGTAGAAGCAGGAGGAGGTTCACTTGAGGAAATTTTGCAAGAACCAACTCGCGAAAAAGCCAATCCTTTTGTGGTAAAGGGCTGTATCAATGTTCTTAGAGAGAAAATAGCCAAAGAAGAACTGCACGCAGTTTTAGGCTTGGGAGGTACGCAAGGTACTTCAACTTGTTGCGATATCATGCAAGCACTACCTTATGGTCTACCCAAAATCATGGTTTCCACAATCGCCTCTGGAGATACTTCGGGCTTTGTAGGAATCAAGGATATTACCATGATGTTTTCCGTAAGTGATATCCTGAAACTGAATCCCTTTACCCGGAAAATCCTTGCTAATGCCGCCGCCGCTGCCTGCGGTATGGCAGAAGTAGAGACCAAATTCGTAATGGAGAAGGGAGATAAACCCTTGATCGGTATGTCAAATCTAGGTGTTTTGACCAATGGGTCTATGGAAGCGATCAAATACATAGAATCCAAGGGATATGAAGTCATTGTCTTTCACGCGGTAGGGTCTGGTGGGAGAGCCATGGAGCAAATGATGAAAGAGGGAATTATCGGGGCAGTCTTTGATTATGCCATGGGAGAAATCGCTGATGATGTATGGTCTGTGCTCCGCGCAGGAGGTCCTGAGAGATTAACCGTAGCAGGTAAACTCGGCCTTCCTCAAGTCTTCTGCCCAGGAGGAGCTGAACACCTAGGTATCCTGGTTCCCCCAAATGAAGTTCCGGAGGAATATAGGAACCACAAATGGGTATTTCACAGCCCAGTGGTCTTTGTCCCTCGACTGAATGTAGAAGAAATACAGCGTGTAGCAGATGACATCTGTCAAAGATTACAGCATACCAAGAATAAGGCCTATTTCATGATTCCCAAAGGAGGAGTAGGCAGGTATTCCTACAAAGGGGGTATTCTGGAAGATAAGGAATCTGATGAAGCTTTTTTCACTCGGCTCAAAAAAGGCCTGCCTTCCAATATAGAAGTCATAGAACGGGACACCTATGCAGAAGATCCTGCTTTTGTAAAAGAAGCCGTTGACCGCTTGATTAGGTTAATAGAAGAAAAATAAAATTAACAGTCAGCATTGGCCATACATTCCTCCGTGTCTCTGCGTTTAATTTAATAACCAAAGAAAAGCTGAATAAGCTTGCCTCATTAATATGAATAATTTCCCCAAACTCCACAATGCCGCCTGGCCTGGCGTAGTAGGCAAAGGGCCTGATTCAGAACCTGCTATCTCTCTAGATACCATGTTAGAACTTACCGCCAACGCTGAAGTGAACGGAGTAAAATTCGATGGAGTAGACCTTTTCCTTTACGATCCCCATGTGAATATTGACTCGAGTGATGAGAATTTGAAACGACTCATGGAAAAGGTTGCGGCCCATGGACTACAAATAGGAAGCGTAGTAGCACCCGTATGGGTTCCGACAGGCGGAGGCTCTTCCATGGGCAGTGAGGCAGAAAGGAAACAGTTCTTGGTTCAGGTAAAAAAAGGCTGTAGAATCGCCCAAAAATTGAGGGAGTGGGGCATTAGACCCCATGGGATTGTTAGGATCGATTCAGCCGTAGATCCAGCAACCTGGGCGTCTGATCCAGATAAAAATACCCATATGATCGCCCAGACCTTCCGAGAAGCCTGTGATATCGCAGCAGACTATGGAGAAAGCTTAGCGGCAGAAGGGGAAATTTGTTGGGGGGGAATGCATAGCTGGAGGACAATGCTGAACACCTTAGAAGCAGTAGACAGACCCAATATTGGCTTTCAAGCGGATATGGCCCATACCCTACTCTATCTGTTGGGGTATAACCAACCCGAAGACCGAGTTCTCCCCGAGACCTTCGATTGGTCGGATCGAGAAACTTTGACTGCAGGGCTCAAAGAACTTACCCAAGCCCTTCGTCCTTGGACGATAGATTTTCACGTAGCGCAAAATGATGGGACTGTCCATGGTTCTGGCTCTCACGATAAAACCGGACGACACTGTCAAGCCACCGACCCCAATGGAAAGCTCCATATTTCCGAAGATGCGGGCCACTGGCTAAGGGATGAAAAGGGGGAACTGACCAAACGATTTAAGCACATATGCTGGGATGGTTGCATGTTCCCAAATGAAGTAATGCTACAACAACAAACCTGGAATGATATTCTGGCTGCCATGATCCAAGTTCGGGAACTACACGGTTGGAAAGAATAAGATTAGGCATCTATATGCCCTTTTTTGCCAAACGTATCTAAACAGGTTTATCCTCGATCCATTCTCACCTTCTGTTAGGAGCAAAAATAAAAATGCCCCCTATATATTTTATACCTATAAATTTCATTTTTCAAATTATTTTCCAGGAAATTGCATCCTATAGAGAGACAATTCATGGGGGAAGAGTAAAAATTCGAAAAAAATGCAGAAGAGACATAGGGGGAAAAATTCTCCCAAGTTACTAGGGTTTAGGGACGCATGAATCGCCTTAATTTTTTCCAAATTACCCTTGAAGTATGAAACATTTACCTAACCTTACTTTAGTACTATGCGTGTTAATGGGATTTGCCTGTTCTGATATCAATAAGGAAAGTAGTCAAAATAGGCTACACTCCACTAATACACAAATCGTAAATAAAAAGCCCTTCTGGAAACGAAATAGAAAAACTGGGCCGCTACATTTTGCTAAATATCACCACAGCATTCGAACCCGTACAGGAGATAAAACGCCTCGTTATCGTACCCAATACAAGAATTTCGAACGTAATAAGTCCCTGAAACAACTTAGTCCCCTTCGCTCCAGGGATATCCTAGACTGGCAGGAAAGGGGGCCGGGCAATGTAGGGGGTAGAACCCGAGGCATTTGGGTCGACCCAACGGATTCCACCTCCCTTACCTGGCTGGTAGGCTCAGCTGGTGGTGGCGTTTGGAAAACAGAAGATGGTGGAAATTCCTGGAGAATCGTCTCAGAGGAATTATCCAATATGGCTACTTCCACCTTAGCAGGGGGAGTTTCAAACCCAAATGTGATCTATGCGGGAACTGGAGAAGGATTTGATGGATTCATGATCACGGGGAATGGGATATGGAAAAGTATAGATGGAGGTGAAAACTGGGAAGTCCTTACCTCCACTGCCGATAATCCAGACTTCGCTAATATAACACGGATTATCGTAGACCCTGAAGATGAAAATACCCTCATAGTATCTACGCGAGCAAACTTTCTATTGGATGAGGACTCCGCAGCTTTAGCTCCTGTATCCTACATCCTAAAAAGTACAGACGGGGGAGTATCCTGGAAGGCTACTTATAATAGTGACCCTCCAGATGAGAATTTTGACCCAAATATAGGGGTGGTTCAACAACTCGTACCCAATCCCAAAGACTTCAATGAACTCTATGCCTGCGTAAATGCATCGGGTATTTTAAAATCTACGGACAAAGGGGATTCATGGCAATGGGTATTTGATGCAAAGACAGAAGAAATTGGCCGTATAGAGATGGCCGTTTCTCCTACCCACCCCAATGTACTATACTTTGCTGCCGAGTCAGGGGAAAGTAATGGGTATTTGTCTGTCAGCAACGACCGAGGCACTAGTTGGCAACGCGTTGCAGGTGAACAGTTTAATTGGTTAGGCGGCCAAGGCTGGTATGACAATACCATTGCGGTACATCCTTATGACACGAATACGGTATTTGTGGGAGGAGTAGGACCTATTTTAGCCATTACCCGAAGTGGTAGTCAAATAAATGTTGAACAATTTTCGGGCTTGGAAAATGCAACTGATTTCCTTCATATGGATGACTACTTCCCGGGAGGAGATGGAGGTGCGCTATCTACCGAAGACTTTGTCAAAGAATTCCTGTTTTTTGTTATTGACCCATCAGAAGTTGAATTTTCGCCATCCCTTGCAGACGTTGAAATTCGCTTTGGATCCGGTAAATCTCAAATGGCCCATTTCCACGAAGACTTGACCACACCTTCTTACCAATCCTATGGGGAAGTTCCCTTTGAAGTCTGGGACGTAACGAATAATCAGCAACTCATGGTTTCCGTCCATGATGAATCTCAAGATGGAGAATGGGATATAGAAATAGAGGATTTCTTTACAGTAGGAGTAGAAGCGCTATCCATACATAATATTCCTTATGATTCAATGCCGAGTCCTCTTATTTCGGAAAGGCTTTTGCTGGATTACAGTTATTATATGGTATTGGCAGGAGATACCGCCAACCAAGAACTTGATCTAATGGATTTACCTGAGGGAAAATTGACAATTACCAAAGAAACCCTCCAAGCTGATAGTAGCAACTTTATTCCAGTAGTTGATGGATATTCAGAATATGGAGAGGACTTCTTCACGAAGGGCGTACACGTAGATCATCACAACTTGGTCTTAATCCCTGAAAATAACCAAGCGGGTAACTTCTATATTATCAATGCCAATGATGGAGGCATTGCCTTTTCAAAGGATGGAGGAGAGACGTTCTTACAAACTGGAGATACCTTCAAAGAGCAAATTACCTTCAACGGAGATACCCTCACGTATCCAACTGCAAATGGTTACAATACCTCGCAATTTTATGGAGTAGACAAAATGAATGGAGCAGATCGCTACATTGGTGGTACACAAGATAATGGTAGCTTTGTATCCCCTGTAGATGCAGATTCATCCAGTGAATGGGCCATCGCACCTAGTGGGGATGGATTCGAAGCCGCCTGGCACTATGGAAATTCAGATCTCCTTCTAGAGTCCTCCCAATTCAACAACATATTCAAAAGTACAGACGGCGGGCAATCTTGGGAACCCTTGACCCTTCCAGGATTTGGACCTTTCCTGACGCGGATAGCTAACTCTAAACAGGATCCCGACCTAGTTTTTGCGGTTAGTTCAGAGGGGATTCTTCGTTCGGTAGACTTTGGAGATACCTGGGAAGTGATCCCTACTCCTTCAGAATGGCAATTTAACAACAATCCCATAGAAGTTTCTGTTGCAAGTCCACAAGTAGTATGGAGTGCGGGAAGCCTTACCGAAGAGGAAAGAATTGTTGTTTCAAATGACGGAGGGTCAAGTTTTGTGCCTACAGCAGGATATCCTGAGGCAAAACTAGGCGCAGTTACAGGAATTGCTACCCACCCTACCAATCCCAACGAGGCCTTTGCCCTGTTTTCGATGGCGGATGGCCCTAAAATCTTGAAAACAACCAATCTGGGAAAAAGCTGGGAAGATATTAGTGGCTTTGAGACTAATAAAGCAGAGAGTGCAAATGGATTCCCAGATGTAGCCGTTTATAGCCTCGTAGTCATGCCATTTGATACAAGTCAGATATGGGTAGGAACGGAAATTGGCCTCTTCGAGTCGCTTGATGGAGGAAATAGTTGGCAATATGCTGACAATGGCTTACCTCCCTTAGCCATTTTTGAAATGAAAATAGTAAATGACGAGGTGATTGTGGCCTCTCACGGAAGGGGAATCTGGAGTGTTAGTCTACCCGAACTACAAGGCTATGAGCCTCCTGCTGCCATTCTTGGACCTAGGATTTCTGCCAATGGCACAGCATTCAACGGAAACGTCCGAGGTGAGTATACCCTTCGAAATGCCTACGATTCGACGTCAATAAGTGTTAGCATTCCGCTTTCAGATTCGGATACCCTTGTACAGTCCCTGGATATCCAAGGAAATGAGAATACCCTGGAAGAGGAATTTCGCCTGGTGTTTGACCTCCAGGAGGATAGCGTGTATTTGGCGAAAGTTGAAATTACCTCCTATTTTGAGGGAAGTAGCCTAAAATCTTCTACGACCGTTACTGTATTTGATGTCGATGAGGAGCCCGTCTCTTCCTACAACAATGATTTTGACCAAGGCCTATCTGATTTTGCCCGTCTAGGATTCAGTTCAAGGCTGGAATTCGATTTTGCAAATAAAGCCCTTCACTCTTTACACCCCTACCCAGGGGATAATGCAGAGTTCTTCGCAGTTTTTCAAAAACCTATTTTGGTAGGGGAAAGATCAACTTTAAGCTTTGACGAGATTGTTTTGGTAGAACCCGGTTTTGCAGATGACTGGCAAGATCCCGACTTTTTCGACTATGTAGCCATTGAAGCCACCAGAGATGAAGGAAAATCCTGGGAAGTACTGGATGCCTATGATTCACGCCTTCACCCAGAATGGGAAGATGCCTACCTTAATGCCCCATTTTTCGGGGACACGAGTCTATTTAAGCCGCATATTCTTTCGTTGAATACATACTTCGAAGTAGGAGATACCGTTTTTCTTCGCTTTAAACTTGTATCAGATCCCTTTGAAGAAGGATGGGGTTGGGCAATTGATAACCTAACCCTCTCTTCTTCAGTTACCACGAGCAGAAAACAAAACCTAGATGCCTCTCTCAATCTTAGGGTGTATCCTAACCCGATTTCAACCTCTGCCAAAATACAGTATACATTAAATGAACCTGCACAGGTAAGTGTAACCCTTCATGCCCTCGACGGAAGAAGAGTCAAAACCCTAGTTTTTGAAACTCAGCCCGCAGGAGAAAAAGTCATACCTATCGAGTTAAATGACCTAAGTGGCGGAACATATCTCCTGCGTTTAGGTGCTGGAAATAATCTTCAGACCGTAAGTATACTCAAACAATAAGTCTCTTTTAAGGGTGGGGTAAAAAAGGAAATCTGCTGATCTCTACTGTGCCCCACCTATCTTTTCTAAAAACTCACCCAACATGCAACACATAAGTACACTACTTATCCTACTCACCCCCATGATCTTTTTCTGGTCCTGTTCAAAGAAGAACCGGGTAGAAAAACCCATTCCTGTACAAACACAACTTTCGGTAGAAGAAAAGATCCAACACATCGCAGAAGAGAATTTCAAAGACAATTACGCCCTGCTTTACAATGAATCCCAATCAAAAGTTTGTATTTATAAAACTTGGAAAACCCGTCCCAGTGATATAGAAGAAACCGTATCCTTCATGGTATTCGACCCTGAAAAAGAGGAACTCATTTTTAAACAAACACATCCTAAAGCAAAAATCAGGTGGATAAACGAGGAGGAATTAGAAGTCCAGATTACCCCCGGACGCATACGAACGCCCGGACAGAGAAAACAACGGATTTTGTATAACGCACAGAACAAATCTGTTAAGAAAAGCTAACCAAGCGCTTACTTCGAGTTGCAAGGGTCGAATCCCAAATTTACTGGAGCATAGGTTTTAACACCTCTTGAATCCAGACACCATCATTTGCTGTCACCCCATCTGGGTCTGTGATAGCCTGATCACACTCGTCTTCCATAATAATCCATCCCTCGTATCCAGTTGCGACCAGTTCCTGGGTAATCGTGGCAAAGTCAATGTCTCCTTTTCCCGTAGCAGCCCACCGACCATCTGCATACATATCTTTATAGTGCACCAAATTGGTTTGCTCGCGATACCTTCGCATAATCTCTACGGGGTCCATTCCCCCTTTCGCGATATGCCCTACATCCGGACAATAGCCAATAACCGAAGGGTCCAGCCCATCCAATAAAATCTTGTAGTCTTCTTCCGTTCTATAAATGGACCCCCCCGGAGAATTGGGATGATACGAACAAGTAATGCCTTTTGTGGTAGCCCTTTGGGCAAAGCCATTCACGCAGCTCAGTAAATTTTTTTGCCGTTCCTCCAGATTCGCTCTATCCTTTCCAGGCATTTGGACCAATAGTAAAATCGTGTCGGGAAAATGCCCCAAGAAATTGATCCATTTCTCCGACCGTTCTTTTTCCTCAACAGTCTCCTCAGCATGAAGCCAATCTTCTACCACACACAATACGGCCAATTCCAAACCGTATTTCGCTAAGGCATCTTTCATAAGAAGGGGATCTTCTAAATGTTGCATAAAACTGGTTTCAGGTTCTATACCGGTAAATCCAGCTTTTTGGCATACCTCCATGATATGCTCGAGTTTGCCCTTGTATTGCTCCCCCGGCATTTGCCAGGTATAGGTTTCGCATGCGAGTTTGATATTGCTCATAGGGGATTTGGGGGTAAAAGTTATAGGTAGTAGGTAGTAGGTAGTAGGTAGTAGGTAGTAGGAAATAACTCCTTAATATGAATTCAAGAAATACTTAATCTCTGTGCCTCTGGGTATCCACGTTCAATTTCACAATCCATTCAATTTTCTAACAGAAAATCTCTAGTAACCCGGTTGAACCGCTCGAGGTCTTCCCAATGGTGGACATGCCCACCTGTAGGAAAAACCTCCATTTTGGAGCCCTTAATCCCCTGATGGAGGATATCTGAAAAGGGAGGAGGGGTAAAGATGTCCATCGTACCAATTGTGATCAGGGTAGGTACCTGAATCTGTCCCAGCCGATCCACCGTATCGTGATTCATACAGGCATTCAGTTGGCCTTCAAAGCCCTGCTGCGTTTGCGGCTTAGGATTAGAAGCAGCAGCCGCTTGTCCCTCTTGAAGGTCTTTCATTCCTGTTTCGTAATAGGGAGGCGCAAATATCCATAGTTGCAATAGCTCCATAAAATCATCGGCCTTGGAGGTTCTCCGCAACTTGATTAAGTTTTGATATACGGTTTTGGCGTAATTGTTAAAAGAAGGCCAGGTACTAATGAGTACCAAGCACTCCACCCGACCTGGATAGTTCAAGGCCAATTCCTGCGCAATGGCTCCCCCCATGGATATTCCGGCCACTTTGGCCTTGGCAATCCCCAAATGATCCATTACAGCAATCGTATCTCCAGCCATCATCTGGGTCGAATAGGGCCCTTGAGGTGCATCGGATTTGCCAACCCCTCGATTATCCAGGATGATACATTGAAAATGTTTCGAATATTCTGCTGCATGCAATTCCCAGACATCTCCATCTGCCCCAAAGCCCATAAGCAGAACCAAGGGTTCTCCTTCTCCTCGAATTTGATAGTAAATTTTTGTCCCATTTGAATCAACAAAGCCAGTTGAACTCATAGTAGTAATATGTTAGGTATAAATTGGTTTAGGGTAATGGGTTGGATAGTTTGATAGTACATGGGGATGGGATTTAGGATTATTGGTTGGATAGTCGATAGTCCACAGTTAGGGTTCTAAAAATTTGGAATACGTAATTCATCTTAACCATCAATTATGGATCATTTAACTACCCAACCCTCACAACCTAGACTATCGACCATGGACCATTCAACTACCTAACCCTCACAACCTAGACTATCAACCATGGACCATTTTACTATCTAACCCTTAATCCCACCTTCGGTCCAGAAACTATTAAACTCCCTTTTCCCACATCTCCTTAATAAATTTGTATCCCTCTACGTATACCTCTTCCATTGTCGGAGCGAAATTTCGCCATACATTGATCCCAGAGGCAAATTCAGCTTTGTTACGGCTAAAAGCCTCTATCGTTAGCCATCCATCATACCCAATGGACTTCAGACCTGTAAACACTTCCTGCCAATGAACTTGTCCGGTTCCGGGTGTTCCTCGATCGTTTTCCGAGATATGTACATGAGCAATCAGATCTGCATGTGTTTCAATTACACCCTTTTGGCTTTTTTCCTCAATGTGGGCATGATGGGTGTCATAAATCATGCGAAGATTGGGGTGATCGACCGTCCGGATCAAGTGTGCGATATCTCCTAAGGTATTGTATAAATAGCACTCAAAGCGATTTAAAGCCTCAGGGGTTAATATAATCCCTGCTTCTCCTGCATATTCTGCTACAGGCCTTAATACTTCAGCACTCCACTTCCGCTCATCTTCTGTGGGAGGCTCCCCGCTAAAATAGGCGAAAGCGGAGTGAAAAGGCCCTCCAATAACCTCTGCCCCTAGGTCTACCCCTCGATCTATGCGCCACTTCATTTGATCGATCGCCTTGGCTCTGACCTTGGGATCGGGACTGGCAGGGTTCCCATCTTCAAAAATGGAGCTTACCGCTGTACAACCCAATCCTAGATCCTTCATTCGTTTTCCTAGGTCCTTATACTTATGGTCTCCCTCATCCCCAATCGGGATTTCCACTCCATCATAGCCGGTTTCTTTCAATTGTTCAATAATTGGATACAGCGCTTCATTGATATCTGTAGTCCAAAGCAGTAGGTTCATTCCAATTTTCATAGAGGGGATATGGTATAAGGTTATCAGTTAATGGTTTTTCAATTTTTACAACAAGGCATTAAAAGCCATCTAAGAAAGAATTCCTTTCACAACGTTCCCATGAACATCCGTTAAACGGTACCTCCTCCCCTGGTGCCTAAAGGTCAATCGCTCATGGTCAATTCCTAATAAGTGTAACAGGGTAGCTTGAAAATCGTGAACATGCACAGGATCTTTTGCTACATTATACCCCAATTCATCCGTTTCTCCGTAGTAAATTCCCTTTTTTATGCCCCCGCCAGCCATCCAGACCGTAAAACAGCGGGGATGATGGTCCCTTCCATAGCGATCACCTCGATCTATTCCCTGTGAGTAATTGGTTCTGCCAAACTCTCCTCCCCAAATCACGAGGGTATCTTCCAGCAAACCTCTTCTTTTCAAATCTATAACCAAGGCTGCAGATGCTTGATCTGTATCTTTGCACTGTTTGGCAAGATGCTCAGGTAAATCATTGTGGTGGTCCCATCCCTGGTGGTACAATTGGATAAAATTCACGTCCCTTTCTGCCAACCTGCGTGCGAGTAGGCAATTGGCAGCATAGGTGCCCGGAATACGGGATTCAGGGCCATACAACTCATAGACTTCTTCAGGCTCACCAGAAATATCCATCACCTCAGGAACAGAAGTCTGCATGCGATAGGCCATTTCATACTGCGCTATGCGCGCTTGGACTTCTGGATCTTGGACGGTTTCATAATACTCTTCATTCAAAATTTTTACGTGATCCAAAACGCGTCTCCTTCCATGAAAGGATATCCCTTCAGGATTCGTCAAGAACAAAATGGGATCTTTTCCAGATCGAAACTGAATGCCCTGATGCTCAGATGGCAAAAATCCAGTTCCCCAAAGTCGGGCGGATAAGGGTTGAGCCGCTGCTACCCTACCAGTACCCTTAGAGAGTAATACACAGTATGCTGGCAAATTTCTATTGGAACTCCCCAACCCATAACTCAGCCAAGATCCCATACTTGGTCTACCACTCAGTTGAGACCCCGTTTGGAAAAAGGTCATGGCAGGATCATGGTTGATCGCCTCCGTATGGAGGGATTTCACGAAGCACAATTCATCCACTATTTGGGAGGTATAAGGCAGTAAATCACTTACCCATGCCCCACTTTTCCCATGCTGCTTGAACTCCCGAAAAGCTGACTTTAGGGGAAAAGCTTTCTGATTGGCGGTCATTCCAGTAAGGCGCTGCCCCTTCCGAACCGAATCTGGTAAATCCTCCCCTTCCCAGTCTCCCAATTTAGGCTTGTAATCGAACAGTTCCATTTGAGCAGGTCCACCACTCTGGAACAGGTAAATGATACGCTTAACCTTTGGCGCGTGATGTAGATTCCCCAAAATACCGGGTAACATATGAGCAGTTTGGGAGGTAGAACTCCCCAAACAGCCTGGTAACAGAGACCCTAAGGCTGCTATGCCGATTCCTGTACCTGTTTTTGACAAGAATGCCCTTCTACTTAGTTGTAAAGGAGAAAATTCTTCGTTCATTCCTGTTTCTTATTGTCGTTATACAAATCTAACCTAATGGTGTATTAAAAATGGATAGGAATAGGTTGTACCCTACCACATATCGTTAATTATTTCAAAATAGCTTCCGTCAAATTAATTATCGCATTGGCAACGACTGTATAGGCAGCCAGCTCTTTTGGGTCCAACTCCTGGACCATCTCATATTCACCAATTGAAAGTAATTCTTTTGCAGATGCCTCATCCTCTGAGAAAGCAGTGAGTTCTTCTTCAAATAAGTTTTGTAAGACGTGAATCTCTTTCCCGGTGGGCATACGGGAGGTAGCCAAACGAAAAGCAAACTGAATTCGATCTTGTGAGCTTTCCCCCCCCTCTTTGATCATTCGGGCGGCTATAAGTCGAGAAGCCTCAATGAATTGAGGGTCGTTTAATAAAACCAAGGCTTGCATGGGAGTATTCGTCGGTCTACGCTGGAGCGTGCATTCTTCTCGTGAAGGAGCATCAAATACCTTCATAGAAGGTGGGGGTAAGGTACGTTTCCAGAAGGAATACAAACTTCGGCGATATAAATCTTCCCCATGGTCCTGTATATATTTCCGAAGGGACTGATTCCCCGAGGCAACCTCCAGCCAAAGTCCTGGAGGTTGATAGGGTTTGACACTAGGCCCGCCCAATCGAGGACTTAGCAAACCACTAATGGATAGGGCATGATCTCGAACCATTTCAGCAGACAAGCGCACCTGAGGCCCTCTTGCCAAAAACATATTTTCGGGATCAATTTCCCGGTGGTACCGCTCTATATTAACAGATTGTCGATAAGTAGCCGACATGACCATCATTTTCATTAGCCGTTTCAGATCCCATCCAGATTCCTGGAAATCTACTGCCAGCCAATCCAACAATTCGGGATGGGTCGGAAGGTTACCTTGGCTTCCAAAATCACCAGGCGTAGCAACAATCCCCTGCCCAAAAACCATCTGCCAATACCGATTGACAGCCACTCGGGCGGTCAAGGGATTCTCATCCGAAAACAACCATTTTGCCAAGCCCAACCGGTTCTCAGCGTAGGTCGTATCAAAGGCCAAAATGGCATCAGGTGTGCCAGGATGGACTTGTTTCGTACGTAAGTCGTATTGGCCCCGATCCAATATAAAGGTAGGCCGAACGGTATCCATATCCGCCATGACCATCGTAGGCTTGAGCACAATATCGTTCATTCTCACCTGGCGAATCTTGAATTCCTTGAGTCGTTGAGCAATCAAGTTGAACTGTGCATCTTCTTCGAACATCCTGTTGAAGAATAAACGTTTAACATCCACTTCAGAAGGGGATGGATTGGTGTTGATCCGTTCGATGGGATTAAAGGCATACAAGGCTTGTACCTCTTCCTCACTTAATTCCTTGCGAAACACCATGAATTCATCTAGTTGGCCGGCTTCCAAGCCCTTAGCTCTCCCACTGAAATAGGCACGCTGGTCTAACTCCTTGCCTTCCCGTTCGTGTAAGGGATTTTTAGTCGCCAAATAGGCACTAGCGGTTTTCCCGATCCTCCCCTTCAGTTCATCTCTCTGGACAAAAGGTGCCTGTAAGGTATCTCCGTTCATATAAAATCGTACGCCTCCAGCGTTTCCAGAGCCATCGTAAGTAGCTACAATATGCACCCATTCATTTTGAGGAATGGTCTCTTTACTCCGCACATTGAAGTTACTCTTGTTTCGGACATTAGTAAGCTGAAATACCAGCCCTTTCCGGGTATCAATTTGAAAAACGAAATTTTGCTTTCTATCCCCTAATGTATTTCGTTGCTGTGAAAGGGATGAGAATACCGTCCCTTTAATCCCTCCATCCAGATTTTTCAGCCAGAAACTTAAACTAAAGGGCTGGTTTAACTCCAACTTGTGTAGTTCTCCCAGACTGGCATAGTTCGTACCCACACATTCTACCCCTCCGGAGTATTTCCCAGCGATAGGGAGTAACTCGTTGTATACGCGTTGTTTCTTCCCTGAAATTTGATCGTAAATATGTTGGGATTCGATAAAGTCCAAAGGATACCAGGCAATCAAATCCTCTGCTGAAGTAGCTAGCTCTTCCATCCGTACCTTCACCTCAGAAGTTTGGGGAACGGCTTGCTGCCAGGCTTTATCTACATATCGCTCAAATGAGTCTAACTGTGCTCCAAACAAGTTATTGATATAGGTCTCTACCTCTGCTACCTTTTTCTCAGGAAGGGGAAGTGAAGGTTCGGCCACCTCCACCCCATAGTCTACCCTACCCTTCTCTGGTACCTGATTGAAGAAATGGAAGAGACTGTAATACTCCTCCTGAGAGATAGGATCATATTTATGGTCGTGGCACTGTGCACATTCAATGGTCATTCCCAAGAAAGAGGATGAAAAGGTATTAACCCGATCCAAGACATAGGTTACCCGATACTCCTCATTGATCACCCCTACCTCCTGGGTAATTTTGTGGTTCCGATTGAAGCCCGTGGCCAGTTTCTGCGCATAAGTTGGCGACTCAAGCAGGTCTCCTGCCAGCTGCCAGGAGACAAACGTATCATAGGGAAGATTTTCATTAAACGCGGAGATAACCCAATCTCGCCAAGGCCACATGCTGCGCTCTAGGTCGTCCTGATATCCATGGGAATCTGCATATCGTGCTAGGTCCAGCCACTCCATAGCCATCCTTTCTCCATACCCTTGTTGGGTGAGGAGTCTATCTACCAGATTTTCATAGGCTTTGGGCGAGGAATCGGATACAAATTCCTCTATCTCTTCCAGCGTAGGTGGAAGTCCTGTTAAGTCGAATGAAAGACGGCGAATCAACTTCTCTCTGCTGGCTTCTGGATTCGGCTTTAGCCCTAGGGATTCCATTTTAGCCAATGTGTAGTAATCAATGGGATTCCTAGGCCAAGCACTTCGGGCTATTTCAGAAAGAGAGTCCCTTACTGGAGCGGTATAGGCCCAATGTTCTTTCCATTTCGCCCCCTGAGCGATCCATTTTTCTATGAGTTGGATCTCATAGTTTGATAAGCTGAGCTTGGACTCAGGGGTAGGCATGACTACTTCAGGGTCTGTGTGGGTAATCCTCCGTATCAGTTCACTCTGCTCAGGATGACCAGGGACAATGGCAAAATGCTTCCCGGCACTGTCCAAGGCAGCAAAGGCTTCTGATTCGATGTCTAGGCGTAGGCCTGCTTCACGGGCTTTTTCATCTGGCCCGTGGCAGGCAAAGCAGCGGTCGGAAAGGATGGGCTTTATGTGAAAGTTGAAGTCTACTTGGTCGGGAAGGGTCTGGGCTACGCTACCTGAGGTAGATTTTTGACAACTTAAGAAAAGAAAACATAGAGGCACAGAGACGCAGAGAAAACGAAAGTTGTATTTCTCCTGTAGAAATGACTTTAGAAAAATGGATAAGGAGGTTTTAGAAATACTATAAATCACCATTTATCTTTCTTTTTATTCCTTCTCTCATGAGATTCACATTGAAATTTAGCAATAATCCCAACTTTTTATCAGCCAAAGGCAAGTAGGTCAGTAATTGTACCTCATGCACTGGAATCATTTTTTCAACACATTTAAGTTCAATAATTATCTCATTTTCTACTAGAAGATCTATAAAAAAATCTTTGTTCAATCTTTCACCCTTATACACGACAGGAATAGGGAACTGCCTCTTTACTTGAAACCCTCTAGTGACAAGCTCAAATTCTAAACAGTGTTCATATACTGATTCTAGGAGACCAGGTCCAAGTTCTCTGTGAACTTCAATCGAGGCATCAATTATCTCACCTGATAGGGAATTAAACCATGCTTTTGATTTCTTCATGACTCTCTCCAGTAATTCAATCTAAAGTCCTCCGAAAGAAATAATCCCTCTGTGTCTTTGTGCGTCTGTGTTCTATCTCTAAAATCTATCCTACTAGCTCTAGCGAAACCTCCCTTTCCCAAATCTTATTCTGAAGATCTCCCAATTCTTACCTGGTACGATTCCCTAAAAAAACTAGACTTATACATGCTATAGAAACTAAGAAAATACGCGAGCAGTTCAAAATTACTGGGGGCAGATATTCGGAGGGATTCCCACATATATCCCTATTGATTTCTTCCAGAAGGGAAATATCCTTACCTTCATTTTTCATTCAATTACCAACTACATGCTTATGATCTCCCGAAGCTTTGCGGGACTGTTTCTTTTGTGGAGCTTCTCCTTCACCCTTTATGGACAAACCAATGAAGGAACAGAATTCTGGTTTGGCTTCATGGAGCACAGGGACACGGGAGAAAATAACATGGTAGCCATGATTACGTCCACCGAAAATACTACGGGCGTTATATCTATGCCAGGTGCCAATTGGGAACTGCCGATCCAGGTGCAGGCAAATACGGTTTCTATTGTCAGGCTGCTTCCGAGTGCAGAACACGTAGGATCAGAATTCAAAAATGCAAAAGGAATTCAAATTGTGATGGATGCCCCTTCCTCTGTTTATATTCACCAATATTTCGGAATGAGGTCAGAAGCCTCAGTGGTACTTCCTATTGAATCCTTAGGGCTGGAATACTTTATAATGTCCTATACGGGTATTCAAATAGGGGGGACAGATTATCCCTCTGAATTTCTAATAATTGCTACGGAGGATGATACGGAGGTAGAAATTGAACTGAGTAGTCCTAGCAAAGGCAGAAGTCTATCAAGCGGACTCTATAAAATAACCCTGCAAAGAGGCCAGAGCTATCAGGTGCAGGCTGCTACCTGGCAGGGAGACCTAAGCGGTACTTATGTGAAAAGTAATAAAAAAATAGCGCTCTTGTCGGGTAATGCCTGGACACAAGTTCCTACTGCCTGTGAGTTTCGCGACAACCTCCTCGAACAAATGTATCCCGTAAGTACCTGGGGGAAGTCCTTCGTCACAGTACCCTTTCGAGAAAATCCCTTCGATATATTTAAGGTACTGGCCGCTGAGGATAATACCTCCATAATTATTAGCACTGAAAACGATACGACTGTCTACGAATTGAATAGAGGAGAGCACGTAGAGTACAGAGAAGATGATGCCTCTTTCATTGAAGCGAGTAAACCCGTAATGCTTGCACAGTTTATAATTGGTACAGAATGTACTAGTCATCCTATAGGAGATCCCTCTATGGTCCTAATCAACAGCATAGAACAAACTCGTCAAAAACTCACATTCTTCAGTTCTTCTTTCCAAGCCATTGATGAGCACTACCTAAATATTACCACAACAACTGCTGATACAGCTTTTGTCCTCCTAGATGGAAGACCTATTTCAGACTTTGGAGGAGAATTTTCTGTACTGCGTCCTAATCCAGAATATGCCTACGCTTCTGTGGAACTAAGATCAGGAAGCCATACCCTAGAATCCAGTCGCTGTGGAGTTTCCGCCATTGCCTATGGCTACGGAGATGTGGAATCCTATGCATATAATGGAGGGTCGAGTTTCTTTAAATTTAATGCAGAGTTACCCCCCTTAGATGCTTGTGTAGGAGACCCGGTCTCTGTAAGCCTAGACTTAAACCCTGAAAGGTTTAGCTTTGAATGGGATTTGGGAGATGGGTCAGTTTCAGCAGGGGCCAACCCAGAACATACCTACCAGAATACCGGGACCTTTGACATAACCGTCCAAGTAAGAGACGAGTGTTTAGCTACTGAAAATTCGATTCAAGGGACTGTAGAAGTGAGTAGTAAAGAGGAATTGACCATCTCAGAATCACAATTGCTCTGCCAAGGAGATACCCTTAAGATAGAAGTAGCTCAGACGCCAGGAACGACTATTACATGGGACGGACCAAACGGCTTTTCTTCCCAAAGCGCTGCAGTTACCCGGCCCAATGCCCAGCCTCAAATGACTGGAACCTATTCGGTCATTGGGCAGACCGAAAATTGCCCCACTTTCCCAGCTCAGACAGAGGTAACTGTCTTTGCCAATCCCCAACCCAACCTAGGAGTAGATACCTTCTTTTGTCCACCAAAAGGAGAACGTGTAGAAATTTCCCCAGGTTCTTTTCCTACCTACCTATGGGAAGATGGGTCTTCCCAAGAAACCCGATTAATTGAAGTAGGGGGGGAATATTACGTTGCTGTTACAGATTTAAATGGATGTGTAGGAGTAGATACTTTCAGCATCGATGAGCGTTGCCCAGCCAAACTCACTATGCCCAACGTCTTTAGCCCCAATGGAGACCAGTTCAATGATGAATTCACTTATTCTACAGAATTTGTGGACAAAATCCAGCTATACATTTTTGACCGTTGGGGGAAGCAAGTTTTTTCGACAGAAGACCTACAAGGAAGTTGGGATGGAACGATTCCCAATGGAAATCCAGCAAAAGAAGGAGTCTATTTTTGGCAATTAGAATGGGAGGGATTTGATGATGCGGGCCAAAGAAGAATTGAACGCCAGACAGGAAATGTCTTACTGGTGCGATGAGTTAATTCTTCAACATAACCGCTTGGATATAGGATGTGAATTGAATTTCAACACAAGGATAAGTACCAGAGTAAAACCGATTCGGTATTTATTCTTTAAGTCAGATGAAACCAAAGTTTCCTTGAACCTTTTTATTTTACCACAGAGGATCAAGGAGTAATTAAAAGAGAAAAAAGAGGGTAATTAAGCGTTAAATACCTAACAAGGTAAATTCGGTCTCTCTGTGTACCTCCCCATCCCCTTTCTAAGGGGATAACAGGGGTCTATCTCACAAAACTCTGCGGTAAAAATCAGTCGATTATAAAACCCTTTAGGGTACACATGAAGATAATGGACGCTTTCATTACCGCAATTCTTTTGCTTAGGTACTTATCAGAGGATTTTCAATTCTTCCCAGTGGGAACGGACTGTTCTAGCTCTGGTAGTTACTCAACTTAAACTCTTAATAGCTTGCATGGTTTCCTTTTCATTTGAGATTGCCAAAGGATTGCTTAAAGCCCTCCCCATTCCCGACCAATTGATTTCCATTATATCCTCTTCTTCAAGCTTTATGTTCTCTCCAAAACTCAGAGCTGCTGCCCCTAAAAAGTGAAGGTGAACCTGGCCAGGCATACGATGATTGGGATACTTAAAATGATGGTACTCTAGGTTAGCTAGGCTATGAACCAT